>JALGZR010000125.1 GCA_025774805.1 bacterium
TCATCGAAGCACAGCGCACGCTGTTGGAGTTCGAGCTGGAACGCGAGCGGGCGCTGACCGATCGCGGTCGGAGCGCGGCCAAACTCGGTTACCTGAAAGGCGAGTACGGGAAGAGGGAGGAATCTCGATGAGTACGACACGAAACCCGCTTCGTGTGCTCCGGAAGACGCCCGTGCTGCTGTTGCTGACGTTCGCGGTCGCGTTCTTTCTGGGCCGCGGATTCGGAGGCTGCGACGGGCCCTCGGAGGGGCCCCCCCACGGACACGCCGAGCACGAGCACGGCGAGGCCGAGGAGGCGACGATCTGGACCTGCTCGATGCACCCGCAGATCCAACTGCCGGATCCGGGCCAGTGCCCGATTTGCTTCATGGATCTCATTCCAGTGGAGGCCGGTGCGGCGGGCGGGGACCGAGACACCCCCCGCCTGGAGCTGTCGGAAAGCGCCCGCGTAATGGCCGAGATCGAAACGGTCCCGGTCGTCCGCGACCGACCCTTCGTAGAGGTCCGCCTCGTCGGGAAAGTCGACTTCGACGAGACGCGCACGCGTGCCATCACCGCTTGGGTCCCCGGCCGGCTCGATCGGCTCTTCGTGGACTACACGGGGATCTCCGTGCGCAAGGGCGATCATTTGGCCGAGATCTACAGTCCCGAGCTCCTCTCGACGCAGGAAGAGCTGCTTCAAGCGTTGAGGTCGAAGGAGGACATGAACGACTCCGGATCGGAGATCATGCGGGCATCGGGCGACGCCACGGTCGAGGCCGCGCGGGAGAAGCTCCGTCTGCTCGGTCTTACTTCCGCGCAGATCGACCGGCTGGTCACCTCCGGGTCCGCGTCCGATCACGTCACGGTTTTTGCACACATGAGCGGCGTCGTCGTGGAGAAAACCGCGGTCGAGGGTGACTACGTGAATACCGGAACCGCGATCTACCGTATTGCGGATCTGGACAACCTCTGGGTCAAACTGGACGCCTACGAATCGGATCTGGCCTGGCTTCGCTACGGGCAGGAAGTGGAGTTCACGACGGAGGCTGTGCCCGGCCGGATATTCCGGGGAGAGGTCGTGTTCATCTCGCCGACGCTGGACCCGCGTACGCGCACGTCCAAGGTCCGTGTTCACGTCGACAACCGGGAGGGATTGCTCAAACCCGAGATGTTCGTCCACGCGACGATCCTTGCGGAGGTGGGGAGCGAGGGCCGGGTGGTCACCGAGAGCCTCGCCGGCAAGTGGATCTGTCCCATGCACCCGGAGGTCGTGCGCGACACCCGCGGCTCGTGCGACGTGTGTGGTATGGACCTCGAGCGGGCCGAGGACCTCGGCCACGTGAACCCCGTCTCCGCGGGCGAGGGCCCGCTGGTGATTCCGCGAAGCGCGGTGCTGTTCACCGGCAAGCGGGCCGTGGTCTACGTGGAGGATCCCGATGCCGACGGCCCCGCCTACGAAGGGCGGGAGGTCGTTCTCGGTCCGCGGGCCGGTGACCTCTATCTCGTGAAAGAGGGGCTCTCCGAAGGAGAGCGCGTGGTCGTGAAGGGCAATTTCAAGATCGACAGCGCCCTCCAGATCCAGGCGAAGCCCAGCATGATGAGCCCGGGGAGGGGATCTGCTCCTACGGACGATTCCGGAGGGGTGCGCCTAGGGGCGAGCGAGGCATTCATTGCTGCCTTGTCCCCGCTGTACGAGGCGTACTTCGGCCTGGCGAGTGCGCTCGCGGCCGATGACGTGAGTGCGGCACGGGAGAGCCGGCGGGCGATCCACACGGCTCTCCATGCCCCGAGTGAGGACGGCCTCTCCGCCCGCGGGCGACAGAAGTGGAGTCGCATCACGAAGGAACTCATGGCAGCGCTGAACGAGACCGGAAAGGACGCGGACATCGCCGCACTGCGCACGTCCTTCGAGCGCGTTTCGAAATCCGTCATCGAAACCGAGCGCCTCTTCGGTCACGCCCGTGGAACCACGTTCTACCTGACGTTCTGTCCGATGGCGTTCGACTTCAAGGGCGCCTACTGGATGCAGGACCACGAGCAGATCGACAACCCCTTCTTCGGCAAGAAGATGCTCCGGTGCGGCGAGGTCCGGGAGGAATTCGCTCCCGTCGGGGGGGAGAGCTGACATGTCTCCCCTGGATCGAATCATCCGCTGGTGCCTGGAGAACCGCCTGATCGTCGTTCTGGCGGTGGTCGCCATGGTCTTCTGGGGCGCCCTCGTCGCTCCGTTCGAGTGGTCGCTGGGGGGCCTGTCGCGGGATCCCGTACCGGTCGACGCGATTCCCGACATCGGAGAGAACCAGCAGATCGTTTTCACCGAGTGGCCCGGCCGCTCTCCGCAGGACGTCGAGGACCAGATCACGTACCCGCTGACGGTCGCGCTTCTCGGGCTCCCCGGCGTGAAGACGGTGCGCAGCTACTCGATGTTCGGGTTCTCCACGATCTACGTGATCTTCAAGGAGGACGTGGAGTTCTACTGGTCCCGTTCCCGCATCCTGGAGAAGCTGAACAGTCTTCCCCGCGGGACCCTTCCCGCCGGAATCCAGCCCGGTTTGGGCCCGGACGCCACCGCCCTCGGGCAGGTCTTCTGGTACACGCTCGAGGGACGTGACGAGGACGGAAATCCCGCCCCCGGCTGGGGACTCGACGAGCTCCGGTCGATCCAGGACTTCTACGTCCGGTACGCCCTGACCTCTGCCGAAGGCGTGGCGGAGGTCGCCTCCGTGGGCGGATACGTCCGGGAGTACCAGGTCGACGTCGACCCGGATGCGATGCGGGCCTTCGGGGTGAGACTGGCCGACGTGTTCCAGGCGGTACGAATGTCCAACGTCGACGTCGGCGCGCGAACGATCGAAATCAACCGCGTCGAGTACGTCGTCCGGGGCCTCGGCTTCCTCCGCAGCGTGGACGATCTCGAGCAGGTCGTCGTGAAGGTCGTGGACAACGTCCCCGTCACCGTCCGGGACGTGGGGAAGGTGTCCATGGGGCCGGCTCTCCGTCGCGGCGTGTTGGACAAGGACGGGGCCGAGGCGGTGGGCGGCGTGGTGGTCGTTCGGTACGGTGACAATCCACTCCAAGTGATCCGCAACGTCCACGCTCGGATCGAGGAGATCTCCGCCGGGCTCCCCTCGAAGACGCTCGCCGACGGGACCGTGTCGAAGGTCACGGTCGTTCCGTTCTATGACCGAAGCGGGCTGATCCGGGAGACGCTGGGCACGCTGAACACGGCGATCTCGCACGAGGTCCTCGTGACCGTCCTCGTAGTCCTCGTGATGGTGACCCACCTCGCGACTTCGCTGCTCGTCTCGGCCGTTCTCCCGCTCGCGATTCTCATGGCGTTCATCGCAATGAAGATGTTCGGGGTCGACGCCAACATCGTGGCGCTCTCGGGAATCGCGATCGCGATCGGGACCATCGTGGACATGGGCGTCGTGATCGGGGAGAACGTCCTGCGGCACCTCGGCCGGGCGAGCGAGAGTGAGAGCCGCCTCGAGATCATCTATCGCGCCACCTCCGAAGTCGGTGGGGCCATTCTGACCGCCATCCTGACGACGGTCGTCAGCTTTCTCCCGGTCTTCACGATGGAGGCGGCGGAGGGGAAGCTCTTCAAGCCGCTGGCCTACACGAAGACGTTCACCTTGATCGCGTCGGTGATCCTGGCCCTGACCGTTCTGCCCACGTTGGCGTCCTTCGTTCACTCGCGAACGATGCGGGAGGGCGTGGGCCGACGCGGGCTCGGGGTCGCCATGCTCGCAATCGGACTCCTCACGTGGGTGAAGCTGTCCGCGGTCGTCGGATTCGTGCTCCTCGTTCTGGGGGCGTATCGGCTCCTCGAGAATCGGATTCCCGCGGAGCGCCGCCGGATTGTGATGCTCGCGTCGAATATCCTGGTGGTCGTGGCGGTGGCGATCGTGCTCTCCGAGGAGTGGCTCCCGCTCGGTCCCGATCGAGGAATTCTCCGGAATCTGGTGTTCGTCGCCGGCGTCTTCATCTTTTGGCTGGGTGGTTTCCGGATCTTCCAGAGGTATTACGAGCCCATGCTCCGCTTCTGCCTGCGCAACAAGGGGCCGTTCCTGGGCGGAACGTTGGCTCTCGTTTTGTGGGGAGGCGTGATTTGGCTCGGCGTGGACGGCGTCTTCGGATTCGTGCCGCGCGGCTTGGCCCGGATCGGTGTGCCGGAGAGTGCCGTTCTGGGCAACCCCGTCTGGGTCGGGGCCACGCACAGGTTCCCCGGTCTGGGCAAGGAGTTCATGCCTCCGCTCGACGAGGGCTCCTATCTCTACATGCCGACGACCATGCCGCACGCCTCGATCGGGGAGGCGGTCGACGTGCTGCAGAAGTTGGACATGGCGATCTCTTCCGTGCCGGAAGTCGATCTGGCGGTCGGGAAGATCGGTCGGGTGGAGAGCCCACTCGACCCCGCCCCGATCTCGATGGTCGAGACGGTGATCAACTACAAGTCCGAATACATCACCGATGAGAAAGGCAAGCGTCTCCGCTTTCGCTGGGACGGAGACCGGGGCGAGTACGCCCGGGATGAAGACGGAGAGCTGATTCCGGACTCGGACGGACGACCCTACCGGCAGTGGCGGGACGAGATCCGGTCACCGGATGACATCTGGGACGCGATCGTTCGGGCGGCAAAGCTGCCCGGTACGACCTCGGCGCCGAACCTGCAGCCCATCGCCGCACGAATCGTCATGCTGCAGAGCGGCATGCGGGCACCGATGGGGGTCAAGGTGAAGGGCCCCGACCTGGAGACGATCGAGAGGGTCGGTCTGGACATCGAGCGCTTTCTGAAGGAGGTCCCGGCCGTGCAGCCCGCGACGGTGATCGCCGATCGCATCGTGGGAAAGCCGTACCTGGAGATCATCATCGATCGGGAGGCCATCGCTCGTTACGGCTTGCACATCCGATCCGTACAGGACGTGATCGAGGTCGCCATTGGCGGACGCCCGGTCACGCAGACCGTGGAGGGGCGCGAACGGTATCCGGTGCGGGTCAGGTACTTCCGCGAGCTTCGCGACAGCGTGGAGGACCTCGGGAAGATCGTCGTGCCCACCCCCACGGGTGCGCAGATCCCGCTCGCTCAACTGGCGGAGATTCGCTACGTGCGGGGGCCGCAGGTCATCAAGAGCGAGGACACCTTCCTCGTGGGGTACGTGGTCTTCGACAAGATCTCGGGGTCGGCCGAGGTGGATGTCGTCGAGGCGGCTCAGGCGCATCTCCAGGCGAAGATCGAGTCCGGGGAACTCGTGATTCCGCCGGGAGTGAGCTACGTCTTCGCCGGAAGCTACGAGAATCAGGTGCGTTCGGAGAAGCGACTTCAGGTGATTCTGCCGATCGCCCTGTTCGTGATCCTGATCCTGCTCTATCTCCAGTTCCGGCAGCTGAAGACCACCGTGCTCGTCTTTTCGGGAATCCTCGTGGCCTGGGCCGGGGGGTTCCAGCTCGTCTGGCTCTATGGGCAATCGTGGTTTCTGGACTTTGCCGTCTTCGGCGTGAACATGCGGGACCTCATTCATGCTCATCCGCTCAACCTTAGTGTCGCGGTCTGGGTGGGATTTCTCGCCCTGTTCGGAATCGCGAGTGACGCCGGCGTGATCATCGCCACGTATCTCACTCAGATCTTCCGGGCCCGGAACCCCTCCACACGGCAGGAAGTGCGGGACGCCACCCTGGAGGCGAGCCGAATCCGTGTCCGCCCCTGCTTGATGACGACCGGAACCACCATTCTGGCGCTGCTCCCGGTCCTCACGTCTTCGGGACGGGGGGCAGATGTCATGGTTCCGATGGCGATCCCCTCGTTCGGCGGAATGACCGTTCAAATCCTCACGCTGTTCGTCGTTCCCGTGATCTGGTCCTGGATGCACGAAAGGAGACTCCGATGAATCGCAAGCTGCTGCCCATCGTACCGCTCGCCCTCGTCCTGACGGCGGGAATTCCGCTCATCACCCTGGCCGGTGGAGCCGGCCAACATGATCATTCGACGCACGAATCGGCGTCGAAGGCCGAAGTGACCACCGATATCGAGAGTCCAGCGCCGACCGGCGACGAGGCCGTGATCGCCGAACAGCTCCCCACGTATCCGCTGAGCGTGTGCCCGGTGAGCGGCAAGGAGCTCGGCAAGATGGGTGAGCCGGCGAACCACGTGTACGAAGGCCGGCTCGTGCGCTTCTGCTGCTCGATGTGCGAAGGGCAGTTCAACGAGGACCCTGCCGCGTACGTCGCGAAGATCGACGCGGCGGTGATCGAAGCCCAGCTTCCCACATATCCGTTGACCGTGTGTCCGGTGAGTGGCAAGGAGCTCGGCGGTATGGGCGAGCCCTATGACCACGTACACGGCACGCGGCTCGTGCGGTTTTGCTGCGGCATGTGCCTCGACAGCTTCAACGAGGATCCCGCCGCGCACCTCGCGAAGATCGACGCGGCGGCCATCGCTGCGTCGGAAGAGGCGGAGTAGCCGTGCCCGGACGGCACACTCCTCGAACACAGGCAGCCCGTCCATGACCACTCAACGGCGTCGGAGGTAATGGAGGAATGGTGAGGCAAACCGACTCGCGATCGATGAGCGAGAGGCCTCGAAGGCGGGCCGATGTCGATCCCGTCTGTGGAATGAGAGTGGACGCGGCCTCCGCTGCGGGAGCGACGCGACACGGAGGACGGACCTACCATTTCTGCAGCGAACACTGTTTGGCGAAGTTCCGTAGGAACCCGGACGAGTTCCTCGGTTCCGAGGATGCCGCGCCCGGCCCACCGCCATCGGAAGGGGTGGGTATCTACACGTGTCCGATGCATCCGGAGGTACGCCAGGAAGGGTCCGGGAGTTGTCCGAAGTGCGGAATGGCGCTCGAGCCCGAGACGCCATCACTCGAGGAAGAGCCGGATCCGGAACTGGTGGACATGACCCGGCGATTCCGGTGGAGCGCGCTCTTCACCGTACCGCTTGTTTTCGTGGCCATGGGGGATCTGCTTCCGGGTCGGCCTCTCGAACGGCTCGCGGCTCCGGGGGCCCTCCGATGGGCGGAGCTCATTCTGGCCACGTCCGTCGTTCTCTGGGGAGCTCAGCCCTTCTTCTGGCGTGCCTGGCGATCCGTCCTCACCCGCAATTTGAACATGTTCACGCTGATTGGCCTCGGCGTATCCGTGGCGTACGCATACAGCCTCGTAGCAGCGTTGCTGCCCGGCGTCTTCCCCGAGTCCTTCCGCAGCGAGACGGGCGAGTTGGCCCTCTATTTCGAGGCGGCCGCGGTCATCGTGACTCTCGTCTTGCTCGGTCAGGTGCTGGAGCTGCGGGCGCGCAGTCGCACAGGGGCGGCGATCCGGGCGCTGCTTGGTCTGGCACCGAAGACAGCTCGGCGAATCCGGGAGGACGGTACCGAGGAAGACGTTGCCCTCGAACGGGTGATTCCAGGTGACCTTCTTCGGGTCCGTCCCGGAGAGAAGGTGCCGGTGGACGGGCTCGTGACCGAGGGCACGAGCTCGGTCGACGAATCGATGGTCACTGGTGAACCGATCCCGGTCGAGAAGGCGTCGGGCGACGGGCTGATTGGTGCCACCGTGAACGGCACGGGGTCGGTCGTCATGCGAGCCGAGCGGGTAGGCGCGGATACGTTGCTGTCTCGCATCGTGCAGATGGTGGCGGAAGCCCAGAGAAGCCGCGCCCCCATCCAGAAGCTGGCGGACACCGTCGCAGGCCACTTCGTTCCTGCCGTCGTGGGGGCGGCCTTCATCACGCTGCTTGTTTGGGGAATGGCGGGCCCGGAACCGAGAATGGCACACGCGATCATCAATGCCGTAGCCGTTCTCATCATTGCGTGTCCATGCGCTCTCGGGCTCGCCACTCCGCTATCCATCATGGTGGCCACCGGTCGAGGCGCTACCGCGGGCGTACTCTTCAAGAACGCTGAGGCGATCGAAGTGATGCGCAAGGTCGACACGATCGTCGTGGACAAGACGGGCACGCTCACCGTGGGAAGCCCGCGGCTCGTCAAGGTCGTCTCAAGCGATGGAACAAGCGAGTACGAGCTTCTCCGCCTCGCCGCGAGTCTGGAGCGGGGCAGCGAGCACCCACTGGCCGCCGCCGTCGTGGCCGGTGCCAAAGAGCGGAGTATCCCAATCGGATCGGTGGAGGACTTCCGCTCGGTCACGGGGAAGGGAGTCGTCGGACGCGTCGGAGGGCAAGAGGTGGCTCTCGGCAACCTCCGGTTGCTGAATGACCTGGGAATAGATCTGGGGAAACTGCCCGAAAGGGCCGAGTCGCTGCGATCCGACGGCCAGACGGTCGTTTACGTCGCCGTGGACGGGCGGACGGCGGGCATTCTCACGGTCGCCGATCCGATCAAGGAGACGACCCCCGAGGCGATCGAGGCGCTGCACGCTGAAGGCCTGCAGATCGTGATGGTGTCGGGGGACAACAAGACGACGGCCGCGGCGGTCGCTGATCAGCTGGGGATCGACGAGGTCATGGCCGAGGTCCTCCCGGACCAGAAGGTGGAAGCGGTCAAGGCTCTCCAAGCGAACGGCCGCCTCGTGGCAATGGCAGGGGATGGAATCAACGACGCACCCGCTCTCGCACAGGCGCACGTCGGCATCGCAATGGGAACGGGCACCGACGTGGCTATGGAGAGCGCCGGTGTGACGTTGGTAAAGGGCGACCTTCGGGGCATCGTGCGTGCACGGCGGTTAAGCCGGGCCACGATGGCGAACATAAGACAGAATCTCTTCTTTGCGTTCATCTACAACGCCATCGGAGTCCCGATCGCCGCCGGCGTTCTCTACCCCGTCGTCGGGCTCTTGCTGAGCCCGATGATCGCAGCCGCCGCGATGAGTTTCAGCTCCGTATCGGTCGTGGGAAACGCGCTGCGACTTCGGGGAGTCGATCTGTGATCGCGTACTCAGTCTACACGGGTCAGAACAGAGGGAGTTGAGCGAGATCAGGAGCAGCTGAGGGGACGCCTCCGGGTCCTCGAGAACGGCGATTCCGGAGCGCGGCGTCCGTCTTCGGGGTCGGTGGGAGCGGCTATCCCTCGCCTCTCGCCCGTCGTAGGTGCTCTACTCTCTCGACCGCGAGGGGCTCCCGGCCTTCCGGGGCCCTCGGCACCCTCGTCCGAGACGGACGACTCTCCCACCCCTGGAACATCGCCCGTGACCTACGCCCTCCTCATCCTCGCCGCCTTCCTCGGCTCCGCGATCTCCGGTGCCATCGGCATGGGCGGAGGCGTTCTCCTGCTCGCGATCATGGCCGTGACTCTCGACCCGATGGCGGTCGTTCCGGTCCACGGCGTGGTCCAGCTCACGAGCAACTTCACGCGGTCGCTCCGGTTGGCGAAGGACATCGCGTGGTGGGTCGTCGTTCTCTACGTTCCGACGATGATCCTCGGCGCCTGGCTCGGGCTCCAGCTCTACCGGGGCGCGGGGATGCCGTGGTTCCGCCCCGCGATCGGGGTCTTCGTGCTCTCGTTCCTCGCCTGGAAGCGATTCAAACCGAGGCGGCTCGACTTTCCGCGCTGGGTGTTCGTCCCGGCGGGGCTCGGGGGCGGCTTCCTCACGATCGTGGTCGGCGCGGCCGGTCCCTACCTCGCCGCGTTCTTTCTGCGGGATGATCTGG
>JALGZR010000213.1 GCA_025774805.1 bacterium
TTCCGATCTTGGCTCGAAGCGCGGTTCGAGCCCTCGCTGCCCGGGCGGGATGGGAGATAGAACCGTGACCGACTACCCGAGGATGCTACCCGCTTCGAAGCTCGCGACGATGCTCAACCCCGAGAACCCGCGCCTCCCGATGGACGAGGACGACTTCGAGACGCTCAAAGGATCGCTCGGAGAGTTCGGTCTCGTCGAGAACGTCGTCGTCAACAAGCGGTTGAAAGCGCGCGGCTGGCCCTCCAACGCGAAACCGACCGTCGTCAGCGGACACCGAAGAATCGAGGCGGCGGTCGCGAGCGATTACGAGCAAGACCTCGACGTAAAGTGGGTGAACCTCAATCGCGCGAAGGAAGCGAAGCTAAACCTCGTGCTGAACAAGCTCGGCGGAGAGTTCGATCTCGACGCCGTCGAGGAGATCATTCGCTATCTCCACGAACAGGGCCCCGAAGACGACCTCTCTCTAACCGGCTTCCGGCCGGAAGAGATCGCCGACTTCATTTCCGGAGACGTTCCCGGCGGAGACATCCCGAGTCTCGACGCCAAGACGGAGATCGAGTGTCCGCAATGCGGAGCGGTCTTCGAGGTCGATACACGATGGCAACGCAACCGGAAGAAACACAGAGAGAATTGATCCCTCCCGCCGAGGGTCTTCTCGTCGCTCCGGCTCCCTACCGCCTCGCGAAGAAAGCGGTCACGCGCTGGCACTACTCTCGCTCGCTCCCGACGGGGAAGCTCGTCTCTCTCGGCGTCTGGGAAGACGCCAGGTTCGTCGGAATCGTGATCTTCTCTCGCGGGGCGAGCCCGTGGGTCCCGTATCGGTGGGGGCTCAAGAAGCACGAGCTTTGCGAGCTGACGCGGATCGCGATGCGGGACCATAAGGTCGCCGTCTCCCGCGTCGTCTCGATCTCGCTTCGGATCCTCAAGAAGACGAACCCCGGCGTCCGGCTCGTCCTTTCCTTCGCCGACCCGGAGCAGGACCACCACGGGGGGATTTACCAAGCGTCGAACTTCGTCTATACCGGGGAATCGAACCCGGTGATGGAGAACTTCATCGACGGACGGTGGCAGCACGTCCGCTCCTCGCATTGGAAAGCGAAGGCGAAAGGTGGCGTCCCGACCCGGATACGACGAGGGAAACACCGTTATGTCTACGTCTTCGACCCGTCGCTCCGACCTCTCGTCGAAGAGAAGCGGGTCGAGCCTCTTCCCAAGCGCACGAAGCAAAGTGGCGTTGCGCCCCCCGTCCAGGGGGGAGGGGGCGGTTCAATTCCGACCCGTGCGCTCCCTCTCGACGAAGTCGTCTCTCGCGTCTGCGAGCAGGTTTCCGGACGAGACGAGCTTCTAAAACCCGGTGCTAGGCTCCCGGGGCAGACGCATCCGCTCTCCGGACATTGCTACGTCGTCGCCGAGGTCGTCTACCATCTCGGCGCGCGCGAAGCGGGCTACCGTCCCGAACACCTACGATGGGAGGGCGGCGTCCACTGGAGGCTCCGACACGCCGCGAGCGGAGAGCTGATCGACCCAACGGCTCCCCAATTCGAGAACGCCCCGCCTCCCGAGATCGGTCGAGGCGGGGCGTTCCTTACGCGGAAGCCGTCTCGTCGAGCGCTGGTGGTGATCGAGGAACTCGGCGGGCTCTGAATTCGTCGAGCGAGACGACGACGCCGGGGGCGGGCTCGCGCTCGCCGGGGTCCGGATCGGCCGGAGGCTCCGGATCGGCGTCCGCGAGGACGGCGGCGAACTCGCGGCTTCGGAGGAAGCCGACGACGTCGAGGACGACGCCGATCGCGTAGCAGGCGATCGAGGCGACGAACCCCGCCGCGGCGAGACCGAAGAGCCCCGCCGCGAAAAGGAGGAGTCCGAGGGCCAGCACCGCTACGCCTCCGCCTCGACGACGCACCCGACGCAACGGGGGGCGTTATCCGGCTCTTCGATCCGGTGCGGGTAGACGTCGCCCGAAGCCTTCGTCCAAACGATCCGGCGACACGTTCCGCACCGCGCATCCTCCTCGTCCTCGACTCCGCCGACGCCGAAGACGTCCGCGAAGGTCGGCTCCGGGGCGTCCGGCTCGTAGACCGCGGGCGGACTCTTCCGCTCGGCGCAAGCGTCGTCGCAGTAGACGACGAGATAGGAGACGTTCTGCTTGCCTCCCGGCGGGAGGTCGTAGTAACCGTCCTCCGGCGAGACGAACCTCCCGCACGTCGGACACTTCTCGAAGCTCTCGCTCATCCGTCACTCCTTCCCTTTCGTCGTTCCTCGATCGGCTCGTAGACGGGCGTCGACTCGAAGGCGTAGAACGTCTCCGCGTAGACTCCCGCCCCGACCGTGACCTCGCCGAAC
>JALGZR010000214.1 GCA_025774805.1 bacterium
GGTAGGCCTCGCGCACCTCCTCGAGGCCCCACACGCTCTTCGTGCCCACGACCGCTTTGTCCGCCCCCGCCACGAGGACGTCGATCACCGTCTCCGCGTACCGGACCCCGGCGTCGACCCAGAGCCCCAGGCCCTCGAACTTCCGGATGAGCTGGAGCCCGGGGCGGTTGTTCTCGATCCCGTCCATGTCCCACAGGAGGACCCGGCTGTGCGCCTCCAGGGCCTGCTCGAGGACGGGGAAGAGGTCCGCGATCGGCACGACGCCGGACCCGCGCATCGCCTGGGACCCGCGGATGACGGTCCACGGGAGGATCTCGAGGTCGGCCACGTCCCGACGAAGCCGGGGCGGCCATTAAGACTGCGGACGGAACGTTTAAGGAGAAACCGCGGCCTTGAGCACCTGCTCCCGTCCGGTCGCTTGCGGCCGGGCGGGGGAGGGTCCCGAACGGGTCCCTCCAGGATTGCCCCGAACCGGGGCGCCATGACTGGAGGACAACCCCGGGACTCCACAATCCCTCGGCATGGGTCAGGACGAGGAGTGAGCGCCGCTTGGCCGTGATTCGCTCCGTTAGTGTCGAGGGACACCCCGTCCGAGGTGCCCAGAGGATGTCCGAGCCGCTCTACGAGGTCATGTGCCGAGGGGCGTCGAAGTGCGGGACGTTCGTCTCGGCCCGGGAGCTCGAGGCCTGCCCCAAATGCGGCGAGGCGAAGGTCACCGTCCGTTCCGTGGCCCTCGAGGCCGAGTGAAACATTCAAGAGGGGGAGGCACTTCGAGGCCGGCGGGCGGGTCGGTGAAGTACACGCGGTTTGAGGTGGCACGTATCATCGGGGCGCGCGCGCTGCAGATCGCCATGGGCGCGCCGATCCTTCTGGACCACCCCCCGGAGCTGGTCGACCCCCTCCGGATCGCGGAGCGGGAGTTCCACAAGGAGGTCCTCCCCATCAGTGTGAAGCGCGAGAAGAAAGCGAAGTTCGGGTGGCCCGTCAGGTAGTCCCGCCATCGACCTCGAAGGTGAACGCCCCATGCTTCAGGGACGCCGCCTCGTCCGGGGTCAGGGGCACCCGCTCCGTGGCCCCATGGAGGATCGCGCTGTTCCCCGAAGGGTCCTCGATGATGACCGTGAAGGGCTCCTTCCCCTCGATCATCGCGTCCATCCGGTCGACCACTTCCTGGGCGGCGTTCGGCCTCTCTTCCGTCCCCGTGGCCACGGCCCCGGCGGCGACGTCGCGGAACCGCCAGAGGACGCCCTCCGCGTTGGTGATGAAGGCATCGGCGGCGGGCCCTGGCTCCATGGCGGCGCCCAGCTCGGGGATGCGGACGGTCCCGGACTGCGAACGGACGACGCGGGCGCGGCGGCGCTCCTCGTCGGTCACGTGCAGGCTGTCCCGCATCGGCCGGCCCTCGCGGGTGAGCAGCACGTCGGCGTGACGGAAGGCGCAATCGGTGCAATGGATGGTCGTCTGCAGGGCGTCGCCGAACACAGGGAGGTCGAGACGGGCCGTGATCATCCGCAGGGGGCCCTGGCACTGCGGGCACGGGGTGTCGATGGGGACCTCGTCGAACGGCAGGTCCGCCTCCATGGTGAGTCGGACGCGCCCGAGGGTCTTCAGGCCTCCTCCCGGGATAGATATATTCATATAGAAGTGCTGACTCAGTTAGATGGTGAGGTGACTGGATGGCTGACCAGCACAAGAAGGAAGACCGGTTGGTCCGGCGACCTGGATCGTTCGAGGGGATGTTCCCCCACGCCTGGTTCCCGGAATTTGAGCGCCTGTTCGAGGACTTCGAGAGCTTCGGGCCGCGTCGCCCGTTCCTGATGCCCCGCGCCACGGACGTGCGCGCGGCGTTCATCGACCTGCAGGACGCGGGGAGCTCGTTCCTGCTGAAGGCGGAGGTCCCCGGGATCCCGAAGGAGAACCTCGAGGTCTCCGTGACCTCGGACGCCGTGGAGCTGAGCGGCACCTTCGAGGAGATGAAGGAAGAGGACACGGGCACGTACGTGCGGCGCGAGCGGAACTTCCGGCGGTTCCACCGCCACGTCCCGTTCCCCGAGGAGGTCGCCGCGGAAAGCGCGATGGCGACGCTGCGCGACGGCGTGCTCGAGCTGCGCGTGCCGAAGCGCGAGCCGGCGCCGGAGACGAAGTCCCACCGCGTGAAGATCGAGTAGGGAGTCCGCGGAACGACGGAGAGGGACGATGGAGAAGTTCCTGCGGGTCGCGGAGGCGCGGACGGCGGACGTCGGCCGGGGCCTCGCACGCGTCGACCCCGCGCTCATGGAGCCGCTCGGCCTTTCCGACGGGGACGTCGTGGAGATCGAGGGGCAGCGAAAGACCGTGGCCA
>JALGZR010000215.1 GCA_025774805.1 bacterium
TCGAGGGCCTCGCGGAAATTCATGTTGCCGCGCTTCATGAGGAAGGTGAACACCGTCCCGCCCTCGCCGCAGCCGAAGCACTTGTACCGGCCGCTGTTCGGGAAGACCGTGAAGGAGGGTGTCTTCTCCTCGTGGAAGGGGCAGAGCCCCTTGTAGGCGCTCCCGGCGCGTTTCAGGGTCACGAAACGGGAGATGACATCGACCACGTCGATGGCGTCCTGGACGGACTGGATCACCTCCTCGGGAACGCGCGCCAAATCGACCTCGTCAGACGGACTCGAGCGGGGGCGAGGGCAAACCTCCAAGTTTCTCTCACGGGGGAGGGACCGTCAAGAGGCGCAGCCACGCCTCCGGCTCCACCTCCTGCGGCCGCGCGCCGGGCTCGATCCCGGCCCCCCGCAGGCGGCTCTCCGGAAATGTCTTCCTCAGGGATTTGCGCCGGTGGCGGAAGGCCTCCCGCAGGAGGCCCGGCAGGCCCGCCTCCGCGAGGCTCCGGGCCCGGCCGGCATCCCTGGGCCGGAGGTGCAGGAGGGCCGACTCGACCTTCGGCGTGGGCCAGAAGACCGAGGGCCCGACCGTGCGGAGCGTGGCCGCCTCCGCGAGCAGCCGGACCGCGACGGAGACCGGCCCATACTCCGCCGTTCCCGTCCGGGCCGTGAACCGCTCCGCCGCCTCCTTCTGGACGAGGACGAAGGCGTCTCGAACGGGGACCCCCTCCCAGAGCAGGTTGGCAAGAAAGGGCGTCGCGACCGCATAGGGCAGGTTCGAGACGACCTTCAGCCCCATCCCCTCCCCGGCCCCCTCGGCCCAGCGCTCCAGGACGACCGGGTTGAGGCGGTGCTTGCCCGCCAGGACGTCCTCGCACGCGAATTCCACGTGCGCGGGCCACGCGCGCAGCGCGCGCGCGATGGACTGGAGGCGCCCGTCGAGGTCGCAGCTGAGGACGAACCCCGCCCGATCGGCCAGGGCGTCGGTCAGGATGCCTGTCCCCGTCCCGACCTCGAGCACGCAATCCTCCCGCCCCACCTCGGCGGTCCGCACGATGGCGTCGATCAGGTTGCCGTCCACGAGGAAGTTCTGGCCGTGCAGCTTCCTCGGATGGAACCCGTGGGCACCGAGCAGGGCCCGAACGGCGGTCTTCGTCCTCGGAACAGCCATGGCGGATCGCGGTCCCCGAGCCGCTAGTTTGACACCGAGAGGGTTCCCGAGGTCAAGACCGCCGCGCCGAAATCGAGCGGCGTCCCGGGGTCCCCCGCCGAGGTGAAGGCGACGATCTCGGCCGGATCGACTCGCGCGGCGAAGGTCACCACGAGGCCGTCCGGGTCGAAGGCATTGTTGCACTCGCTCCCGCCCCCTCCTCCGCACGAGAGCGGCAGGAGGGCGAGGAGGAGCAGGAGGACCGTCGCCCGCTGCCGGCGCAGGAGGAAGAGAAGGCCCAGGGCGGGAAGGAGCCAGGCGAAGACCGCCCCGGCCGAGGAGACCGAGACGACCGTGATGTCGTAGACCACGAGCAGGTCGCCCCGGTCGCCCGCATCGATCTCCAGAGTGAGCTGGTCGAAGACCAGAGACCCGTCCTCCGCCACATATCGCCCGGAGGCCAGCTCGGGATCGCCGCTCTCCGCCCTCCCGTCGCCGTCCCGGTCCCGGATGAGGCGCACGCCGACCACGTCCGAGACCTCGCCCCCCGTCCCCGACGCGCGCACGACGACCCGGTCCACCCAGAGCTCCTCGTGGCTCGGCGCCGTGAATCGGAGCTGCAGGAGGGGCAGAGAGCAGACGGGGCTCCGAAACTCCTGGTCACCGGGGTCGGCGGGCCCCCGCGCGAGTGCGGCGCCCGTCACCGCGGGTGCCGGGGAGAGGCCCGAGCCGGCGCCGTTGAGGGAGATCGTGTAGTCGCCTCGTCCGCCCGGATTGCCCGTTGTGGCCCGCGCCGAGACGATGATGGTGTAGACGCCGCTCTGGCTGAGATCCTCGAAAATCGTCGCGCGATTGCCGAAGACCGGAAGGTCCTGGGCTTCCGGCGCCATGTCCGTGGGGCGCAGGAGGCGCAGCTGCGGCACGATGTCCGTGGAGGTCGCCTCGATCGTCACGTCCTGCCCCGAACTTCCCTGGAAGACAAAGTAGTCCGCGAAGTGGAAGCCGCCGCCGACGCCGGGGACCTGGGCATCCCCGTTCCCGTGGCTGCCCCCGAGGCTCTCGCCGTCGAAGATGGGCGCGGCGTTCAGGAGGAACTCGACGGAGCCGGTGTCTCTCCCGGCCCGCACCTGGACCACGCCGAAGTCGGTCGGATCGTCGAGGCCGGGGTCGTACGTATCGCCGGGCTGCCAGTACTCGT
>JALGZR010000032.1 GCA_025774805.1 bacterium
ACGGCCCATCGCCATCTCTCATCCCCCCCATCGCGTCGACAGTGAGCCTCAAACGCCACCATCCTACCCTTTCCTCCCCGATCGTCCGAAGGGACTTTTGCCACGGGCTGCTAGTGGAGCCGGACCAAGCGCCGTGTGAGTCGTTGACCCTCGCCGCTCACCACCAGGAAGTAGGATCCCGCCGCGGCCGGGCCCCCTGCCGCGGTCTCCCCATTCCAGGAGAACGTATGGGCCCCCGGGGGACGTCGGCCCCGAAAAAGACGGGAGACCTCGCGACCCGCGGCGTCCACGACGCGAACGTCGATCACGGCCTCGGTCCCGAGTCGAACAACGAACGATGTGCTCTCGCAAAACGGGTTCGGACGACTCGCGCCGAGCCGCAGCGAGCCTCCGGGTTCGGCGATGGGAGCGATGCCCGTGATCGTGATATCCGTTTCGCTCTCGGTGAAGTAGATCTCGAGGTTCCCATCTCTCGCGTCTTCCCAGACCACGACTGCGTGACGCACCGCATCGCCTCCCGAAACCTGCACGTGCTCCAGGGCGAGTGATGGGTTCGCTCCCTCGGCCCCCGTTTCGCTGATCGAAGTCTCGGCGTCTTGAGATCCGAGGTCGACGTAGCGTATCGACTCCGGCGCCCCCGTCTCGCTTTGCTCCTCCCAGGCGATTGCCGGGAAGGTGCACCACACGAGCCCGAACGGCCCCTGCGCGACGTGGTACGAGGAGAAGAGGGAAGGATGGCGCGAGGGTGTGTCGCTCGTCGTGATCCGGTGCTCGATGGACCACGCCCCGAAGGCTCCTTCAGCGAAATAGATCTCGTCGTTCCCGTCGCGATCGTCCTGCCAGACGACTCGATTCGCCGGAAATACGAGGTCTGAACAGCCGCCCCACTCGACCGCGGCGGAAGGAAATTTCGAGTGGGCCGAATCGTCCGTAACGCGCGTTTCGGAGGTCCAACCCACGAAGTCCTCGAAGAGTCGCGAATAGATTTCCAGATTCCCGTTGCGATCGTCCTGCCAGACCACGAGCACGAGATCCGGAAGTCCGAGCCGGGAATCGAGGTCCGTCGGTCGTGCAACCGAGGGATGGCTCGACTGGCCCGGATCGTCGGAAACGCGGAACTCGGGTCCCCACACGCCGCCCGTAGAGCGTCCGCGGTAGTAGATCTCGCGATTGTGGTCCTTCGTTTCCTCCCACACGAGGTGGACTCCCAGGCGATCGAGGGCGGGTCTGGCGGATTCGAACTCGTCGCACGTGACGCAGGAGTCGGGCCCCCATGCCCCGAGGATCCGGCGCTTCGTCCAGATCTCGGGGTGGCCGGACCGCTCGTCCTCGAAGACCACCCGAACCTCACCCGGCAGGCGGCCGATCGCGGGGTGGGTCGAGCCTGCCGTTTGCGTCGTGAGTCGCTCGGGGGCGCTCCAAATGTCATCGAATCGCTCGCGAAAGTAGATCTCGTGGTTGCCGTCGCGGTCGTCGCTCCAGACGACCATGACGAAGCCGTCGTCGACGAGCACGTTTCGGCCTCCATCAGTTTCCGTCCGTGAGCTCGAGGTGTCGGTGGTCACACGGAGGTCGTCCGACCAGTCCGCAAAGACGGTACTGGCCCGGAGAGCAAAGGCGAGAGGGAAAATGATCCTCAGGAAGGTCCGCGGTTTCATGGCAAACCTCACCCGGTAGGCGTGGCGAATGGGACAGAAGGGAGCTCCGGAACGTGGTCCTCCCAATCCACTTTAGCGATCGAAATGCGCCGCTGCAAATCCCACCGCGATCACATCCGGCCGCCTCACCCCTCCTTCTTGACGTACCGGCCGAACCACTGGAGCTGCTCCCAGAGCACGTGCTCCACCGACTCCTTCGCCCGGTAACCGTGTCCCTCGTAGGGCAGCGAGACCCACCGTACCGTGCCGCCCACCCCGCGCACCGCCTCGAACAGGCGCTCCGACTGGAAGGCGATCGTGCCCGGGTTCTCGTCGATCGCCCCGTGGACCAACAGCAGCGGCTCGTTGATCTCCGGTGCGTGCATCACCGGCGACAGGTGCAGATAGGTGTCCTTCGCCTGCCACAGCGTCCGTCGCTCGGACTGGAACCCGAACGGTCGGATCGTGTGGTTGTAGGCGCCGCTCCGGGCAATTCCCGCCTGGAACAGGTCCGAATGGGCGAGCAGGGTCACGGTCATCAGACCCCCGTGGCTGTGTCCCATCACCCCGACCCGCTCCGGATCGGTGACTCCCAGCCGCACCGCCTCCTCGACGGCGGCCGCCGCGCCCGAGACGAGCTGTTCCACGAAGGTGTCGTACGCAGTGTCCGGGTCGCCGATCACCGGCATGCGCGTGTTGTGAAGGACAACGTATCCTTCCAGCGCGAAGAACAGGTGGGAAGGACCCATGATGCGGGTGAAGGTCTTCTCCGATCCGCGTACCTGGCCCGCGGTCTTCGCGTCGGAGAACTCGAGCGGGTAAGCGTAGACGACCGTCGGCAGGGGTATGCCCTCCTCGTACCCGGGCGGCAGGTAGAGCGTGAAGGAAAGCGGCACTCCGTCTTCCCGTTCGTAGGTGATGATCCGCCGCTCGATTTCCCGGAGGACGGGGGTGGGATCCTCGAACGACGTGATCACCTCGGTCGACCGCGCCCGGACGGCCTCGCCGGGCTCGGCCTCCACCGCGTCCCCGAGTGTCACGAGATGCAGATTCGGCGGATCCGTCGGGGACTCGCTGAACATCAGAAAAGTCCCGGCAGCCGGATCCACGAAGGCCACGTACCGCTCGTAGCGCTCGGGATCACAGCGAAAGAGCCGCTCCGCTCGGTCCGAGCCCAGGGCTCGCCGGTCCAGGAACGGCCGGTCTCCCGACTCACTGGAGCCGGTACCCACGAAGAACAGCGCGCCGTCCTCTTCCAGGAACACGCTGTGACCGCTCGGGAGCGGCCGGGTCACGGGGCGACCGGGGTCCGCGTATCGATCGTTGTAGGACAGGTCGAACCAGGGGCGTCCGGTCCGCGAGTCTACATCGACCTGCCACACGTGCCGCCACCGCTCTGCCCGCTCGTACTGCTCGACGATGAGGTTCCCTCCTTTCTCACCCCACCACCAGTTCTGCACGCGATGTTGCGCCTGGAAGACGATGGCCGGCTCGTCCTGGTGCGGCACTTCCTGCATCATGAAGTAATCCCGGTGGGGGACTTCCACCGACCAGTCGCCTCCGTCCTGGGCCTCGAGCCACACGAGAGTCGCCGGGGCGGAGGACCTCCATTCGATGAATCGAGGACCGGTGCGCACTCCGTGGATCGGCACGCTCTCGGCAAGCGGCAGCTCCGCCACCGTGTGGACCCGCTTCCCGTCGGGGAGGCTCCACAGCTCCACATCGCTGGCAAAGCGCCACCACGCGTGCCGGTGGGACCAGGGGCCTCTCAGGCGCTCGACCAGCAGGTACTTCCCGTCGGGCGACGGCGACGCGTCCGTGTAGACCGCCGGCGGTCCCAACGCCGTGAAGCCGAGATCGTCGGCGTCGACGATGCCGATCTGCGAGGTGGTGTAGTAGGTGAAGAGCGTGTCGTCGTGGGCGGTCTTCAGCAGGTCGCGCGCCTCGTAGGTGCTGATCGCGGTGCCGCCCTCGCCCTGCCGGGTGTCGGGACCGGGCGGGACCAGAGGCGCCTCGGGGACCGTGGATCGATCCGCCGGCACCCTGAGCACCACGAGCCGCTTCTGGTCCGGCAACCAGGTGATCTCCGGTCCGAGGAGCGGGTTGAGCGCGAGGTCCGGCACGATGGCGCCCCGGCCGTCGGGCGTACCGAGCCACAGGCCGATGTGATCCTCTTGCTTCAAGGTCAGCGCCAAACGATCACCGTCCGCCGACCATTCCACGTCGAGGACCCGCACGCCGCCCAGGTCCAACGGGGTCTGCTCGCCCGTCTCGATGTGGACGAGAACCGGATCGCCGTATCCGTACCACCCATGGTATCCGTTGGTCCGCGCGTCCACGCGGATCCCGGCGAGAGGGACCATCGCCGCGGCCTTGTCGGCCAGCGGTGGGTACTGGACATATCGGAGAAGGAGCGCGTGCTCGGCATCGGGACTCGTCCACGGCCACGGGGTCTGCGGGGCGTGCAGAACTTCCAGAATGGGCTGGGGTGGCTGTTGCCAGGTCGTGGCCAGGGCCACGGCGGACAGGAGCGCGACGAACATGAGTCCCTCCGGTGAACGAGACGGAGAACGGCTTTGCCGATCGCGGCCGACGTTACCGCAACGGGGGCTCAAACCCAACCGGAACCGAGAGGGGCCGCGGGCCGTGATTTGCTAAGATCGTCCTGCGTCCCCCCAGGGCGCTCTTTCGCCCGATGACCAACGTGAGGAGCTGATGGCTCAGCCGCTCGCACCTCGAGAGCGAATCCAAGTCATCGACATCGTTCGTGGGATCGCAGTGTTCGGGATTCTCGTCGTGAACATGGCGCTCTTCAAGTCGGCCGCCCAGTACGAGCCGGTAGAGTGGCCTCGGCTTCCGGATCAGGCGATTCAAACCTCGATCCGGTTGCTGCTGGCGGGGAAGTTCTATCTGCTATTCACGTTCCTGTTCGGGCTGGGATTCCACCTCCAGATGTCTCGCGCCGGGGAGCGAGGAGATTCTTTCAGCGCTGTGTACGCGAGACGTCTGCTCATCCTGCTGATGATCGGATGCATCCATTCCCTCTTCCTTTGGAGTGGGGACATTCTGGCGAAGTACGCGATTGCCGGATTCGCTCTTCTCCTGTTTCGAGCGTCGTCTCCCCGATCGCTTATCCTCGGGGCGATCCTGCTGGTGGTCGCGTCCCTTCTCGCACAAGGTGCGGCGCTGGCCCTGGGCATCACCTGGATCGACCCACTGATCCGTCAGGTTCCGGAGGTGTACGCGGGCGGATCCTACGGTGAGGTCCGGCTCGCGGCGCTGAAGGAGCTCGCCTACTCCTACCACCCCCTTCACTTCGCGGGGACGGCGCTGTACATCCTGGCCTACTTCCTCGTCGGTGTGGCGGTCGGAAAGACAGGAGCCTTCCGAGATCCGGAACCGCATCGCTCGGCCCTGTGGAAGTTCGCGGCGTGGGGACTCGCCCTCGGTCTCCCGGGGAATTTGATTGCCGTCCTCGCGACGGGGGGCACGGTTGTCGGGGCCACGGTCCCGGGTCTGGTGATCGGGACTCTCGCCCTCGTCGTGGGTGGACCGGCCCTGGCCGCGTTCTACGTGAGCGGCACCCTGCTCCTCTCATCGCGCGAATCCTCTCGACGGGTGCTTCGTCCCTTCGCGGCGGTGGGCCGCATGGCGCTCACGAATTACCTGATGCAGTCGTTGATCTGCACGACTCTGTTCTATGGGTACGGATTCGGACTCTACGGCCGCCTGGGACCGGCCTCGGGTCTACTGGTTTCCTTGGCCGTGTTCGCTTTTCAAATGCTGTTCAGCCATGTGTGGCTCGGGCGCTTTCGGTACGGACCGGTGGAGTGGGTGTGGAGGACGGGAACGTACGGAGGGCTGACGGCGCCCGCCGTGCCTTGAGCCACCCCCGGCGCACAGGAGACGTCTCGACCGCCCTGCCCGCGGCTGGAGGACCGGCTCTCTTGCCTCTCCGCGGTTCCAGGGCATCGGGGCTTGACTTCGAGGGCTGGTGCTAATAGATTAGCACCAAGGGTGGTCGGGCAGGCGCCCGGGCGCCCGGCCGGCCCGGACCCCTTCCCGCCGCTCCCTGGAGGAATCCCCATGGCCGTCGATCCCCGTGCCGGCCTCGGCCGCCGCGAGCGCCAGATCCTGGAGGCGGTCTATCGTCTCGGCCGGGCCTCCGTGAGCGAGGTTCTCGACCATATCGACGACCCGCCGAGCTACTCGGCCGTCCGTGCCCAGATGCGAATCCTCGAGGAGAAGGGCCATCTCCGCCACGAAGCGGACGGGCCCCGCTATGTCTATCTGCCGGTGATTCCACCCGAGAGCGCGGGCCGGTCGGCCCTGCGCGATCTCGTGCGCAACTTCTTCGAGGGATCCCCTGAGCGCCTCGTCGCCTCGCTCTTCGAGGACTCTTCAGACGATCTGACGGAAGAGGAGCTCGCGCGGCTCGCGCGGCTCATCGACCGGGCCCGAGAGGAGGGGAGGTGACCCCGTGACGAGCCTCCCGATTCTTGCCGTCGGATTCCTGCTCGAGCTGTCCGTCCGGGCCGCCGTGCTCCTCGCTGCGGCGGGCCTCGCGACCCGTCTGCTCACCCGGGCCGCCGCCGCCGCCCGGCACCTCGTCTGGGCGACCGCCGTGATCGCCGTGCTGGTGCTGCCCCTGGTGCCCTCGGTATTGCCCGCCGGCTGGCTGCCTGCGCTGGTGATCCCCTCCCGAGAGTCCTCGACCGTCGTACCGAACGAGGCCACCGCCGGTGCGGTGGCTCCCGGTCCGGAAGGGCTTCCGCCGTCGTGGCAGACGGGGCCCGAGCGTCCGCTCCGGCTCCTCCCCCTGCTGGCCCTCGCGGTTTGGGGCTCCGGCTCTTTGGCTCTCGCCGGGCTCCTGGCGATGGCGAGTTTTCGCCTTCGACGCCGTATCGCCGCCGCCACGCCGGTCGACGAAAGGGTCTGGCGCGACTCGCTTCTCTGGGCGGTCGCGCGGGCGGGCGCCGGAGCCACGATTCGATTGCGGTGCTGCTCCGACGCCATCTCCCCGATCCTTCACGGCACGCGCGACCCCGTGCTGCTCCTTCCCGCCGACGCCGATCGCTGGCCGGAGGCACGCAAGCGGCAGGTGCTTGTCCACGAGCTCGCGCACGTCCGACGTCGGGACGTCCTCCTCCAATGGCTGGCCGAGCTCGTTCGCGTGATTCACTGGCCCAACCCGCTGGCGTGGCTTCCGGCCCGCCGCATGCGGATCGAGCGTGAGCTCGCCTGCGACGACGAGGTGCTCGGTTCGGGCGTGAAGGCGTCCGACTACGCGATGCATCTCCTCGACGTGGCCCGTGCCTTCCGGTGGCGCGCGCAGACGGGCCGGATCGGGGTCGCCATGGCGAACGAGCCCTGGGTCGAGCGGCGCATTCGGGCGCTCCTCGACTCCCGATCGTCCCGCCGTCTCCCGGGCCCGCGCGGTCTCGTCCTCCTCTTCGGGATCGCCGCCGCGGGGACGTTCCTGCTCGGAGCTCTCGATCCCCACGATCCCGGAGCACGTCCCGGCGGATCGACGTCCGTCGCGTCCGCGACACGGGTCACTTCCGGCCCGGAACTGCCGGCCTGGTTGATCGAGGCCAACGGTCGCTACCTGCAGGCAGTCACCGGCGGCGATGCCTGCGCCGTGTCCGAGCTCTACACTGCCGACGCTGTTTCCCGAGGAGGAGACGGCGAGTACCTCCGGGGACGTACCGCCATCCGCGAGTATTGGGAGGGTATCTTCGCACTCGGGCTGGGCCGGCCCACGGTGCGAATCCTGAGCTGCGTCGAGCGGGGGGATCGAGCCTACGAGACCGGCGACTTCACCCTTCGTTGGCTCGGCATAATCGAGCTGCCGACCTGGCGCTACCAGGCCGTGTGGGTCCGAGAGAACGGTCAGTGGCGAATCGACAAGGAGACGGGGTCGTTCTGAGCGGTCGCTCCGAAACCGTGCGTCACGTGCTGCGACGGGGAGAGCCGAAGGCGGCCAATTGACGACGGGCGGGTTCAGTGCCGGGATGAAATCCTACCGGTCACTCCCACTGATCCTCTTCCGTCTCCGGTTCCGGCTCCCGTTCCGGCTCCAGGTCCTCCGCTTCCCTTTCGAGGAAGTTCAGGTCGAGCGAGATCCCGAAGAAGATCTCCCAGTATTCCGGATCGATCTCGCGCATCTCCCCCTCGAAGTCCAGGGGCTGATCCAGTCCGAAACTCCGCAGGTACTTGACTCCGCCGTATCCACCCACGGTGTTCTTGTAGTTCAGATTCACGCCCAGAGTGATGTCGTAGCCGATCCCCCAATCGTCCTCACCCTCGGTCTGTGTAATGGTGTTTTCCGGATTGGCGTCATCCGGCAGCGTGAGTGTGCTGCTGATCGAGTGGCCCACCACCGCACCGCGAATCCCGACGTGCGGCTGGAAAAAGCCTTTTCCATGGGGGCCGATCTCCGTTCCGAGAGTGAACCGAAGGAAGTCCTGGTCGGTGCTCAGCTCTCTGCGGAACTCGAAGGGGCCTTCTTTCGCGACGATCGTCTTGGAGTCGAACTTCGCGGCCTCGAACCCGAGCGCACCCGCGACGAGCCTCTGAAGGCCCGGCACGACAACCACGACATCGAGTCCTCCTCCCCAGCTGGCCTCACTCAGGTCCTCCACATCTCCCCTCGGCTCGAGACGGAGGGCATGCACTCCGATGCGGCCGGCAACGGCCTGAGCATCCTGGGGACAGAGGAGAAACAGCAGTGTCACGAGAGGCGAAACAGAGATCCGAGAGAGCATCGACTTCATTCTGTCATCCTCCTCTGATGGAGAGCCGCGCGCGCCCTGATCGGGCCGGTCAGGGCGCGTCGACCTCGTTCCGGCTCGAATCGGTTTTCGTTTCCGCATGGACCTGTTTGAGCTCCGCCATCCGGTCACGGCACCGATCCATCCACGGTCCGTCGATGTACTCGTTCTTGATCCTTTTGAGAGCCTCGAATTCCCCCCGAGGCGTATAGGCGATCTCGCACGTATCTTCATCCATCTTTGTCTTGTGGCGATCGATGCCGCTTCCCGATTTCCGGTAGGGTGGGCCTTCGTCCGCGATCAACGTGAGCATGCCGAAGTACCGGGGTTCCCCCAACTCCAGAGTGAAGCGGAACTCATCGGAGCGCGAGGCGGAGGGAACGAAGTGAAGCTCCACGGCCTCGGTGCAACTCATTACACGTGGAGGGTCGAGCTCACAATCGTAATGCTCTTTGTTCTCTGCATCGCTCAGTTCGTAGTAAGCGACCAGGCTCGAGAGAGTGTAGTCACCGGGAAGAAGGTTTGGGAAGATCACCAAGTCGGTTTCGAATCGATCCGCGAGCACGGTACCCCCTACCCTGACCCCGGATTCGTCGATGAGGAACCCTCGCCGGACGGGGGCCGACATGTCGGGCCCTCCGAGTCCGAAGACGTCATCCAGGATTCCTCCCAAGAAGCCCCTGGACCAGCCGAAAAGAGCCCGGGTCTCGATGACCAGCATGGAACTGGAATCGGGGGAGCCGAAATTCAAGGGGGGCTCTTCCGGAACGGGCTGACTCAGCTTCTCCAGGGGCGCGCATCCGGATGCGACGAAGAGAGCCCCGGCAAACGCGAAGAGAATGAGGAATGGTCTTGTGGCGACGCGGCCATTGACAACAGGGTCTGGTCTGCATTTCTCACCAGGCTCGTCACGAGGCTGTGGATAGTCGTGTCTGGCGAGGAGATGGGGTGCTTTCGCCCGAGGCGGGGCCGTAGCCCCGTCGCGGGGCGGAAGCGCCGCAACGACGACGCCAGACGCGGCTTGCCGCTGCCGCAGCAGAGGCTGATGAGATATGCAGGCTAGGGATCGGACGCAGGAAGTCCGAACGAGGATTCGATCGTAGAGCGTCCAAGAGTACCTCATGTCAAACCCCGTCGGAGAAGAGGGGAGATCTCGAGGACGAGAAGAGTATAGGCGTTCCGCCACGGAGCTCGGCGGACGTCGCATCGATGAGTTTGGTGGTGACGCCGGCCACGAACGGATTGCTGTCGGCGGGGAGGACCGAAGCGACGGCGCGAGCGACGGTTGGTGGGCGCGAAGCCTGAGTGGAAAGCGGCGTCGCAGTACGAGAGAGAGTGATCACCCCGAGGTCGGGAAACCGGGGCATGCGACACCTCCGGGGGTCGAGCCGGACTCGAGGATACTCTCGCCGGGGGGCGAGAAACAAGAATTTAGAGTCGGGTATCCTCGCGCAGTGGTACCGGCGGATTCCCATTCCCTGGCAACGAGCTGAACCGACTCAAACTCCTCGGTGACTACGACTCTCGTGGACTCGGCCGCGCGGTTGCGGCTTGCCGGGCGGGGTCATGGCGTGGGCACCGAGCGGGGAGGGCCGGCACGCCAGGCCGGCCCCCGCCCCGCATTTCTCTTTTCGCGATTTCGAGCGGCCAACGGAATCGACGGACGCAGGGCTCGAGACAAGAAGCCCGGACACCCCCGGGTTTCGCCCCGTTGGATGATGCGCTGCGCGCCGCGCTCAGTTCCGATAGAGCGTCTTGATTCCCCCCCACGAGTGAGACTCCACCGAGACCGGCTCGGTGCAGGTCTGACCGACGGCGGCCACCACGCCCGTTTCTCCTGCGTAGCCCGACTCGACCGTCTCGTAGAAGTAGTATTTCGGGGCGGTGTCCAGCCCCGGCGCGATGTAGGAAAACCCCGAAACGGTCTCTCCCGGATTGATCGGGTCTGTCGTGTTGGGCCAGTCCGGACCCCAAGTGTTGGACACCCACTGGAGCTGGGGATCCAGGTTCCGCGCATCATAGGCGGGATGGACACCGTCCAAGGGGGAGGCACCGGTCATCCAAAGGGGATGCGTGGACCACGATGCGGTGGGCGTCAGATCCGTGAGAACGGAGTAGACTCCGAAGTGCCAGATGTGGGCCGCGTCCACGTTCTCGAAGCTGTAAGAGTACTCGTAGAAACCGCCACCGAGATCGGTGATGGTCTCCAGGACGCACAATGGAGACCAGTAACCCCACTGAATGTCGCGCGGGTGGTCGGGCGTCGATCCTATGTCCGTGGTGACCGGATTCGCGCCCGCGAGGGCAAACGTGGTCAGAGTCCAGACGGACACCGTCAGCGCGAGCAAACGGAATCGTCGCAAGTTCATGGAGAGCCCTCCAGGGGTTGAGGGTACGAGAGGCCCGGAGAATCTCCTCCGGGCAGTCGGACGACAGACGAGACCCGCGACCGGGGTCAAGCCGCGCGGGGAAGAGTTCGCTCATGAAGAAGGCGAGAATCATGCCATGCCATCGACGGAGAGGCTCAGCGGTAGAGTGGCCGCTGTCGGCGGTTGAAACGGGCAGTGTGCGGTCGGCGACCACGGCGGTACGATTCCGTTTCATGCGAGAGCAGAGAGTCGGCCAAGGTGGGGAATGCGTCGAATGGAATCGCCGTAAGCCCGACGAATGGGCTACGTTCCGCATTTCCGCGAGGTTCCGCTTCAGCCCGCGGTACGGCAACCGTACGGCAACGCAGAGTGGCTCGGATCTTCGCACCGGACTGTAATCTCGGGAGTGGTACGATGATCGAGGGAAGTGAGACAGACAAGGCCCCGCGCCCCACCGGGAGGGACCGGTGGGGACGGGATCGGTGGTGATGGAGGAAGCAGTGGAATGAGTGAGAGAGAAGCCCCCGCATCCTCCGGATCCCTCTCCGGCACCGACGGGACCACGGGTGTGGCTTGATTGTTCATCCAGGAGCAGTATCCTGCGCAAGCCCGAGCGTTCCTGGAACCCGGGGCGGCTCGACCCGGAACGAGCTTCCGGATGCGGCCCCGGATCCGCCATCGAGCTCTGCCGGTCGGGGGTTGACCCGGGATCTCGGGCCGGACGTCACTCCGAAGAGGCACGATGAAGATCAAGATCATCACGACGGGCGGAACGATCGACAAGGTCTACTTCGACGCACAGAGCAAGTACGAGGTCGGAGAGTCGCACGTACCCGATATCTTCCGGGAGTCCCACGTGACCGTGGACTACGAGGTGGTCAACGCTCTCCGGAAGGACAGCCTGGAGATGACCGACGAGGACCGCGCGCTGATCCGTGCGACGGTCGAGGCCGCTTCGGAAAGGGCGATCGTCGTGACCCACGGAACGGACACGATGGCCGAGACGGGACGCGCGCTCCGCGGCATCCCGGGCAAGGTGATCGTCTTGACCGGATCGCTTCACCCGGCCCGTTTCAAGAATTCGGACGCGGTCTTCAACGTGGCTGCGGCCGTCATCGCGGTGCAGACGCTTCCGGAGGGCGTGTACCTCACCATGAACGGACGCATCTATGACCCCGACTGCGTGAGGAAGAACCGGGAGCGGAACGCCTTCGAGGAGATTATCGGAGAGTCATCGTTCGAGTAGACCGTCCGTCAGGCAGATCTCCCCGCGGGACCCGTCCGTCGGTTCGCGTGCTAACGGTCGGATGAAGATCCCGTCGACCTACGAGGTGGGAACGCATCACGCGGACCTCGACTTCGGCGAACGGACCCTTTTTTCGAAGCGCGTCGCGACCTTCTCGCTGGGCCGGAGTCGATCTCTCGGCCGAGGACGTCCCTGCGGGTGCGACTGGACTTCCGGCACCATGTCTTGGACAGTGATTCCGAGCCGGACCGGGCCGACGACGGTCGGGTGCTCGCCTTCCGGTCGCGTTCCCAGGGCGCGCGCGGCATTACTCGAAAAAGCCGCGATCGCTACGGAAGAGGACGGGCGGCCGGGAGCCTGCCGGGGTGCCCGTCGGTCACCTGACCGACGTAACAGATTGTTTTTCAACGATTTCCCGCCTGGCAGTCATCTCGCTCAGCGCGAGAGACCATGCGGCCGGCCTACTCCTCCTGCCCGAAAGAGCCACGCTTCGGGCCGATCTTTCTCGGATCGCGTAGGGCGGTCGGTCGATAAAGGGGTATCGTTCGAGTGCCCTCACAGGGCAGGATAGAGAACGGAGCTCAGCCGAGGTCCCCTTCGGCGAGATTCCGGAAAGCCGGCGGGCTCGGCACCGCCGGAGCGGCGCCCCCAATAGTTGGAAGGCGTCACCGGGCGGGAGGGTTTCCCGCGAACACGAGTAGTCGGGCGGTACGGATGTTGCAGTTCAATCGCAGGGCCGGACTCCGACGATTCGAAAACCGGTAGGTGTACGGCAATGCGTACGACGGGAACCGTGAAGTGGTTCAACGATCAGAAGGGCTTCGGCTTCATTTCTCGGGAAGACGGAGAGAAGGACGTGTTTTGTCACCACTCGGCGATCCAGGATTCGAGTGGGGGCTTCCGCACGCTGGCGGAAGGTGACAGAGTGGAGTTCGATGTCGTGGAGGGTGCGAAAGGCCCGGCGGCCGAGAACGTGGTGAAGGTCGGCTAGCGGAAGTGACTGAATTCCATGGAGTACGGGGCCCCGCCGGCGGGAGCTGGCGGGGCTTCTCAATCGCAACGAAGGAGGCAGGATTGGGGAGGCGAACAAACTACGGCTTCGAGAAGCGACAGAAAGAGATGAAGCGCCAGAAGAGGAAGGAAAGGAAGCTCGAGGAGCGGAGGGCGAGGAGGCAGGCGAGGAATGAGGCCGGTGATGAGGACGGAGAGGGAGCGGAGGGGGTGACCCAGGAGGGTGAAGAGGGGCGCGACTAGCCTGCAATTCTCACCAGGCTCGTCACGAGGCTGCGGCAGCGGCTCTGCCGCTGCCGCAGCAGAGACTGATGAGATATGCAGGCTGGAGTACGAAGCGGCACCACACGAATCGCCCGTGGAGGACGACCGTCACTTCTCGCCGTCGTCCAGTTCCCGAAGAGCCCGAAGGATCCCGAGCGGACTCTGCCCCGTTCCGATCTGCTCGATCTGCTTCATCCGTTCTTCGTCCGCCCGGAACTTCTTGCGCATCCGTGTTTCGTACGCCTCCCGAAGGGACTCGAGAAGCTTGTCGATCTCGTAAGGCTTCGGGAAGTAGCCGTAGGCGCCGAGCTTCGTCGCCTCCACGGCGCTCTCCAGGGCGCCGTGGCCGGTCAGGATGATCACCTCGAGGAACCTGTGCTCCTGCTTGAGGATCTTGAGGAGCTGCATCCCGTCCATGCCCGGCATCTTGAGGTCCACGAGCGCCAGATCGAACTTGCAGGTACGGGCCAGTTCCAATGCATCCTCCCCACTGGAGGCCTTGCGCACGTCCAGGCCACGCATTACCAGGCGCTCTGCGATCGCATCGAGGAACCGAACCTCGTCATCGACGATCAGCAGCCTGATCTTCCTCTCTTCCATATCCCTCACTCCCTCGCGGCCGGGCCCCCTCGCCTCACGAGATGTTCGGGAACCCAATCCAATCCCAGTATCCCCGGAACGCCCACATCCAGAGTACTAGCAATGAGAGCGCCACGGCCACCATTCCGTGCCTCAAGGAATCACCCAGCTTCACGAGCTGCTCGCCCGTCTGAGGGTCCTTTGCCATGTAATAGGCAATGGCATCGTTGGGTGTTCCGATGGTCAGCATGTGCGCGAAGGAGGACGCGAATGCTGTCGCGGAACCCACCGTTCAGGGATGGACGCCCGCGAGCTTCGCCATGGGGACGGTGATCGGCCCGATGGCGGCGACGGTGGCGCCGTCGCTCATGAAATTGGTGGTCAGTCCGGTGAACAGGCTTGCGGCCATTGCCAGGCCCATCCCCTCCAGCATCGAGGCCGGAAGGAGGGAGACGAATCCGTCCGCGAGATAGAGAGCCCCTCCCGTCACGGCGAGCCCCTTTCCAATGGCGCCGGCGGCCGCGTACAGGAAGACCACCTCCCATGGGATTCTCACGATGTCCCTCCAGGGCATCACGCGAAGGAGGTTGAGTGCGACGAGGCCAAGGATCACGGGGCCTCCCATTCCCAGGGACGTACCTGCGGTACTCCACAGTACGATCACGGCGACCAGAACGATCGCCGTGATGTACTCGTTCCTCGTCATCGGGCCGATCCGTCGGGAGGCGACGCGGACGATGCGGGCAACATCGAGGTCCTTCATCCCGCCTCGGAGACGGCATGAGCAACAGGGTCGCCATCAACACGGCCCCGATCAGAATGAAGAGAGGTCGGGAGTTGTGGCTTCCCACGAGCCATGTGGCCAACGAAGGGGACTTCCGGACCGGGATCTCGAATCGCGCCATCGCGTGGACCGGTTGAGCACGGGCCCAGTCCACGCCTTCCAGCAGGCGATCCAGGTCCACCGGTTTCTCCATGTAACGGAACACGTCGAGCCGGCCCGCCTCGGCAGCCGATTCGAGGCTGCCGTAAGCCGTCAGCATGATCACCTGGATCTCCGGACGGAATTCCTTGACGATCTTGAGCGTCTCCTCTCCGCTCAGTCCCGGCATCATGCGATCCAGAAGAATCACGTCGATGTCGAGATTGGCCCCGACCATCTTCACCGCGTGATCGCCGTTGGACGCCTCAACCGTTTCGTGCCCGCGGAGCTTGAGACGCGCGGCCAGGGAGGTCCGGAGCTCGTGCTCGTCGTCGACGAGGAGGATCTTCGGCATCGGATCTCCTAGGCGGCGGAGTCGTCGTCGCCTTCGAGAATGCAGTCGGAGAGGTGTTCGAAGACGTCGCTCAGCCGGAGCACCCCGACGACGACGTCGTCATACCGGACCAGCAGGGAGGGCGTCTGATGTTCCACCAGGAGCCGTACGGCGGCGAGGAGCGGTACGTTGTGGTCGATCGAGATCGCCTCACGAGATGTCAGATCGCCAACTCGGATCGAGCGGGCTCTCTCGCAGATGTCGGAAAGGTGCTCGTGCAAGAGGGCGAGATTATCCATGGTTTGACGCACGAGCTCTTCGCTCACCCACGCGCGCTTGAGCATCGGAATCTGAAATTCGTCCTCGTGCCACGGCAGGAGAGCGTCGAGGATCAAGAAGTGGTCGAGTCTTCCGACGAAGTTGCCTCCGGCGTCTCGCACCAGGATCGCGCGGTAGGGCGGTCGGCCCGGCGGCAACTATTGCTGAGCATCGTGCAGGGCCCGGAGGGCCTGCCCGAGGGTATCGCTCTCACCGACGCCGGCATGCTCCGACAGCGGGATCATCAAACCGACTACGGTCATAAAGGACGCCATCGTCTCCTCTACTTGACTTGTGCCCATTCGGCGCGGCTCTCCTCGCCACTGAACTCTTCGGTCGGAAGGTCGGAGCGAAAGCGGCTCCCACGACCCGGCTCGCTGCCCACGAAGAACTCGCCCCCGAGGTTCTTGATGATGCCGAGACTCACGGAAAGACCCCGTCCGGTGCCCTTGCTCGATGGTTTGGTCGTAAAGAAGGGTGTGAAGAGGCGCTCGAGTTGATCCGGGGTCATCCCGCACCCCGTATCCCGAACAGAGACCGAAACGCGTCCGTCCCGGAGGTGGGTCTCGAGCGTAAGTGTTCCACCACGCTCCATGGCGTCCACCGCGTTCCGAATGAGATTGACGAGAACCTGCACGATCTGGGCCCGGTCGGTCTCCACGCGAGGGAGGTCCGCGCCGTAACGCTTCACGACGTCGATGTGAGCCAGGGGAAGCTTGCGACCCAGAAGGCCGTCCGCGGCCTCGTCGACGATCTCGTTGATCGAGTGAGGTAGGATCTTGACCTCGCTCTGGCGCACGAAGCTCGAGAGCTTCTGCGTGATATCTCGACAGCGGTAGACGGCGGAGTGGATGGTATTCAGACGGAGCTTCAACTCCTGAGTCGTGAGCTCTCTCCCGAACTGCGGATCTTGCAGGTCTTTCATCATGCCGACCTCCTCGGCGATGATGGAGAGAGGATTGTCGATTTCGTGGGCGATGCCCCGGCGAGTTCTCCCACGGAAGCGAGCTTTGCCGCGTGCACGAGCTGACCCATCGAGCGCCAGGCCGACGAAGCGCCCGCCGCGTGGGCCGGATCGACTTTCACTCTCCTCGGTTCTCCTCTACATTCGCACCGAGATCCTTGCCCAGGTCGCGCTCATGGTTCCGCGGCGCCTCGGTCCGGGCGACCTCGACTTGTCGGTCCGGCGGTGGGAGTCATTCCCGCCTCTTCGGTCAAGGCGCACCGAACCGGACCGGAACCGGGGGCGACGAGCGAACGGAGGACCCCAGTGAGCCGGAATACACTTCTCGTGTGGTTGGTTTCTCTCGCGGTCGTGGACGTCGTGATCCCGATCCCGATCCTCGCGATCACCCTGGTGGTCGTCGTCCTGAGGCGTCCGGCGTGGTTTCTGGATCTCGTCCGGGCCGTGTACGGGCCGGACGCGGTGCCCGCCGGTGAAGACGCCGCTTGAGCCGGGCGGATCCGAAATGCCACCCACCGATGACCCGAGGCCGAGCTCCCGTCCGAGAATCCAAGTCGTCGACGGAGGACGAGCCCCCGGTCAAGAGTCCGGCCGACTCCGGCAGCTCAAAGCGGCACCGACCGGGGCCGGAGGGCACTCCGGCTCCGGGGCAAGTCACCTAACTTCCTTCAGGAAAAGAGGTTAGCCAGAGTCGGGAGGAGGGAACCGGCCCTCCGCGGCGTCGGACCCCAGCATCCCCGCCGCCGGGGCCGACAGGAGGGTCCGCCAGGGTTTGGCTATAGTTCATGGGTGGGGTCATGGAGGGGGACCGGTCTCCTCGATCCCGCTCGATTGAGCTTGATTCTCGGAAAGGATTCGGCATCTTCTGCGAACCCGGCTTCGCGGACACCCTGTGCCCGCCCCCCGAAGACTCTCGGAACACTCTCAGAATCGGAGGTACACCATGAGGCGGTTCATGACCCTGGTTTCAGTTCTCGCGGTCTGCGCCCTCGCCACGGGCGCGTTCGCCACGACAGACCACGAGTTCGGCTGGACGATCAGCAGCAGCACGACCAGTCCGGATGTGAACTACTCGCCGACCCCCATGGGTGGCCCGGGCACCTTGTATCTGTGGCTGAAGTGTTCCTCGGAAGTGACCGGAGCGGCCGCCTCCGAGTGGGGGTTCGTCCTGACCGGGATGCTCTGGGGCGGCATCGCCGGGGTCTCTCCCTATCTCTTCACCGGGTCGGAGTCGGACATGCTGGGCGCCTATGGCAACGTGAATCCTGAGACAATGGTCGGCATCATCACGGTCTTCGATTTCAGCGGCGGAAACATTTGCCTCGGCAACTCCGCGGCCAACGACCGCAACATCACGGTCGGCGTGGACGGCAAGGGGTATGTCAACGACTGGCGAGGCTTCGCCAGCGTGGATGGCGCGCCCTGCGAGACATCCACCGAACTCTGCTCCACGGAGGCCGTCGAGGCGGAGACCTGGGGCAACATCAAGAGCCTGTACCGGTAGCACCGCAGATTGTGATCGCCGAATGATCGTCCTCCGAAGAGCAAGAGGGTTTCGCCTTTGAGTCGAGGACCGCCTTCCGGAGGAGCCGCCGGGGCAGCTCGCCCCGGGCTGCTGCTTGCTCACGAATCGCCCGCTCACGATCGGCGAAACGGCAGGAGTCGGATCTCCACTTCCGGCTCAGGGCTTCGGTTTCGGGCGGATCGGCCTGCCTCCGATAGCCCCGTCATCGGCTTTGATCTCTCGATCACGACCCAGGTTAAGTCACGCGATCCCTCACCCTCGACCTCGATCATCGCTTCCGTGATCTTCTCGATGAGGCGGGTCTTCCGTTCTTCGGTGAACACTCCCTCAACGACTTTTGCCGTGGTGAATGGCATGGCGCTCTCCCTCCATTCCGTCGGTGACCTCCGCCGGCGACCGACAGACGGACCCATCCCGTATCCGCGGGCCGACGGCTCTCTCGAGCTCGCCCCAACGGAGCGAGAATCGACGAAAGCCCCCATTGCAGATTAGTCACCCCGGTACTTGTCATATGCATTCGAGTCGTCTTCACCGATAGGTCGCTGCATTGTCATCCTCCATCGTCCATGGCACAATCGGACGCGCGGATCTCCGAACAGACTCCCCGAACAATCCCTGAACCCGAGCGAGGTGATCATGTTTCTGACGAGGAGAGGTACCCGGATTCTCGGAAGCATCGGTGTTGCAGTGATCGGAGGGCTGGCGTTCAGTACGACGGGCATCGCCGGTCCGGTCAGCATCGACGGAACCTATGAGTTGGTTTCCCGTGAGCTGCCCGATGGGACGATGCAGGTACCGCCGGCCATCATGGGGCTGGTCACCTTTGCGGATGGCCACAGGAACTTCAACGTCTACTGGACCAAGGAAGATGGGAGCACCTTCTCCCTGTCCATGATCTCGACCTACGAGATCTCCGAGTCGACGTACAGCGAGACCTGCAAGTACCTTCTCGTGAATGACGGAGAGAAGAGCCCCGAATACGAGCTCTCGACCGTGGCGGGGACAGCGGCCGTATCGAAGAAGGGTCAACGCATCGAGTTCGATCTGCCCCTCTTCAACGAGCCCATCGTGGTGTTCGAGGGCGACCGGTTGACGGCGACGCGTGAGGGGGAGTTCGTCGATCACTGGGTGAAGGTCAAGTAGTCCGAAGGGGCCCGGGGTCCGCTCCGGCGGGAACGGTGCCGTTCGATCGGCGGGGCGACCCCGGGCGGTCTCCACAAAGTCCTGAGAGTCCCACGCCGCAAGGGCTTCCTCATGGATTGAGCCCTTCGGCCTCATCGTTCGAGTCCAGAAACGCCAGAATCCGTTCGAGCTCCGCCGCGGGAGGATGGGGGACTCGGTGCCCGAGGCCCGGGTACTCCACGAACCTCACGGTGCCTCCGCGCCTCCGCAGTGCCTCGGCAACCTCGAGGGCATTGCCGGGTCTCGGCTCGAGCTCCCCACGACCGATGTATACGCGGAGACCGGAGAGCACGCCGGGAGGACGGTCCGGGGGTAGTTCGCTCAGATCATACGAGCTTCCCAAGAGGGCGAGACCCCGGAACACGTTCCGGTGGGCCAGCCCCATCGTGTAGGCAAGAGCGGCTCCCTGCGAGAATCCGAGAAGGAAGATCCGGGATCCGTCGATGTGGGCCATTTCCGTGATGCCGTCGATGGTCCGCTGGACGACGCGGACACGCGCCGACCCCCATCCCCATCCGATTCCCTCCGTGGTTCTCTCGTCGCCCTGCGGGGTTGCCAGTACGTAACCTCCCCGGACGGTCGCGCGACTCCACAGATCGTGGAACGGCGCGGCACCGCTGCCGTATCCGTGCAACGCTACGAGAAGGGGGAAGGCCCGATCCGGATCATAGTCCTCCGGGACCGAGAACAGACAAATGGTCCGCTCTGCTGCCCGGGACGGGTCGCCCAGCGGGATGTCGAACGCGAGCACCTGGCCGGCGTCGATGGGCTCGTAATCGGCACCGCAGGCGATCACCCGGGAAACGGATAGTGCGAGTCCGCCGCGGAGGAGAAGCGCCTTGGCCCGCGCGCCTGGGTTGGCGGGATTCATAGTCAGTGCTCCGTGACGTGCCGGCCTCGTGTACGCCGGCCGCCTCCTCCTCGGGGGACCCCGGGGAGCGTACCGCAAACCGTGATCCGCTCCCATCGCATGATGGCGGCGAAGGGGGCCGGCCCTCGGGCGAGCGCGGGTCACGGGCGCGATGAAGGCCGCCTGTGGCCCGGGGTCATTCTCGAGCCACGCCCGCTGGATGTGATCGATGAGTGCCGGGGTCCGCAATCTTCCTTGACCCCCGGCCCCGACCCTGGTCACGATCAGGAGGGGAGCCAACTGCCTCGGGACTCTCCCCTGTCGCTCCCTCCGACCCTCGGATTCCGAACGGAGGTTGTGAGAATGTCTCTCGAACTCGTAGTCCTCGCGTTGCTGGTCGGCTGGTGCGCCAGTGACGGCTCACGGATCTCGCCGATCAAGCCCGAACCCCCGTTACCCCGGCCCGGCCCGTGGCGGTTCGTACTCGCCCTTCTGGGCGGTCTGATCGGTGCTTTTCTCATTCTCCGGATCTGGCCCGACGCGCAGAAGGGAATGGGCATGGACGTGCTCGTCACGGCGCTGGGGGCCTGGATCGGCTCGATTCTCTTGGTCGACATCGTGGGGCTGTTCCTGCCCTCGGCGCGGCCGGATGACGCATAAGGCGATCGATCCTTTTTCTCCGGCGGATTGATGGGACTCGTCGGAAAGAAAATCGGGCACATTCGAATCGGCGACCTCCTCGGCGAAGGCGGCATGGGGGAGGTCTACGTCGGTTTCGACGAGAAGCTCCGGAGAAGAGTCGCGGTCAAGGCGATTCGTTCCGAGTACCGCCTGAGGCGGGAGACGAAGGCGCGCTTTCTCCGGGAGGCGCGTATGCTGTCGAAGCTCGACCACCCGAACATCTGCCGTATCTACGATTACGTCGAGGACGAGGAGAGGGACTTCCTCGTCCTCGAGCTCATTCCGGGTCGGAATCTCCGCCGAGCCCTGAAGCGAGGACTCGGAAGAACCGCCAAAATGCGCGTGGCCGAGCAGATGTTTCGCGTGCTGGCGGATGCCCACGAGAAGGGAGTCGTACACCGGGATATCAAGCCCGAGAACGTCATGCTCACGCCGGAAGGGGACGTCAAGGTGCTCGACTTCGGTCTGGCCCGTCCGGTCCCGCAGGAGATACCGCCCATTCCGGCGACGGAGAGCCCGGCGGGGGACGTGGCGCCGTCCGGGGGCGATCCGTCAGGAGACGACACGACTCCGGTAGGCCGGACAAGCCTGCCGGCTTTCGAGGCCGATGCCGAGGCCCGCACGGTGGGAGGGCAGATCCTCGGCACCCCTTTGTTCATGAGTCCGGAGCAGGCTCGCGGCGAGACCGCAACGCCCGCCAGCGACATGTACTCCTGCGGCCTTCTGCTGCAGTGGCTCTTCACCGAGGAGTCTCACTACGGTGAGGCGCCCCACCGTCTGGCGATCCTCGAATGGGCCCGCGCCGGTGAGACACGACCCGTACGCGGCCTGGATCCCGATCTCACCCGCCTGATCAATCGTCTGAAGTCGGTCGCACCGACGACGAGACCTTCGGCCGCCGAGGCGGGGGAGCGTCTGCGGTGGATTCTCGGGAAGCCCGCCCGGAGGATCCGCAATCTCGCGGCCGTCGCCGTCGTCGCGGTCGTCATCCTGGCCGGACTGCGGTACACGTCGGACCTTCGCCGGGAACGGGCGGCGGCACTGGCCGCGCGCGACGAGGTGACGGAGGTCGTCGACTTCCTCGTCAGTCTCTTCGAGGTCTCGGATCCGGGCGAGGCCCGGGGCAACACGGTGACGGCCCGCGAGATCCTCGACGCCGGCGCCGACCGCGTCGGAAAGGAGCTTGGCGATCGTCCGCTGACCCGGGCGCGGTTACTGGACACGATCGGCACGGTGTACCGCAATCTCGGCTTGTACGAGGAGGCCGAGAGGCTGCTCGTGGACGGTCTCGAGGCCCGTCGCGGGCAATTGACCGGCGACGATCCGCTTGTCGCGGAGAGCCTCGATCACCTGGGGGTGCTCTACGAGACCCAGGGTCGGTACGACGAGGCCGAGTCGCTGCTCTCTCGAGCGCTGCGAATCAGGGAATCGCAGCGGGACCCGAATCGATCGGAGATCGCCGCGACCCTGCACGGCCTTGCGAGGTCTTTCCACAAGCACGGAGCGTTCTCCGTGGCCGAATCGCTTTACGCGCGCGCCCTGACGATTCGCGAGACGGTCCTCGGACCCGAGCACCCGGACGTGGCCGAGAGCCTCCGCGACTTCGGAGTGCTCCTCTACATGCAGGGGGAGTACGAAGAGGCGGAACGGCTCTTCCGGAGATCGCTGGCGATTCGGGAGAGGGTGCTGGCTCCGGATCATCCCGACATCGGTCGGAGCCTCAACAGCCTCGCCGCTCTGTACTACGTGCAGGGCGATCTCGACGCGGCGGAACCTCTCTACCGTCGAGCGCACCGGGTTCGAGAGAAGTCGCTCGGGCCGGATCACCCCGAAGTGGCGACGGGCCTCTTCAACCTCGCCTCGGTCGAATTCGGACGCGGCGATCTCGAAGCGGCTGAGTCCCTCTACCTCCGGGCGCTCGATATCCGAGAGCGGAGTCTCGGCCCCGAACACCCGGACGTCGCGGCCAGCCTCAACGGTCTGGCCATCCTCTACACACAGCAGGAAAGACACCGAGAGGCGGAAGCCTGCTACGAACGTGCGATCGGAGTGCAGGAGCGAGCGCTGGGGCCGGACGACGTCGAGGTTGCGGCCAGCCTTCACAATCTCGCCTACCTCCTCCAGGAGCAGGCAAGACACTCCGAGGCGTTCGAGCTCCTCGAGAGGGCCCTCGAGATCCGCCGGGCGAAGCTCGGACCCGACCACCCGGACGTGGCGACGACGCTCGTCAACCTGGGCCACGCCGCGAGCGCTCTCGGTCGAATCGAACGGATGAAGAGCTCCTTCGAACGAGCGATCGAGATCCGTGAACGGCTTCTGGAGCCCGGCGATCCCCAAATCGCGACGACCCGTGAGTCCTACGTCGAAGCACTGCGCGAACACGGTCTGGAGGAGGAGGCGAGCGCCATCGCCGCGCCGCACTGAGTGGGACGGAGCCCCACTCCCTCTCGAGGGGGCCGAGGCCGACACCGGAAGGCACGACTCCGCAGGATGAGCGGCTATGCGTCGTCGCTCGCTCGGGAGAGTCCGAGGCCCCGGAGCACGAGGGCGAAGACACCCGTGCCGACCCAGCCTCCGACAACGGAGAGAACGAACGCGGTCAGGGGGTTCAACAGATAGTCGCCCAGGAGGACTCCCGCCAATCCGAGCACGCAGGCCCAGTAGAGGACGAATCCCGTCACGAGCCCCGCCAGGCAACGGAGACGGACCCCTCTCTGCTTCCACCAGCCCTTTCTGGGGCGTTTGGGAATCGCCGCAAGGACGCCACCCAGAACTCCACCGATCGCGGCCAGAACCATCAGCAGCGCCGGCCACGTGACCTTCACCTCGGTCACCACGGGATCGAACCCCCGGGTCGAAGCCCTGATCACGAACACTCCCGGCCAGCGGGGGGTCAAGGTCGTCTGAGCGGTCATGTCGCCCGCGGCAATGGTCACCTCGAGATCCGAGAGCGTGCCCCTTCCCTCACGGATCTCGAACAGGACCGTACGGTTCTCTGTGTCCACCGCCGGCCTGTCATGTTGTGTCCAGAGCTGCGCGATGATTTTCGTCGACATGGTCAGGGGAATCGAGGGCCCACTCGCCGTGATCCCCAGACGTGTCGGAGGCGGCGGAATGAACGAGATCATCAAGCTGTCCGCGCCCCGCAGCTCGACCTCCGGATTGGAAGACACGTTACGGACGGTCACCGTCTTTGCCACGTTGAACGTCAGGGTTCCCAGACCTGAGTCATTCCCTCTCTCGATCACGATGGGGTTCGGTCTCAGATTGCCGGTTCCATCGTCGAATCGAAGGGCGATGTCGGTATCCGGTCCGGAGCCCTCCAAATAGAAAGCCAGGACCTCTGCGGTGTCTTTCCCGTCCGCCCAGAAGTCCCGGTCAGGGGAATAGGTGATCAGGACCGGGTGCACTTTCTCCGGTGATGGTTTGGAACTCTCGGACGACGCCTCTCCCCCCGGTTCCGATTGTCGGGCGGTCTCTTCCCGCGGGGGCCCGGGACCTTCCGACAGTTCCCGTTCGGGCGCCCCCGCCATCACCATCTCTTCGACCCTCGGCTTCTTGATGAGCAGCCGCACGCCTCCCTCCAAGAGAGAACCGTGTTTGGCCCCGACATAGACGAGCCCGGGGGGGGCGATGACGCCCTCGAGCACGTGCTCCATACTCGATTCACCGCTCTCGAACCGGATGTTGCCGACGACTCGGGCCCGGCTCGAAGAACCGCGGGCCACGATCACCACCTCGATGTCTTCCTGTGTCGCGACTCGCGAGTTTTCCCGATCCACCAGGGTCAAAACCAGTTTGATCGGTGAACCGAAGTCGTAGCTTCGCTGATCCGTGCTCAGCACGATCTTCACGGGTTTACCAGGGAGAGATTGCGCGTGGACAATCGCAGTGGAGGTGACGAGACCCAGAACCAGGAGCACGAGGAGGCACTGCGGAACCCGACTCTTACGCAAACCTGAACATGACACGATTCCCCTCCGCCGCCATCACGTGTATCTGCGTTGGATACGACATCATCATCGTGGGGTCCGGTCGACTTTCATCGTGACGGTTCTCCCCATGAACGTCAAGAACAGACGGAGCACCGATCCATGAGGCGCCGAGGGAATCCGTTCTCCCGGAGAACTCACATGGAATCGGCTGTACCTGCACCCGGGATGGGACGGCACGCGGTCCTTCCACGAATGAAACCGGCACTTCAAAGGCTACGGGGTCTCACGATCCCGATCTCGAAGGTGAGCTTGTAGAATCCCGCCTCCCGGAACAGGTCGTTGTCGAAACCCTCGGACGTGACCCCTTCGTATGCTTTGACGCCGCCCAGAGCGGTGGTGCTGAGACGGAACCACCGCCACTGGACGAAAGAGACGCCGAGGCCGCCGTGAATGGCGAACACCTCGACGACATCGTCGTCGACCTCCTCTCCCGCCTCCACCTCGACGGGATTGGCGAAGTCGTACAGCAAGACGCCGTAGTGCAAACCGGCCGTCACGTAGAGTCCGATGAACGTGTGGTGCGGGGTGAAGTAGTATCGACCGGTGCCGCCGATGGTCAGCTCGGTCAGGTTCTCGAGCGAGTCGTCGAGACCACGATCCGGATCGAGGTCGAAAGTGGCGACCTGGGCAAGCAACCCGCCGCGCAGCCGGCGGGATTTCGTATACGCTCCGATGTGCAATCCCATCGCTCCGATCTCGTCGAAGATCCCTCCGGCCTGAGATCCGAGACCGAATTCGAGAGATCCGTAGAAGCGCTCGGACTCGGGTGAGGCGTCGCCGGTCGCCGGAACCCGTACGTCGTCACTTTCGACCGATTCCCCGCCTTCCTCGGCGGTCGCGGCGTGCCCCGTGAGCACTGGTTCGATAACGATGATCTCGTCCTCCTCCTCTTCGTACGTCGGAGGGGGTTCGTGTTTAACGGTCTTCTCCTTCTTCTTGGTCCGGACCTGCTCTTCGGGCGGGCTCTTCGCGCGCTCGGCCGCATCGCTGAGCTTCCCGCGGGACGGCGCTCGAGGACTGGTCGTCCCGCAGCCGGCGAGGACGAGTGCGAGCATCGGAAATAGAACGAAGGTGCTTCGGGTGCGAGACAAGAGGTCGAAGGCAGAAAAGCGTGGTCCGGACGAATTGAGGTCCAAGATGGTGTCTCCCCGGTTCGAGGGAATAACCGCGAAGAGACCTTGACACATCCGAGAGAGAAGGGCTCGGCAATCGGGTGCGACCCCAGGGTACTCCCGGGAGAGGGAGACTTCAAGCAACCGCTTCCCGACGGGACGCGGGATCTTCGATCAGGAACGAGTAGCAAACGGGGGTATTCACCGAGACTCGGCGTCGGAGGCGGCCAGTTCCTTTCCATCGCGAAGAAGTGCTGGCCTGCTTCCGTACGGCCGGACTCGTAGACGGCTCCGATGTTCGGATGTTTCCGTCTCGCGAGGGTCTCCACCCCGCGCTGGAACATCTTGATCCGCAGGTCGTCCACGAACGGACCGCCACGGATCACTTTGAGCGCGACGCGTCTCTGCGGATTTCGCTGCTCGGCTTCGTAGACGATACCCATCCCGCCTTCCCCGAGCTTGCCGACAATACGGTACGCCGAAGGGGAATCGAGAGGGTCTGGGGAGTCGAGCCGTAGGCCCGGACCCGTGGGCGTGGTGTCCTCGCCGCCTGTGGTCGACGGGCGTGTCGAGTCCTTCAGGGGGACCGTGGCGTCCCCCGGATCTTCGGGCGAAGGGGAGGGTGGCCCGGAGGCCACCCTCGACACGAACTCCCGTCCAAGCTAGCGGTAGGTCGCCTTGATGCGGCCCCACGGGCTCGACTCGACGGAAATTACGGGTTGAATCGTCACTATCGTCTCGCAACAGGTCGTCAGGGGTGGGTCGTCGTCGTCCGTGACGCAGAGCTCGACCGTGAACTCGCCCGCGACGGTGTAGATATGAGTCGGCATGACTCCCGAGCCGGTGTGGGTGTCACCGAAGTCCCACGCATAGCCCGTGATCGTGCCGTCGAGATCGTAGGAGCCGCTCCCGTCGAACACGATGGGTTCTCCGACGTCCCCCGCGTAAGGGCCGCCCGCATCGCAGATCGGCGGCTGCCCCGGCACACCCTTGACGTCGTGGCAGAGGTTGTCGAATCCGATGCCGGCGGGATCGAGGTTGTGAATGGAGATTCCGGCGATGTCGCGGATGCCGCCTGCACGGGCGAACCCGTACGTTTGGCTCGCCAGTCCGGGCAGCACGATCATATCGATAAGTGAGCCGTCGCGTCGGAAGAAGTTCACGAACGCGTCGCCTCCGTCTCCTCCGAGCAGATCGAAGCCGAACTCCGATTGATCGTAGTCGAACAGAACGGCGATCGCTCCCTCTCCGATCGCATCGAAGTTGGGGAATCCCCGGAAGCCCAAACCGGAAAGGACTTGACTGTCCACCGGCTCATAGTACACCACGTCGAGGTTATCGTTCGGATCGCCCACCTGAGGAGAGAGGGGATCCGTCGGCTCCCCCGACAGCACGTCGGAGTCGCCCGCGAAGTCGAGTACCTGGCCAACGAAACGTTCGGCAAAATAGGCCCCATCGGATTCGAAGACGTCGTCGTAGTTGGTGCCCGGAGGATCACCACCCGCGACGTCTTCGAACGTGATCATGCCCGAACAATCGAGCGTGCTCGGATCCACGGGGACGACTTCAGCCCCCAGAGAGTAGGGCTGTCCCGGATCGACCGGCTCCGTCGGCTCGGGACGGAGCGGGTCCCCGGCCGCCGAGACGTCGGCGGGTCCGCCTGCGGCCAAGAGCAGGACTGAAAGCCCGAACCACATCGCTGGCACGAATCGCATCTCGCGTCTCCCTTCGCTTGGAGGATCGAACCCGGTCGCGCGGCCCACGGTCCAGCGGGTCCGGTCGGAGCATTATCGCCGCTGGAGAAGGGGTGAGACAATGGCCCGGGAGCGGAGCGCGGTCCGCGGACTTTCAGGGCAGTCTGACATAGATCACATTGACGACTGACATTCGTCAGCAACTCACGACTCGATGGCACCGTTGCGGAGCCGGAGTCCCGCTAACCGCATGTCGGGTGATTCGATAGCCTTGCCCGCGTGCATGGCTTCGAGATCCACCGCGCGGACGGTGGCGACCCGGCCACCGCCCTGGACCCGCCTGCCGCCGACCTCGGTGGCTCGCGTGCTCTGCGTCCGGGGGACCCCGAACCGCTCACGGCGCCCTCGGGAGTCGGTGGGCTCGGAGGAACCGGGTCCGGTGAGCGGCCGTCGCCGGGACCACGCCGCGAGATCGGGGAATCGGCTCCCCCGCCAGGCCTCGGTCGCCAGCGATCACCGTGACCCACCCGAGGAAGCGCTCTGGAGTGACCCGGCCACCGCCCGGAGTGTGCGGATCTTGAACTGCCGCGCCCGTATCGCGTACGGTTCCTGACCCCCCCTCGACGTCGGATGGAGGCGTGATCGTGACCGACCGGTTCTCTCGAGCAGTTGCCGTGCTCCCCTTCGTTCTCCCGGCGTCGAGTGCCCTGGCCGCGGACGGCTCCATTGTCGCCTGGGGATCGGACACCTACGGCGTGGTCTCGAACGCGCCTGACGGAGACGGCTATCGGGCAATCGCGGCCGGTGACTTCTTCAGTCTCGCGCTCACCGAAGGCGGGTCCATCGTTGCCTGGGGGGATGACACTCGCGGGCAGGTCTCGAGCACGCCCACCGGCACGGGCCACCTCGCCATTGCCGCGGGGGGATCACACGGTCTCGCTCTTGGCGCGGACGGCTCGATCGCCGGATGGGGGGCCGACGGCCACGGCCAGGTTTCGGGTGCACCCACGGCCTCCGGCCACCAGGCCATCGCGGGAGGGGGGTTCTTCGGTCTCGCCCTCGCCGCCGACGGCTCCGTCTCCGCCTGGGGTCGGGACAACTACAACCAGGTCACGAACGCGCCGGGGGGCAACGGCTACGAGTCGATCGCCGCGGGGGTGGGTCACGGACTGGCCCTCACCGCGGATGGATCCATCGTCGCCTGGGGGTGGGACAGTGACGGCCAGGTGTCCGCCGCGCCCGCCGGAACCGGTTTCCGGTCCATCGCGGCAGGGCATTCACACAGCCTCGCTCTCGCCGCGGACGGTTCCATCGTCGCATGGGGGTACGACCACCACGGTCAGGTCTCGGACACGCCCGCCGGAACCGGGTATCGAGCCATCGCGGCGGGAGGGCACAGCAGTCTCGCCCTCGCGGCCGACGGATCCGTCGTGGTTTGGGGGTGGGACGACAACGGGCAGATCTCGGATGCGCCTCCCGGGACCGGTCATGAGGCCATCGCGGCGGGAGTGGGTCACGGACTCGCCGTCCACTCCCGTCCCAGCCTCGTCGAACGCTCCTCCTGGGGTTCCCTCAAGGAGCGGTACCGCGACTGGTAGTCCGCTCGACGACACCGTCTCGGACGGGACGTCCCGCTGTCATCAGGGAGGCGGATGGGGGGGCCGTGCCCAAGCCTCCGGGAGCCGGTCGCGGAAACGGCGTAGGACGCGGGCCGACTCGTAGATCCTCAGGGTATCGGCCCGGTTCGAGCTGGCCGGCCGGATGTGCGCCGCCATCAAGCAGATCGTCTTCGCGAGGCACGCCGACGTCTCGTCCTTCAGGACGGTCGTCCGGACCCGTAGCATCGACCGGACCGGCAAAAGCACATTCTTCGAAGCACAACCGATTGGGAGGGGCCTTCCCCCCCGTCCCGGCCGACGTGAGTCGGCCCCGAACCGCCGAGTGGGTCGCGGGGGAGATCGATCGGGCCCATCCCCCCGTCGTGCCCTACCGATGCGCTCCCCTTCTCCTGCCCGAGCCGGGGGTGCGCACGGGGTAGCGCCGATCTCAGCCCCTCGACCGCGTCACGAGTAGGCGCCCGTCGTGGTCTCGATCGTGTTGTACTCCTTCCAGGTCCCCTCGAAGGCCGGATTCCACCAGCAATCGAGAGGGGCGTGGTACTCGATCTCGTATCCCTTGGTCTGGAGATCCCGCATCCAGCGGTAGAGCACATCCCAGCTCTCGGCGTGGAGCATGGCCACACAATCCCACTCGCCCGGGATGCAGCCCACGCACGCCGTGCAGTCGTAGTTCTTCAGCTCTTGGTAGACGGAATACACCTGGTTGGACCGGACCTTGATCCAAGACCATGCGGGCTGCTCCCAGAAGCGGTCGTCTCTCCGGTAACCGTAATACGTCATCTCGGTACAGGTTCGATCGACCTCGGGCCAGTTCCGCATCTCCGAGATCCACTTGTAGGCCGACTCGACGTCCTGGGTGTCCATCCAGAGCATGAGGTCCCACTTCCCTCCCAGAGCGAAGACTCCGATCGTCGTGTCCCATTCCCGGAGCTTCTTGAAGGCGCTTTCGGTCGTACCCGGTTGGCACTTGATGAACACGTAGGCAGAACGCTTCTCCCACTCCATGGTCCTTCTCCTCCGACGGCGATCCCCACGAGTTGGTAGGGAATCGAGTGATTGAGGAAACCAGCGAGCTCCGACTTCATGAGGGCGATGTCAGGCCGGACCCCGACTGCGAGCCGGGGGGCACGGTTGCTCCTCTTGGGTTCGGGTACGAGACGGCTCGACCTGAGGATTGACGAGATCGCTGCCGTGGGATGCAGGCTAGTTACCACATGTAGCAGCACCCGACACGCCCGACGCCGATGCCCGCACCCGAGGGTCGTCCGAACTTCGAGGAGTTCCGTGCAGTGAGGGACCGCACTCAACGACCTGGGACGCTGCAGGAGGTCCGTGGAGGCACGGGGGACCCCGGAGCGCCCGTCTTCGCGCTTCACCGCAACCGCACGATCTTGCGGGTGGCGACGAACCCGGTGAGAAACGCGAGCCGCCCGAGCGCGACCGTCGATGAGCTTCCGGGCGGCTACGGGCACTCGGACTGGCAGTTCCCTTCGCGCAGGGCGTGCGGAAGCACTCCTTCCGAGATTCCGGAGAGCAGGTCACGGATCGGCGTGGTCACCACTGCACAGCCCCATATCGAGCGAACGGTGTCGGCTGGATCGACATGCGTATGCACGAGCCGGCAAAGGGCCGCCGTATCCGTGTAGTAGACTCCGCAAAGCCCGTAGAGCCGGCCGGCATTCGTGCCCTCCTCCACGAGATGCTTGAACTGACCATCGGCCTGGGGATGGCTCAGCACTTCTCGAAAGGCGCACTTCTCTGCCGGCATGAGTCCGCTGAACCCTTGACAGTACGGAGCGAACCATTCTGTCTCCTTCAGGAACTCCAAGGCCTCAGTGATGACGAGGGGCTTGTCCTCCTCCGGCGGATCCTCTTCCTCCGGCGGATCCTCGGTCGTTGGCGGATCCTCGAGCCCGGTCGGAGGCCGTGGGCACCTCGTCGGTGGGTCTTCTTCGGGCAGGAGATTGCAGGAGGAGACGAGTGCGGAGGCACCTAGCAAGGGAATCAGGAATAGCGTCTTCGTCCAAAGCATGACGGTTCCTCCCGACGGACGATTCCTCGAGGGGAGCGTCGAAAGGCTCGCATCTCCGACTATCCCCGCGGCGGGGCGAATCGGCAACACTCCCGGAACCGATCGAACGAGATTCGACCCGCGCCCGGATTTGACGGCTTCTTTACCCCTCGCGGGAGGGTCGGAGTAGCCGGCTCCGGACCGCCGGGCCTTGGACCTGAGGACCCCACTGGTCGAACTCAGCTCGAAGGAGGAGTGATGTTTCCGAGAGAGGACTGGGAACGGGGACTGAGTTGGGAGGAATACCGGCACGACAAAATCCGCAAGAACGTCGAGGCGTTCGAGGCCGACTTCGCTTCGCCCGCCTACCGGCCGGCCGAGCGCGACGTTCTCCGGACTCTTCCCGCACTCAAAGTCGTCGCGGTGGCCGAGGACTGGTGCCCCGACGTCTATCACACGCTCGGCACCTGGGCGCGTCTCATCGAGGACCTCGCCGGATGGGAGCTGAGAGTCTTCGCCCGCGATGAGAATCCGAACGTGATGAAACGGTATCTCTGGCTCCGGGAGAAGAAACGAATCCCCGTCTACGCTTTTCACGACGAGGATCTTCGGCCCGTCGTTTGGTGGTCGGGCCGAGGAGCCGCCGCCCAGAAAGCGGTCGACGAGATCCTTCGCGGAAGAACGCACGCCGAGGCGGGGGAGGCGGAGAAATCGGCGCTGCGCGAGGTGTTCGACCGGCGGTACCGCGACGAGTTCCGCCGGTCAAATTTCCTCGAGATCTTCGGGGTGCTGGCCGGGGTCTTCCACGGGCCTCTCGAGTGAACTCGTGGCCCGGGTCAAGGCCCGGTACCGCTGATCGTCGTCGAGGGGGAGCCCTGATCCGGCTCGGACTCGGGAGAGCGGTCCGGCCTCTCGACATAAACGGTCCGGGTCGGAAAGGCGAACTCGATTCCCTCCCGCTCGAACGCCTCGTGGATGCCGAGGTTGATCACCTGCTGGATGTCCATGTAGGCGGTGTAGTCGGGGACCTTGACGTAGTAGACGGACTCGAAGAGGAGCGCGGAGTCCCCGTACTCCTTGAAGTGGGATCGATCGAAGCGGGCGTTCTCCTGGCCCTCGATGAGGCTCCGGATGATCTCGGGGATCCTCTTCAGCTTTTCGCGGGGCGTCCCGTACGTCACTCCCAGTCCGAACACGACCCGCCGTTCGTACATCCGCCCGTAGTTCCGTATCCGGCTCTTCAGGAGGTCGTTGTTCGAGAACACGAGCTGCTCGCCGGAGAGGCTTCGGACGCGGGTGGTCTTCAGACCCACGTGCTCGACGGACCCTAGGTAGTCGCCGACGACCACGAAGTCCCCGATGACGAAGGGCTTGTCGAGTACGATCGAGAGAGACGCCAGGAGATCGCCGAGGATGTTCTGAACCGCCAGCGCGACCGCGATCCCTCCGACCCCGAGACCGGCAACCAGCGTCGTGATCTCCACGCCGAGGTTGTCGAGGGCGAGAAGTACGACCACCGACCAGAGAACGAGCTTCGCGATGAACCCGATCGCAGTCACCGTCGTGACGGCGCTCGCGTCCGTTCCGGCCCGCTGGCGGCGGAAGGAGTCCAGCCACAGGCTGACGCCGGTCGACGCCCAGACACCCACCTGCCACAGGAGGCCGAACACGAAGACCACCCGGACGACGCTCTGCGCCCGGCCCGCGGGGAACAGGTACGCGGAGGCGGTGTACACCGCCGCGACGACGAGAAAGAGCGACCGCGTCCGTCCGAGAGCGCCGACGAGGATGTCGTCCCACTCGGTCTTCGTGTGTCGGGCCAGGGCGACGAAACGGCCCCGCACGATCGCCTGGAGCAGGCGCAGCACGACGAAGACCGCCACGGCCAGGGCGAGTCCCCCCAGCCAGCGGCGGATCGTCAGTCCGAGCAGTTCGAGTTCGAGGAACTCCATCATGGGGGCGGAGTATAGGGCCATCCGACGGGAGTGACCAATCCCGAATCGTCCGTTCCAAGAGTCGACCCGTCCGGAGCCTCGCGGTCCGAGCCCCTCCCGTTCGCCTCGGTCCCGCCCGAACCACGCGGACCGACGCCCCTGTGCCGGGGACCCGCCGCCCCTACCGGAGCAGAACCGTCTTCCTCGTCACGACGCGATCGTCCGCCTCGATGCGGAGGAAGTAGACTCCGCTCGGCAGACCTTCCGCCCGCCAGGTCGTGAAATGAGGCCCGGATTCCCGGATCGCGTTGACGAGGGTCGCGACTCTTCGCCCCGACAGATCGAACACCTCGAGTCTCACGGGGCCCTCGACCGGGAGGGAGAAGTCGATTCGGGTGACCCGATCGAACGGGTTGGGTTGAATCGGACCCACGATCAGCCGGGCCGGCACGTCCGGCTCACCCGAGGCGATCGCCGTCGGGCCCAGGACGACCGTCTCGCCCTCGTAGGGCAGATAGTTCTGTCGGCACGCGGTGACCAGGAGCGTGCCGGCCGACGCCGCCGTGAAACCGAACGTCACGCTTCCCCCCGACGTCTCGGCGACGTCGTAGATGTCGCCCTCCTTCCAGAGGCAGACCCGGACACCGTCCAGGGGCCCGCTCCCGTCGGACACCGCGACCGGAAAACTCACCGCCTCTCCCGCCCGGACCGTTGCGTCGTGGGTGACGGCGAGGCTCTGCGGATCGTCGGTCCAGAGAGACAGACCGGGATCGCCGAGAAGAGTCAGCTGGGTGAAGCAGTACTGGTGCAGGTTGTACGGGTCCTCGGGCTCATAGACGTCGTTCTTCAGGTGGGAGAAACACTCCCCGAGATGAACCGTTCCGAAGTCGAAGAGTTCACGGTAGAAGTAACGGTCCTGGCGAATGGAGTACTTGTCGCGATCCGGTGGCGCACCTCCCCACCCGTAACACGTGTTGCCGATGAACGCGACGCATCCGCCGGCCGAATTGCGGACGAGAGCTTCCCCGATGCACAGCGGGTAGGAGAAATCCGCCGGATAACATCCCGTGGCGAGCATGATGCTCTGACGACTCCCGTTCGTCAGTGCGGTCACGTCGGCAATGTCGAGGACGTCGCCGTGGCAGGTCGAACCGGCACCGAGTACCGTGATGTTGCAGTGCTCGTTGAGGTTCACAAGGTGGTGGCCCTGGTTGAAATAGCCGATGAAGTCCGCCTTGTGGGGTCCCGGTTCGCTGTCGTACTCGGTGTTCAGGACCCAATGAGGAGGAACGTGCTGACTCCGGACGTCCTCTTTGCAGAGCTCGCCGTACTGATCGCCGGCCGAGTCGATGTCGAACCCGAGGAAGACCGCGCTCGCCGCGTAGTCGGCGAGCGGGGGAGCCATCTCATAGGTGAATACCTTGTCGAGGGCCGCGGCGATCGCGGGGGGGCCATCCACGGACATCCGTCCGACGTGAACCTCGCAGATCCAGTCCTCGTCGTAGTCCGCGTAGTACGTATCGTTCGGGATGTCGTCGGTCCAGTACCCGGGGACGGTGATCGTCCGGATGTGCGCCGGGATGTCGTTCGAGTCTCCCCCGAGCAGGAAGTAGGTCGCCCCCCACGTGGCGTGGGCATCCATGACGAAGGCGCGGATCTTCTCGACCACCGTACCGGTGTAGCCTCCCTCGTTGACGATCCAGCCCTTGGGAACCACGGTCGCGGGACGCCCGGTTCTCGTTCGCCAGTCGGCGAGCGGCTGAAAGGAGTCCGTCCAGGCGTGGCGC
>JALGZR010000216.1 GCA_025774805.1 bacterium
GAGAATTCCCAGGACGAGCGCGTACCGGGAAATCAGGGCTCCCCGTACACCCCGGCGGACGATGGTGGCCCCGAACATGACGGCGCTGTAAGCGGACAGCGTCAGCAGGAAATTGAGCGCGAGGGGTTGAATCCAGAGTGCCAGCGCCAGTAGAACGATCGAGGAGGCCAGGTAGAGGCCCTGCCGGAGGAGCGGTCGGGACGGTGGGAACCGGTTGGCGGAAAGCGGTCTTTCCCGACCCTCGCACTCCCCCTCCAATCCAAAGTAAAAAAGAATGACCCCCGTTCCGTAGAGCATCTGCAAAAGGCCGTACATCCGGACCTCCCGCGCCATCCGGAGCTCGTGGGGCGACAGGGCAAGGACGAGGACGACGGCCAGCGCGATCCAGGGGCTGAGGAGCCGGCGGAGAAGATAATAAAAGACGACGAGAAAGAGGAGGTTGATCAGGACGAACGGGGCCCGCGCCGTCCCCTCGCCCTCACCGAAACGGGAGAAGACGAAGGCGGTGATCCAGGTGACGGGATAGGCCCTCCCGTACTCTCCCTTGGCGGGGATGTAAGGCTCCCCCGATTCGAGGAGCGACTGCGCGGCGACGACATGATAGAGCTCGTCGGTCCAGAAGGAGAACCGACCGAGATTGTGCACCCGGGCGGCCATCCCCAGCAGCAGGATGATCAGGAGGAGCACCGGGAGAATCCATCGCCGGGAAGGACCTCCGATCTGGTTCCGCCCTCCACCCGTCTGTTTCGTCGTCGCGTTCATCGTGAAAAGGATACACCGGGAAGCGCATCGACGGAAGAGAAATGTCGTCCGTCAGTGTTCGTCGTCGAGACGGTCGATCAGGCGTGATAGAACCTTCCGGGCGTCGAAATATTCCTCGGCCAGAGCCCGGGCCTCCCGGCAATGGTGCGTATACCGGCCGTCGATCTCCCGCATTCCTTCCAACGCCTCGTCGGGATCGTTGAAGGGAACCACACCGGAACCCGATGGTAGCCACTCGGAAAAACCGGTCTCCTGCACCAGGACGGGTCGGCCGCTGGCGAGGTAGGCGGCGCTCCTCTCGCTGAACCAGCCGCTCCGGGCGATGACGTATCCGTGTTTCGCGACCGAAAACTCCGCCTTGGAACGCCGGATGTATCGCTGGTATGACCAGGGATCCCGCGTGGCGTCGAGAGGGCTCGTGATATGCCAGCCGTTCGTGCGCAATTCTTCGCGGGGAGCCGAGGGGCTGCCCAGGGCGATCTCGAGGGGGGATCCGGCCCTACGGGGAAGGTCGGCGTACGGGGTGAATGAAGTCGATTTCAGGCCATAGCGGATTCCCGCGTGCTCCCGGGGGGGGTAGCTCTCCCACTGCATCACCGTGGTGTAACGACCGCCGGCCGGTCCGGGCTCCACACTCCAGGCGTCGAGCACTACCGGCTGTCGGGTGGCTCGCCACCGGAGTCCGTCCGACGGGATCCCGCTCGCGGGCCTCTCGATATTCTCCCCGAACGAGAAGTAGTGCGTGTGCGCCAATGCTCGCTCTCGGCGGACCGGCACGGTCAGCTGCCGGATCTGCTCGAAGACCGGATCGGTATCGATGAAGACGCGGACGGGAACGGCCTCGAACCAGGGTCGGACGGGATTGGCTCCGGAGATGTTCAGCAGGAGATCTGCCTTCTCGCACCACTCGACGACCTCTCCGGAGAGCGGCCCGTGCCACTCCTTCCGGTGCGCGTCATGATACGCCCACCGGTCGGAGAGATCGACCCGGGCATAGGTCTTCGCCGCGAACCGGAGGCCGTACGCGGGGTCGAGGTCGGTCACGTGACGGGTGGGGTCGTAGCAACAGGGGTAATCTTCGCTGTCCTCGACGACGATCACGTCGTGTCCCATCATGCGCAGGCCGAGGGCGTACTGCAGGTAGTGCCACGCCATGCCGCCGAGCGGGCACCGGACGACATAGGCGAGAACGACGATGCGGAGCTTATCCGGAGGATGCCTAGAGGCCGATTTCATCGAGAAATTTCCCCAATACCACCCGGGCGTCGAGAAACTCCGCCGCGATTTCGCGGGCCCGTCGGGAATGCCGCTCGTAATCGCCGCTCACAGTGTCGAGCGCCGCGGCGGCCTGATCGACGGTCTCCACGGCGAAGAGCCCCTCTCCGCATGGCAGGTGGAGGCTAAAACCGGTTTCCTGCAAGACGACCGGACGGCCGCTGGCGAGGTAGGCCGCACTGCGATCGCTGAACCAGCCGCTCCGGGTCTTCACGTACCCGTTCTTGCAAACGCTGAATTCCCCCCCCGATTCGCGCACATAGCGCGAGAATGAATCGA
>JALGZR010000217.1 GCA_025774805.1 bacterium
CCGCGGTTTGGAGGCGGGAACCGTGACCGCCACTCCGCTCCTGAGAAGCAACGATCCGGCCGCACCGGCGGTGCCGATCGACGTCGCTCTCCTCGTCTTGGGAGCGGCGGACATCGAGCTCTCCGCCGACTCTCTCGATTTCGGACCTGTCTTCCTCGGGATAGCTGCCCCGATCGAGGTGGTGGTCACCAATGCCGGCACCGACACCCTCCGCGTTGCGAGTGCCTCCGCGGATCCCGGCGATTACATCGTGGTTCCCGACTCCTTCGACCTCGCTCCGGGGAGCGCCCGCCCCCTCGAGATCACTTTCACCCCCTCGTCGTCCGGTCTCATCACCGGGGCCCTCCTGATCTCGAGCAACGATCCCGACGAAGCGCTCGCGACGATCCATCTCTCCGGAACCGGACTCGTGCCCCCCCGGATCGCCCTCTTCCCCGACTCCCTCATCGACACCCTCTTCACCGGCGGCCTCGGCACGTACGCATTTCACATCGACAATGAGGGTGGGAGCGAACTGACGCTGGAGATCGAGCCGGTCTACGAAACGAAGGGGGCCGGAACCTTCGCCGGCGACGACGGCTGGATCGCCACCGAGCCGGACTCCGCCACCCTTCCACCCGAGACCGGGATCGACATCGCTGTTGCATTCGACGCCGCCGGCCTAGACGGAGAGAGGTATCGGGCTGGGATCGTGGTGACCAGCAACGACCCCGCTAGACCGGAGGAGGTGATCGGCGCCGAGCTGCTCGTGGTCGGCGCGGCAGACATCGAGTTCGCGAGCGACACGTTCCTCTTCGGCCCGGTCTTCATCGGCGCTTCCGGCCGAGATACGATCGTGGTGCGGAGCATCGGCACAGATACCCTCCAGGTGACCGGCATCTCATCCGATCACCCGGATTACTCGCCGAACCTCACATCGCTGACGCTCGCCCCAGGCGAGGAAGAGAACCTCGTCGTCACCTTCACCCCCGGCTCAGAGGGCGCGGCGGGCGCGACGCTCACAGTATCGAGCAACGACCCCGATGAGGCGAGCGTGGCTCTCTTCATGGAGGGTGCGGGGGTTCAGCCCCCCATCGTATCGGTCTACCCCGAAACGCTTCGGGCCGAACTTCGGACGAACGAGATGGCAACCGAAAGGATCTTTATCGAGAACGGGGGCGCGAACGATCTGCATTGGGAGCTACGAATCGGTCCCACGGCTCAGATCCAGGCGGCCCCGGACGATTCGGCCGGTCTCCCCGATGTCCCCCTCGCCGACCTGTCGGGAATTCGGATCGGCTTCGATCGGACGAAGCTTCAAGAGGGGCCGTGGAAGTGGTCGACGATCGTTGCCGATCTCATCCTGCGGGGAGCGGAGGTGACCGAGTACACCGTGTACCCCATCACCGTGTCGGCACTCGACAGCTTCGACGTCTTCTGGATCGTCGATCCGTACGGAATCTACACCTCGGGCGAAAACCACGCGATCGCCGAGTGGCTCCGAGCGGGCAATTCCCTCCTCCTGGAAGGGGACAACCCGCCGTACTCGGGGCCGACCGTGGCGGTCTTCAATCGTCTGCTCGAGGAGTTCGACGGCCACTTCGAATACGCCCCGATCGAGGCGCTGGACGGAACGACCGGGTTGATTCATCCCCACGCGACGACCCGGGGTGTCGAATCGGGCTACCTCCTCCGGAGCCACGCCCGCCTGAGAGATATCGAAGCACCGGCCGCCAGATTGGTCGACGACCGGGGCGGTTTCCCGAACGCAGCCCACAGCAGGTCGGGGGCGGGGAAGATCTTCGCCATGGCGGACGAGCTGTTCGATGACGAACACATCCCCTTCGCCGATAACCGGCTCCTCGCCAACCAGGCCTTCGAGTGGCTCTCCGTGCCCGCCTGGCTCGACGGCACCCCTCTCGGCGGCACCGTCCCTCCCGACGGAACCGACACGGTCCTCGTCTCGTTCGACGCAACCGCCCTGCCGGGCGGCGACTACACCGCATTCTTCCACGTGATCCACGACGATCCGGCGAGCCCGCCCCTCTGCGTGCCGGCGCTTCTGCGCGGAGCGTCTGCGCCGGACCTCGCCACCGCGGAGGGCCCGATCGACTTCGGGAACGTCTTCGTCGGCTTCGACACCTATCGCGCGCTTCGCATCGAAAACACCGGAACGGACACGCTTCACGTCACCGGCGTGACGATCGACCATCCCGCCTTCTCGGTCGATCCACCGTCAGTCTCCCTGCCCCCCCATGCAGGTTTCGATCTCATGATCCGATTCGAGCCCGCCTCCGAGGGTTCGGTCGCCGGCTCGCTCTCGATTCTCTC
>JALGZR010000218.1 GCA_025774805.1 bacterium
GGCCGGCCCGGCCGAGGTCGCAGAAGAGGTCCTCGGTCCCGAAGACCGAGATCACCTGACGCTCGGTCAGGGACTCGTCCGCCTTGAAGTAGCGGACGATCTCCGCGAGGAGCTCGAGGTGGGCCTCGGTGAGGTTGGAGAGGATGGCGACGATCGTGGTGGCGTTAATCATTGTTCTCTCCCTCGCTTCTTATTTAATCTTAACATGAGATAAGATTATGTCTAGCCCCCAATTCGTTTTTTTTTTCAATTTTACAATTATCCGAAACTACTAACTAATCGGGCAATAACCGAGTATGAATCGCTCCCGCGAAGCACACCCCTTTCGACAATTTCGTGAATCTCGTCCTGTCAGACACCATGGCGCATACCAGGAGACTACGTGGCATCTGACAGGAGACGCCACGGAGCACCGTGCTACGAACCGAGACGATCCGGGGTGAAATCCGAGACCTCACTAGGAAGTCCCTCGGATTCGAGACGACCGAGGACCCGATCTATCTTCCAGACCGCCTTCGCGTCGTCGTCGGCGAAACCGGAGAACCGCTCGATCATCTCCGGGGTAGAATTCCCGTAAATCCCAGGGTTTCGCTCGAAGTGAACCACGGCCTCGCGGTTACGCTCGGCTCGCTCGGCGTAAGTCTCACGCAGGGACCGAAGCCCGCCTATAATGATCGTGAGACGATTCCCCTCGATCAGCAGCGTGATCTCCGCGGTCGTCCGGTAGAGCGAGTGGAAGGTCACGAAGTGCTCGAGTTGATCTCGGAGCAGCTTCAAGTCCCGCTTCGTCCACTTACCGATCACGATCGCCTCCCTCGAGCCAGCGGATCACCTTCTCCAGGCGCCCGATCGCGCCTGAGAGCGCCTCGTGACTCCCGTGCTCCGTCCAGTTCCGGTAGCGCGACCCGCCGCAGCCGGGGCAGGGATCCGAGGAGTTGTCGAGGCAGCTCCGCACCTCCATGATCAGTTGGATCGCCTCCCGGAGTCGATCAACGTCCGCGGCCGTCGTCGTCATAGTCCCCTCCGGATCTCGCTAGCGAGGAAGACCACGGTCTCAGTCGCGACGTCCTCGAGGAACTTGGGATCGACCGGCGGGAGCGTCCGCGTCGGGGCGAGCGCCCCCGCGGGGACCAGGTCGACCGCGGTCGGCTCGTCGTCCCACCCACCGCCCGGCAGGGTCGGCTCGAACTCGAATCCGGTCTCACTCTGGGCGATCATTGGCGCCTCCTCGGTTCGGATGACGGTTCAGGATCTCTAGTTGTAGGCGACGGAGCGCCGCCCGCGACCGGGGGGAGTAGAGGTCCGCCCGGTCGAACTCCCCGCGGACGCAACGGCACCCGCGGGAACGGGGATCCCAGGTCCCGGTTCCCGTGGTCTCGGAGCGAGTCGACTCCCGCCCCGCGGTCCACCCGCGGGGACTCCGATCCTCCAGGGGCCCCCGAGCGTCGACGAGTCCCCGGAGGGCTCGGGGGAAACCGGAGAGGTTCGGGACGGAGCAGGCGCCGAAGGTCAGCGCCGTCGCCAGTGCGACGATCCCCCCTCATCGCGCGCCTCTATCGCTCATTAGCACGCCCAGCAAGTCCCGCACCTGCTGCTCGCGTTCCCACCCCGCTTCCTCCGCCGCCCACGCCGCCGCCCACGCCGCCGTGCGATCCTCTCCCGACAGCCAACGTGTGGCCCATTGCTCTACGGTAGGCACCCCACAACCCAGTGCATGTGCCCACTCGGCACGAGTAACCACCACGCCCAGCCACGCCGTCATCTGCTCTTCGGTGAGCACGTCGGGGTGCGTCGCCACCCAGATTCGGTCCTCTGCCGGCACCCAATCCAGCGACAGCACCTCAACCAGCAACAGCGACCAGCCTGTGCCGAGGCGCCGATCCAGTACCTCACGGGAGTAGGGCTCGCCATTGTCCATGCCGCAGGCGTGCCATTGTTTCAGGTCGTCATAGGTGATTCGCCTCATCGGGGCACCTCCGCCGCGAGGAGCGCCAGGTGAAACGCGTTCGAGGCCTCGACTTCCGCGGCGAGCGCGCGGTTGAACCGCTCGACCATACCGATCGTCTCGACCGGGGTCGCCCCCGGGACCTGGAGGTCGTCCGCCGCCTGCCGGCGCTCCGCCCGCTTGCTCTCCGCCCGGGCTAGCAGCGCCGCGAGGATCCGGTCGGTCGCGTCGGCCCCGTGGGGGTCAACCGCGTCCATATCCACCAGTCTGTAGATCGTCGCCGATTTCGACATGATCGTCTCCAGGGTTCCCGTCGTCATATTTATATCTTAACACATGATAAGATTACTTCTTCGCGATCTCGCGGCGGACCTTCGCGCGCTCCCTCTTCGTCCTCCTCCTCTGCTCCGCCTCGCTCTCGTCCCTCCTCCTGCTCCCCGAGTGGCGGAAGACGTAGGGACGCGGCTCGTAGGCCTCGGCGCTCGCCCGCGGGATCGCCCAGTTCCGGCCGAACCGGACCGCCCCCGGGATCCGCCCGGAGCGAACGGCGTAGAGCACGGCCACCCGGGAGAC
>JALGZR010000219.1 GCA_025774805.1 bacterium
CCTGGTCATCGACTTCGACGCCGGGACGCGGGGTGGGGTGGATGGAGTCACCGGTTTCGCCCGCGAGTCCACGACGGCGATCGTCGACCAGGACGGTTACGCGATGGGTACCCTCCAGTCGATCAGCATCGGAGACGACGGCGTCATCACCGGGGCCTTCACGAACGGGACCTCCCGGCCCCTCGCGCAGATCGCGCTCGCGAGCTTCACCAACGCGGCGGGCCTGCAGCGGGACGGGGGACTCGGGTGGATGTCCACCGCGAACTCGGGAGCCGCGGTGATTCGCCGCCCGGGCTCGGGGAGCGAGGTCGGGTCGATCAGCGCCGGAACCCTGGAGATGTCGAACGTCGACATCGCCCAGGAGTTCACGAACATGATCGTGGCGCAGCGGGGATTCCAGGCGAACGCCCGGACCGTGACCACTTCGGACGAGATGCTCGTCGAGCTCGTGAATCTGCAGCGGTAGTCGGCCGGCGGCACCGCCCGTCCGCCGCGTCCGGGAGGGGCCCTTGGATCTCGGCACCATCGTCGGCATCCTGATCGGGATGGGGCTGGTCTTCTCCGCCATCATCATGGGCGGAGGACTGCTCCTCTTCCTCGACGTGCCGTCGCTTCTCATCGTGATCGGGGGCGTCTTCGCGGCGTTGCTCATGTCGTTCCCGCTGGCCGTCGTGAAGGGCGTCCCCGGGGTGGTGCTGAAGACCTTTCTCCACAAGGCGCCGTCGCACCAGGAGATCCTCTCGCTCATCATCCACTACGCGGAGCTCGCGCGCCGCGACGGGATGCTGGCGCTGGAGGAGGAGGCCGAGAAGGCGCCGGACGAGTTCCTGCGGAAGGCGCTGCGCCTCGCCGTCGACGGGACGGACGCCGAGCTGATCTCCATCATCCTGCGCCTGGAGCTGAGGGCGCTCGAGCATCGGCACCAGACCGGACAGGGCATCCTCAAGGCCGCGGGCGCCTACGCGCCCGCGTTCGGCATGATCGGGACGCTGATCGGGCTGATCCAGATGCTCCAGGTGCTCGACGACCCCAGCAAGATCGGCGGCGGGATGGCGGTCGCGCTCGTCACGTCCTTCTGGGGCGCGTTCCTCGCGAACACGCTGTTCCTGCCGCTCGCCGCGAAGCTGAAGAACCGCTCCGCCGACGAGCGGTCGGTGCGGCGCCTGGTCATCGAGGGCGTCACGTCGATCCAGAGCGGGGACAGCCCCCGCATCGTCAAGGAGAAGCTGAGCACGTTCCTGTCCCCGGGGACCCGCGCCGCGCTGGAGAAGGCCGCGTCCTAGGCACCGGAGCGCCGGACGGGCGAGCTCGAGGAGATCATGGCACTCGACGACGAAGACGAGGTCCGCGACGACGAGGACGAGGGAGGCGGCTGGTTGACGACCTGGGCCGACATGATGTCGGTGCTGCTGACGTTCTTCATCGTGTTGCAGGCCTTCTCGACGATCTCCGAGAAGAAGTTCTACGAGGCGATGTCCTCCATCCAGCGCGCGTTCACGGTCCCGCTTCCGATCCGGTCGCCCGGGGATGCCCACTGGCAGGCGCGCGACCGCTCCGCGGAGGACATGGTCCGGAAGATCGCCGATCAGGACGTCGCCGGCGTGTCGGTGAAGGACTACGGAGACCGGATCGTGGTCACGGTCGACTCGGGCTTCCTGTTCCCGCTCGGCCGGGCGGAGCTCACGGGGGAGGGGATCGGGCTGATGGACACGGTCGCGGGTCTGCTGGAGAACACGGAGGGCACCGTCCGGATCGAGGGGCACACCTGCGACCTCCGGCCAGGCGCCGGGAGCGAGTACCGGAACAACTGGTGGCTCTCGACCGCCCGCGCCCTCACGGTCCTCGAGGCCCTCGAGAGGCGGGGCCTGCCCTCGGAGCGCCTCTCGGCCTCCGGATACGGGGAGTTCGATCCGGTGGCCCCGAACGACCGCGAGGAGAACCGGGCCAAGAACCGCCGGGTCCAATTCGTCGTTGAGAAGAAGCCCTCCCGTTCCGATTGATCCGAAGAGGACCCGTGTCCCCCCGGCGGAGGCGTCTCCGCCGGCCCCGATCTTCGAGGAAGCCGACCGTGAAGTCCTTCGTCAAGTTCGGCGTCGTGCTCCTGGTCCAGGCCGCTCTCGCGTTCGCGCTCGTCACGTTCGTGGCCGGACCGATCCTGCGGGGGGAACCGCTGCCCTGGCAGAAGGAGCCGTCGCCCGAGGAAGATGAGCAGGCCCGCAAGCTGGGCCCGCTGCTCCCCATGGAGGAGATCCTCGTGAACGTCGCCGAGACGCAGGGGAGGAGGTACTTCA
>JALGZR010000033.1 GCA_025774805.1 bacterium
AGGCGGGTACGGGAAGATGATCGAGATCCGCCACAACGGAACCTACACGACCTGTTACGGGCACCTCGGGAGCTTCTCCACCGGGATTCGCAAAGGAGCGCGGGTGAAGCAGGGAGACGTGATCGGAAGCGTCGGATCGACCGGGCTCTCCACCGGCCCTCATCTCGACTTCCGGGTGAAGCGAAACGGGAGGTTCTTCGACCCCCTGAAGCTCGAGGCGCCCCCCGGCCGCTCGCTCGAGGGAGACGGCCTGGCGCGTTTCGCCGCCTACCGGGAACGGGTTTGGAACCTCGCCGGAAGCATCGCCCCGGGCGAGGCGGTGACGCTCTCCGACGCTTGGTCCCGGGTGTCGGCGCGACGGGCGAGCGACGGCACCGCCCCCGCGCCGCGGGGCTGATCCTCGCGAGTTGACACGATTGGCCCGACTTCATAGGGTCGGTCGGGCCGGATCTCCTCTTTCCGTCGAGGAGCGGGGCCGGTTCGCCCGCAGTTCGAAGGGCCTTCAAGCGAGACGCTCGATTGGACGATTCCTGGGTCAGGTTCTGGGAGCGGTTGATTCTCGACTGGGTGGCGGTGGCGGTGGGGGCGTTCATCCTCCAGGGCCTCTGGTTCGGGGTCACCAGCTACCTCGCGAGCGTGCGTCCGGACCTCGAGCCCACCCTGGTGACCGCGTCCGCCCGTCTCACGCGAAAAAGACCCATTTGGCTTTGACGTTCCCAGAATCTGTTCTTAGAATGGACATTGTCCGGGGAGTGTGAAGGACCTTCTCGGAGTGTCCCAGTTTCTTGGTGGCAATCGGCGGAGAATCTCATGTTCAGGCAGCTCAGGATCCTGTTGATCGTCTCGATCGCGACAGCGTTCGCCGTCGGGAGCGTGCAAGCGGGCCCCGGTGGGGTCCTCGACGGTGATCCGGACATCCCTGAAGCCATCGGCTCGGGTGAGGGCGACGATTCCGTATCGAATTGGCTGTTGCGCACACCCGCAGTCCATGATCAGGACCGCCCGATTCCGGTGGAGAAGCGACGGGTTGCGAGTTCTTGGACTTCCCGAATCTCGGTGAGGGTCGCCCTGAGGCTGGTGCGTCTGCTCGCCCGATGACATCTGACTGAACCCCGTCCTTGGTGATCCACCGACCGGGCTCGATATCCCGGGTCCCTTTCGGGGGAGGAGTCTACCGGGATGCGTGAAGACCGTTCACAGCACCGTGTGGGGTGGTGGGAATGAAGAGTCCTCGTGACAAGCCGCACGATGAGAGGGTCCCGTCGGGGGCGGACCCGGGTGCCTTCATGGGCGGACACGACGGCGAAGACGTCAGCCTGCTGGAGCAACTGGCCGAGTTCAGCCAGAGCGCGGGCGAGTACGGATCCGCCATGGAGTATTGGGAGCAGATCTTCCGGATCGCGGAGAAGGCGCGCGAATCCCCTGATCTCCTTGCCGACGTCCTCTTCAAAATGGCCCGGTGCCGGAGCCAGACCGGTGATTACTCCGGGGCGCTCGAGGTCCTCGGGCAGGCGTCCCGACACCTGCAGGAGGATTCGTCCGATCTCGACCGGTGCCGGATCTTCAACGAGCAGGCGTTCGCTCTCCTCCGTCTCGGGCGTTACTCCGAAGCCGAGGAAGCGGTCCGTCAAGTCACCGAGCGCATTCTCGATCGGGACGCGTCGCGCGAGCTCGCCAAAGCACAGAAGATCTTCGGAGCGATCGCCATGCGGCGGGGCGATTGGGAGACGGCCAGCCGCTCGCTGGAGGCCGCACTCGCCGGCTTCCGTCTCGTCGACGATCGCGAGGGGATCGCCCAGTGCCTGAACAACCTCGGGCTGATGGAGAAGAACCGGGGAAACAACGAGCGGGCGATCCTTCACCTGAAGGCGGCGCTGAAGATCGCGGAGGACCTCGGCGACACGCTTCGCGTCGGCGTCCGCCTCACCAACCTCGGGATCCTCGAGTTCCGGGTCGGCCACTGGGAAGAGGCCCGGGAGAACTGGGAAAGGGCGTCCCGGCTCCTCGAGGGAATCGGGAACCGCTGGGATGTCGCGAGCATCTCCCTGAACCTCGGCAACTACTACCGATACAAGCGGGACTGGGACGAGGCGGCCCGCCAGTACGCCGTCGCGCGCGAGATCATCGAGGAGCTCGGCGAGGCGCGCGAGCTCGTTCTCGTGACGGAGTTCCAGGGCGACCTGGCTTTCTCAAGCGAAGCGTTCGACGAGGCGAGGCTTCTGTACCTGGAGGCGCTCTCCGGCGGCGAGGCGCTGGCCCCGCGGGGCGATCTCGTGCTCGAGACCGTGCGAAGGCTCGCGGATCTCGAGTCCGTGGTCGGCCGGCTCTCCTCAGCGCGCGAGTACGTGGCGCGCGGCATGGAGATCTCCGAGAGCATGGAGGAGGAGTACGAGCGCGGTCATCTCGTCCGGATCGCGGCCCGGATCGAAGCGGCGGAAGGGGATGTCGGGAAGGCGGCCGAGTACTATCGCGAGTCGCTCCGTCTCCACCGGAACTGCCGCACGATGTTCGACCTGGCCGTCACTCAGCTCGAGTACGCCACGTTCTGCATCGAGAACATCATCGATCTCGAGAAGGCGGGAGGCCATCTGGAGAGGGCTCGGGCGACGTTCGAGAGAGTCGGGGCCGAGTACGAGGCGGGTCATGCCTACCTGATGACCGCAAAGCTCGAGATGGTGTGCGACCAGCCGACCGGAGAGGCTCGTCATCACCTCGAGTCGGCCATCGACTTCCTGGAGAGAGCGGGCGGTGACGACGACCAGGAGGCGCTGCAGGAGGTCCACCGGGACATCGATCGCCTCCTCGAAGAGACCTCCCTGTCGGAGCGGAACGATCTCTCCGCGCTGAACGAGTTCGCCTCGAGGGTCGCCGCGGCCTCCGACGCGCCCAGTCGGGTCCAGGAAATCGAGCGGACGCTCGTCGAGCGGCTGGATGCGCATCGCGCCGCGCTCTTCCTGGCCGATCCGGAGACCGGCACGCTCGATCTCGCGCCGGGGAGCGACCTCGACGCCCGGGAGGCGGCCCGCCTGCTCGACTACATCCATGTCCTGAGAGGAGAGCGCGCGTTCGGTCCGAAGCCGCTCGTCTCCACCTCACCGGGACGCGACCCCCGCTTCGCGCGCTTCGACACCGAGGATCCCCGGCGGCTCGGGTCGGTGGCGTTCATGCCGCTGTTCTCGGAGGACGATCTGCTCGGCGGGCTCTACGTGGACCTCGCCGCCAATTCGGGGTACTTCCACCAGGCGGATCTGGACTTCCTCGTGGCGTTTGCCACCACCGCGGCGATGGCCGTGCAGGAGATGCGGCTCGATGCCGTGCGCCACGAGAACCTCCAGCTTCGTCGGAAGCTGGCGCGACGGGCCGGATTCGCGGGGATCATCACCCAGAACCGGCGGATGCTCGACATCCTGGACGTCATCGAGCGGATCAAGGACAGCCACACCACCGTCCTCATCCAGGGCGAGACGGGAACCGGCAAGGAGCTGTTCGCGCGAGCGATTCACGAGGTCTCCTCACGCGGGAACCGGGACCTGGTGACCGTCAACTGCGCCGCCCTCTCCCGTGACGTTCTCGAGAGCGAGCTGTTCGGGCACGTCCGGGGTGCCTTCACCGATGCCAAATCGGACAAGATCGGACTTCTCGAAAAGGCCGACGGCGGGACGCTCTTCCTCGACGAGATCGACAAGACGAGCGTCGTGTTCCAGGAGCGCCTGCTCCGGACCGTCGATCAGGGCGAGATCAAGCCGGTGGGCTCGAGCCAGGTGAGGAAGATCGACGTGCGTATTCTCTGCGCGTCCAACCGGCCGCTGAAGGATCTCGTAGACCAGGGCCGGTTCCTCAAGGATCTGTACTACCGGCTGCGGGTCATCAGTCTCGAGATCCCGCCCCTACGGGAGCGGAAGGAAGACGTTCCCCTCCTCGTGGAGCACTTTCTCGAGCAGTTCACGCGCGACGGCGCGCGCCGGGTCCGCGGGATGTCTCCCGAGGCAATGAGCCTGCTCGTGGCGCACGACTGGCCGGGAAACGTACGCGACCTGCGGCACGAGGTCGAACGCGCGGTGGCCCTCGTCGACGACGATGCGCAGATCGGGCCCGAGGACCTCTCGTCCGATCTCCAGGGGAAGCCTCCCGTGGCCGAGATCCCCCTCGGCCGCCAGAAGCTCTCCGAATACGTCGAGCAGATCGAGCGCGCCCTCGTCGAGCGGGCGCTCCGCGAGACCTCGGGCAATCGATCCCACGCCGCCAAGCTGCTGGGCATCAGCCGGCGAGGGTTGCTGAACAAGATCTCCCGCTACGCGATCGATCTCTAGCCTGCATCTCTCACCAGGCTACCCCGCATCTCTCGGCACCCCTCCCCCCCACGAAGCAGAACCGTCGTGTGTGAATGCGGTGCGCACTTCTCGCCCCATTGGGTGTGAACGTCCGTATCAAGTCGAAATGTAGAGATACCAACGGGTTCTCCACTTCGAGGGAGAAGTGTGAACATGGTTTGCATCTTCTCTCTCCGCTTGATCTCCCATTGCGCTCCGTTTGTTGTCCTCCCTGACCCAGGCGGTCTTGGATCTCCAAAGATGACAATAGGTTAGGGAGTCTTGCCCGGCGCCGCCCAGATGAGCCCACTTTGGCACAATGCCTGCAACGGGAACCTCGGTAACGGCGAAACGCAAGGGAGATTGGGGTTCGCCGAAAACATGCCGGTTCTCACCAGAACCTTCCCAGAGAGCGAGCCAGGTTCGCAGGGAGACCGCCATGAACCTCTGGTTTTCGGAAGACCTCGGTGAATTGAGTTGCTCAATTCTCGGAGGAGAACTGGACGTGTTGGATTCACGAGGGAACGGGCTCGAGCCCTCTCTCGACGAGACGGGTGCGCGCAGCCCGGGGCGGCGGGGCGCTGCCCCGGCGAGCTCCAAGCAGGCGCCCTCCCGCTCCCGAGACAGCCTCGGCGCCTACCTGGCCGCAATCAGTCGGACCAAGCTGCTCACGCGCGAGGAGGAGGTGGCTCTCTCCCGGGCCGCCCGCTCGGGTGACTCGAGGGCGCACGATCGACTGATCGCGGCGAACCTCCGCTTGGTCGTGTCCATCGCGCGTCGCTACCAGGGCATGGGGCTCTCCTTCACCGATCTCATCGGAGAGGGGAACCTGGGGCTGATCAAAGCGGCCGAGTACTTCGATCCCGAGCTGGGGTTCCGATTCTCGACTTACGCCTCGAAGTGGATCCGCCAGTCGATCACGCGATCGCTCGCGAACCACAGCCGCACCGTGCGAATCCCGGCGAACGTCATCGCGAGCCTGCGCAAGTTTCTGCAGGCGGAGCGACGCCTCGCCCAGAAGTGGACCGGGCGTCACACCCTCGAGGACGTCTCGAAGGAGATGGACCTTCCGATCGAGAAGGTGACCGACCTCGCGCGTCTGACTCGCAGCACTCTCTCCATGGACTCGCCGGTCGGGGACGAGGCGCAGACCACGCTCTATGACCTTCTTCCCGACGGTCGGGTGGGCTCGCCTCTCGAGATCGCGGCGGCGACGCTCAACCGACGTCGCGTGACCGCCCTTCTGGAGCATCTCGACGAGCGCGAGCGCAGGATCCTGAATCTGCGCTTCGGGCTCGACGGCCAGGAGCCGCTCTCGCTCGAGGAAACCGGAAAGAAGATCGGAGTGACCCGAGAGCGGGTGCGGCAGATCGAGAAGCGATGCCTCCTCAGGTTGAGAAAGCTCGCTCGGGAGGCGGAGGAGGACGTGTCCTCCCAATAGCGCTCCTGGACTCATCGACCGCCGAAGGCCCCTCGCACCATGGTGCGAGGGGCCTTCTTCGGCCTGCGACCTTCACCGGCCCTGGCGCAACCCCGGCTTCACCATTGTCGAGGCCCCGGCCGCGTGGTACCCACGGGGTGCCCCGGACCGGGAGGATCCCGTGCCCTACGCGCTCGATCCCGGCCTGCACTTCTCACCGGGCAAGACGAGCCGCTGCCGCGACAGAGGTGGGTGAGAGATGCCGGCCGGAGACCTGTTCACCTCGCGAGCCTCCCCGGGCGAAACCGGGGAGCTCGTCGGAACCGTCGCCCGAGTGACGTACCGGAGCGAGAGCAGCGGCTACACGGTCCTGCGCGTGGCGCCCGAGGGGGACGAGCGCACGGTTCCCCTCGTGGGTCGGATGCCGCCGCTGTCGGTCGGAGAGAGAATCCGCGCCCGCGGCCGGTGGGTGGAGCATCCGCGGTTCGGTCTCCAACTCGAGGTCGACTTCCTGGAGCGCCTCGTGCCGCGCACGCGCGAGGCGATCGCCCGCTACCTCGGCTCGGGACTGGCTCCGGGGATCGGCGCGACACTGGCGGGCCGGATCGTCGATCACTTCGGCGAGAGCACGCTGGAGGTGATCGAACGGCGTCCCGAGGAGCTCGCCCGCGTGCGGGGCGTCTCCCCCGCCAAGGCGCAGGGACTGGCGCGGGCGGTACGCGAGAACGCCCGCCTCCGCGATCTGACCATTCTGCTCGAGGAGAACGGGCTCGGATCCCACTACGCCGCCCGGATCCACGAGCGCTACGGAAGCTCGGCCCTCACGGTGGTGCGCGAGGATCCGTACCGCCTCGCCCGTGACATCTGGGGAATCGGTTTCGTACGGGCCGACGCGCTCGCGCGTCGACTCGGCATCGAGCCGGAGGACCCGACCCGCGTGGAGGCCGGAATCGTTCACGTGCTCCGGCGTTCCGCCGACCTCGGCGACGTCCATCTTCCCGAGGAGGAGCTCGTCCGACAGACGACCGAGCTCCTCGGAATCGATCTGCTGACGGTGGAGCGGGGGGTGCGCGAGGCGGGCGAGTCCGGCCGCGTCGTGCGGGAGGAAGACCGGATCTACACCCACGGTCTCTACCTCGCGGAGTGCTCGGCGGCCCGATACCTGCTGCGTCTGCTCGAAGGCGAGGCGGGAGAGGAGGACGCCCTTCCCTTCAGCGAAGAGGAGCTGGGCCGCCAACAGCGGTCCCGGGGCATCGAGCTGTCGGCCGATCAGGTGGGCGCGCTCGAGCGCGCCCACGAACGGCGCGTGCTCGTTCTGACCGGCGGCCCGGGAACGGGCAAGACGACGCTGACGCGCTTTCTCCTCGATCTCTTCGACGCCCATCGTCTTCGCCTCGCCCTCGCCGCCCCCACCGGGCGAGCGGCCCGGAGACTCGCGGAGGCCACCGGCCGCGCGGCGCACACGCTCCACCGTCTCCTCGGATTCGATCCGCAGACCGCCACGTTCGGGCGCGACGAGTCGAATCCGGTGGAGGCGGACGTGATCCTGGTGGACGAGTCCTCGATGATCGACCTTCGGCTCTTCGCCGCGCTCGTTCGCGCGATCCCGCGGGGCTCGCGTCTCGTGCTCGTGGGGGACGCGAATCAGCTCCCCTCCGTGGGACCGGGAGAGGTCCTGCGTGATCTGATTCGGAGCGGGAGCGTTCCCACCGCCCGCCTCGGTCACGTCTTCCGCCAGAGCCACCGGAGCGGGATCGTCCGCAACGCGCATCGCATTCTCGGCGGCGAGATGCCGGAGACGGTCGACCCCGGGCAGGGCGACTTCGTCTTCGTCGCGCGCGATCGGCCGCCCGACGTGGCGAGCGAGATCCGCCGCCTCGTCGCGGAGGTCCTTCCGCGGAGCGAGGGCGTGGATCCGATTCGGGACGTCCAGGTCCTCGTACCGATGTACAAGGGAGATGCGGGCGCCAACGCGCTCAACCAAGCGCTTCAGGACGATCTCAATCCGCGGGGCCGGGAGGTCCGGGCCGGTTCGCGTCGCTTTCGCGTCGGGGATCGCGTCATCCAGCTCCGCAACGACTACTCACGAAACGTCTTCAACGGCGAGGTCGGACACGTCGACTCGGTGGCCGAGAACGGAGGCCAGATGGCCGTTCGATTCGACACCGTCGTCGAGCTTCCCGCCGCCGAATGGGATCAGATCTCGCTCGCCTACGCGATCACCGTCCACAAGTCCCAGGGCAGCGAGTACGACTGGGTCGTGTGTCCTCTCACGACGCAGCACGCGATCCTGCTCGAGCGGGCGCTCTTCTACACGGCCGTGACCCGGGCCCGGAAGGGGGTCGTTCTCGTAGGGAGCAAGCGCGCCCTCGCCCTCGCGTTGCGGACCGGCCGCTCCCGAGGGCGCCGAACGACGCTGGCCGCGCGACTCCGCGGCGAGCTGACCTCGGCCGCCGGCCGAGGTCAATCGGAGGGATTCCCCTGCCGATGACCGGGGAGGCGAGCCCCGGACCGGGGGTCCGGCCTCCCGCTCCCCTCGGCGGCCCCGTTCCGGAGGACACCCCATCTCTGCCCGCGCCCGCCTCCTTGACCGCCGAACCGGCATGATCGAGGATGGCGTCCCCTCGCTCGACCGTCCGCCGGCGGAGGTGCCCGGTGAAGTTGGTGCTCGGCTCCATCGTCTTTCTCGTATCCCTGTTTCTCATGCGCCAGATCCTCGTCGTCGCGGGCGTGTTGGACCCGCCGACGGCGCTTCTCTTCCTCGTGGCGTGCGTGGGAATCCCGCTGGGCGGAATGGTCTTTCTCGAGGGCGCCCTGGAGCACGAGAACCGATCGCTGCGCAAGGAGATGGCAGAGCTCCGTCGGCAGGTCCTGGCGCTCCAGGAGCGACTCTCCGGCCGCGGCGATCCTCCCGACTAGCCTGCGGTCGGGCCGTTCTCCTCGGTGGTGCGTTCCTCCTCGCGGTGAGTCTTCTGCTCGCGATTCCGCCGGTCCCCGGCGCCGGGGTCGAGCCTCCCCGGTGCTCGCTCTGTGAGGAGCCCATTCTCGGACAGTATGCCCGCTACGAGGAGCTGGGCTACGACGTCTGCGGCGCATGCCGTCAGGCCGAGCCGTGCGCCGGCTGCACGCTCCCGATGACCGGCTTTCTGGGCGGGGACGAAACGTACTGCTCGCGCTGTCTCGGAAGCGCTCCCCGCTGCGCGGCCTGCGGGCTTCCCACGCCGGCCGGCTACTGGACCGTGGCGGGAGCGGACGGGTTCTACTGCGGGACCTGCATTCAAGACGCGCCTCGGTGCGCCTCCTGCGTGCGGCCGGTTCTCGACGGACGGATTCTCGACGAGCGCTTCTTCTGCGCGGACTGTCGCCCGGGACTCGTGAACGACGGGGAGACCTACCACCGCGGCTACGATCGTGTTCTCGCCCTCGCCTCGGACCGGCTCGGTCTCGAGATCCGTCGGCCTCCGTCGTTGATCGTGGAATCGGTGGCTTCCCTGCATGCGGAGGAAGGGAGGAGCTACCCGAGGGGCCGGCTCTGCGGCCTCTACCAGCGGGACGGGACGGGCCGCTCGACCATCCGGGTTCTCACGCACCTCGGTTGGATCCGGGCGCTCTCGGTGCTCGCGCACGAGATCGCGCACGCGTGGCAGGCCGAGAACTGTCCATCGGATCAAGGGATTCGCCTGCGGGAGGGGTTCGCCGAGTGGGTGGCCTGGAAGCTCCTCGAGACGATTCCGGGAGGCGAGGGCGAGCGGGCCGTCATCGAGGCGCGCACCGACGACTACGGAGTCGGCTTCCGTATCCTCGCAGACGTCGAGGCTCGATTCGGCACCGAGCACGCTCTCTGGTATGCGCTCCACGCGAGGTCGGGGGTCGCCGCCTCCAAGGAGGGTGCGGGGGAAGAGCGGCCCGCCGCCGGCCGTCGCCGGAGCAGGGGCGGGTGAGAGGTGAGGGCCGGAGCTACCCCAAAGCGGGTCGGGCGGCGGTGACCCGGGCGAGCGCCCCTTCGAGATCCTCCCACAGATCCTCGACGTCCTCGATTCCCACCGAGATCCGGACGAGCCCCGGAGTGATGCCGAGTCGTTGACGGTCCGCCGCCGGAATGGATGCGTGGGTCATCTCGGCCGGCACCGAGATGAGGCTCTCGACGCCGCCGAGGCTCTCCGCGAGGGCGAAGACCCTCGTCGCCTCCAGCGTGAGGCGGGCCGCCTCCCGCGAGCCGAGATCGAACGTGATGATCCCGCCGAATCCGGACATCTGCCGCTTCGACAGCTCGTGCTGGGGATGGGAGGGAAGACCGGGGTAGATCGTGCGGCGGACGGCCGGGTGTTCGGCCAATCGCTCCGCCAGGATCCGCGCGTTGTGGTCGTGTCGCTCCATACGGACCGCGAGCGTCTTGGTCCCCCGGAGGACGAGCCAGCAGTCGAGCGGACCGGGAATCGCGCCCGCCGCGTACTGCACGAAACGGACCCGCTCTGCGAGATCATCGTCGGTCACGAGCACGATGCCTCCGATCATGTCGGAGTGCCCGTTGAGATACTTCGTCGACGAGTGGAGCACGATGTCCGCCCCGAGCTCGAGGGGGCGCTGGAAGAAGGGCGTCATGAACGTGTTGTCCACGACGAGCATCAGTCCGTGCTCCCGGCAGAGGTCGGCAGCGGCGCGGAGATCGGTGAGCTCGAGATTCGGATTCGTGGGGGTCTCGACGTAGAGCATCCTCGTCTCGGGCCGGATCACGGCCCGCACCGCGTCGAGGTCCTTCGTGGACACCGCGTCGAACGTGATCCCGTGGCGCGAGCGGATCCGGGCGAAGAGACGCATGGTTCCGCCGTAGACGTTCTCCGTCATGACGAAGTGCTCCCCCGCGTCGAGGATACACACGACCGCGTCGATGGCCGCCATCCCCGACCCGAAGGCGATTCCGTGGCGCGCGCCCTCGAGCGTGGCGACGTTCTTCTCGTGCGCCTCGCGGGTCGGATTCTCTCCGCGCGCGTACTCGTATCCCTGGTGAACGGCGATGCTCTGTTGAACGTACGTCGAGGTCTGATAGATCGGCGTGATGATGGCGCCGGTCGAGGGATCCGGCTCCTGGCCCGCGTGGATCGCATCGGTCGAGAAGCCCATGGCGTTCCCCTACTTTGTGTGGATGAACCGCAGGAAGTCGAAGCGGGTGAGGATGCCGTCGATGGCCCCACCGGTCCGGACCAGGACCGCCGCCCGCTTCCGGGTCAGGTGCTGCAGCGCCCGCCCCATCGGGTCCTCGCTCTCGACGATCGGAAACGGGTCTCCCATGACCGAGGAGACCGTGCTCTCGAGTAGCGAGGCGTCCGCGAGAACGCGCCCCATGGCGTCCCGGTCCTCCAGGGAACCGACACAATCGTCCCCGTCGAGGACCGGAATCTGGGAGACGTCGCTCACGCGCATCTTCTCGAGCGCCGGCCCGAGCGGCTCGTCGGGGGCGGCGCGGACGAGGTCCGGAGGTCCCTCCGGCTTGCACGCGATCACCTCTCCCACGGTCATGCGGGAGGGATCGATGAAGCCGCGCTCCATCATCCACTCGTCTCCATGAAACGTGGAGAGGTACCGGTTGCCGTGGTCGGGGAGGAGCGCGACGAGACGCTTTCCCTCGCCCGCCTCCCGCGCGACTCTCAGCGCCGCGGCGACCGCGGTCCCGCAGGAACCGCCGACAAACAGACCCTCTTCCCGGCTGAGGCGGCGCGCGACCAGAAAGGACTCCCGATCCGAGATCGTGATCACGTCGTCGACGTGATCGAAGGAGAGACTGCCGGGGACCATGTCCTCCCCGATGCCCTCGATGAGGTACGGATGGGAGTCGCCGACGTCTCCGGTGCGAAAGTAGTGTTCGAGGATCGATCCCTCGATGTCGACTCCGATGATCCGGATGTCCGCGTTCTTCTCCTTCAGGTAGCGGGCGACTCCGGTGATCGTTCCGCCGGTGCCCATGCCCGCGAAGAAGTAGTCGAGCTTTCCCCCGGTCTGCTCCCAGATCTCGGGACCGGTGGTTTCGTAGTGGGCCAGCGGGTTGACGGGATTAAAATACTGGTTCGCGAGGATGGCGCCGGGGATCTCCTCGGTGAGCCGGCGGGAAACGGAGTAGTAGCTGCGCGAGTCATCGGGCTCGACCGCGGTTGGCGTCGTCACGACCTCGGCCCCCAGCGCTTTGAGGTAGCGGATCTTCTCCTGGGACATCTTGTCGGGCATGACGCAGATGCACCGGTACCCTTTCAGGACGCACGCGAGAGCCAGCCCCACGCCGGTGTTTCCGCTGGTGGCCTCGACCACCGTGCCGCCCGGCTTCAGACGGCCGTCCTCCTCGGCATCCTCGATCATTCGAAGGCCGATGCGGTCCTTGACGCTGCCCCCCGGATTGAAGGACTCGAGCTTCACGACGATCTCCGACATTCCCGGCTCGGGAATCCGGTTCAGGCGGACGAGAGGGGTGTTGCCCACGAGCTCGAGAACATTGGAGTGGATCATGACGCCACCGACTCCCGGCGAGGGCGATGGTCACGAACGGCGAACTCCCGGACCGCGCCAGGGTAGATAGGGGGAGGGGCCCCGTCAAGGACGGCCCGTCTTTTGGGCTTTCCCGGCGACGTCCGCCCGGTTATCGTTCAGGGTTCGGGAGGTATTACGAGAAGTGCACAAGCGGCTGTTCATCCCCGGCCCCACCGAGGTCCTTCCGGAGGTTCGGGCGAAACTGACGATACCTCCCGTGGGGCACCGCTCCGCGGAGGCCACGGCTCTCGGCCGAAGTGTCGTCGGGAAGCTCCAGCGTCTGCTCCACACTGAGTCCCCCGTGTTCCTGTCGACGTCGTCCTCGTCGGGACTCATGGAGGCCTGCATCCGGAACGGTTCCCTGAAGCGGTTCCTGGCCGCCGTGAGCGGGGCCTTCGGCGATCGCTGGTACCAGATGGCCCGCCTGAACGGGAAGCCGGCGGACGCCCTCGAGGTGGAGTGGGGAACGGCCCTCCGTCCCGGGAGACTTCGTGAAGCGCTCTCGACCGGCAGGTACGACGCCGTGCTCGTCACGCACAACGAGACCTCGACCGGAGTCATGAATCCGCTGGAGGAGATCGCGGCGGTCGTCCGGGAGGAGTTTCCCGACGTCTTCCTCTTCGTCGACGCGGTGAGCTCCCTCGCGGCGGTGGACCTGGACTTCGACGCCCTGGGCTTGGACGCCCTTCTGGCGGGGGTGCAGAAGGCCCTGGCCGTCTCTCCCGGGATGGCGATCATGGCGGTCCGCGAGCGGGCCGTGGAGCGGGCCCGGCAGGTCGAGAATCGTGGGTTTTATTTCGATTTTGTGCGACACTACGACGCGTTTCAGAAGCGACAGGGAATCACGACTCCCTCGTTGCCCCACATGGCCGCCCTCGACCTGCAGCTCGACCGCATCCTGGAGGAGACGATGCCGGTCCGGGAGGCCCGCCACCGGGCGATGGCCGACCGGACACGGGATTGGGCGCGGGAGCGATTCGCGCTCTTCCCCGAGGCGGGTTACGAGTCGATCACACTGACCGCCGTGAGGAACACCCGGGGGATCGACGTCTCCGATCTGAACCGGCGCCTGGCGGAGCGCGGCGCCGTCATCAGTGACGGCTACGGCAGACTGAAGGGGGAGACGTTTCGGATCGCCCACATGGGGGAGATCCGATTGGAAGAGGTGGATGAGCTACTTGGCTGGATCGACGAGATCCTGGAACTGAGCGGATGAGAATGGCCCGATGAAAAGAATCGTGATTCTGGACCCGATTTCCGATGACGCCGTGCGCCGACTTGCGGAAGAGACCGGTTGGGCGGTGGAGAAACGACTCGGCCTCGATCCGTCCGAGTTGAGGACGAAGATCGAGGACGCCGACGTGATCATCGTCCGGAGCGGCACGAAGGTCACGAGGGAGGTGATCGACGCCGCACGCCGGCTCAAAGTGATCGGTCGTGCCGGCATCGGCGTGGACAACATCGACATGGAGGCCGCTTCCGAACGGGGCATCCGCGTGGTCAACACCCCGGGAGCGACGACGATCTCGGTGGCGGAGATCACCATCGGCGCGATCCTCAGCCTCGCGCGGTGGATTCACACGGGCCACGGCTCGATCATGAGGGGAGAGTGGCGACGGAGCGACTTCCTCGGCATCGAAGTCCGGGGCAAGCTGCTCGGCGTGGTCGGATTCGGCCGGATCGGTCGCGAGGTGGCGCGCATCGCTCAGGCCCTGGGAATGCGAATCCTGGCCTGCGACCCGTACCTCGACGAGAGCCACGTGCAGGGGGTGCACCTGCACACGCTCGACGACGTTCTCAAGAGGGCCGACTTTCTCTCCCTGCACATCCCGCTGGACGAGGAGAACGCGCAGCTCATGAACGCGGAGCGCCTCGAGAAGATGAAGCGCGGCGGCTTCGTGGTGAACTTCGGGCGGGGCGGACTTGTCGACGAGGACGCTCTCGCCGATCTCCTGGATCGGGGTCACCTGGCCGGTGCGGCGATCGACACCTACGCCGTCGAACCGCCGGGCAGCTCGATCGACCGGCTGCGGGCGCATCCCCGGATACTCCTCCTGCCGCACCTCGGATCGCAGACGCGGGAGGGGCAGATCCGGGTCGGGATGGAGCTCGTCGACGGCGTCGTCAAGGCCGTCAACCGGATCATGAGCCAGCGGGCGGCGGAGCTCGCGGCCCGGAAGGAGGAGGAGGCCGCCGCGGCTCTCGCGGCCGCCGAAGCGGAATCCGCCGAGCCGACGGCGGCCGGCCCCCCGGAGAGCGGCCCGACCGGGAACGAGACCACGGGCGGGGCTCCCTGAGCCTACCGTCGGATCGCCGGGTCCGACCCGGCGGGGAGAGTCGAGTCCATGCCCGTCAAGAGCGACCGGTGGATCGCCCGGATGGCCCGGGAAAAGGGAATGATCGACCCGTTCGAGGAGCGACAGGTTCGAGAGGGCGTGATTTCCTACGGCGTCTCGTCGTACGGCTACGACATCCGCGTGGCCGACGACTTCCGGATCTTCACGAACGTGAACACCGCGATCGTCGATCCGAAGGCGTTCGACCCCGGTTCCCTCGTCGAGGTGCGGAGCGAGGTCTGCATCATTCCCCCGAACAGCTTCGCCCTCGCGCGCACCGTGGAGTATTTTCGGATCCCCCGCGACATCATCACCATCTGCGTCGGCAAGAGCACCTACGCCCGATGCGGCATCATCGTCAACGTGACCCCCTTCGAGCCGGAGTGGGAGGGGTTCGCGACCCTGGAGATCTCGAACACCACCCCGCTTCCGGCGAAGGTCTACGCGAACGAGGGAATCGCACAGGTCCTCTTTCTCGAGGCCGACGAGGAGTGCGACGTGTCCTACGCCGACAAGCGAGGGAAATACCAGGCCCAGAAGGGCGTCGTTCTGCCCCGCCTCTGACCGGTCGCGCGGGGTTCGTGGGGCCGCCCTCGGCACGATCGGGCGGCGTGAAAGTCGAGGAGATGCAACCGAAATGAAATCGATCGTTCTCATCAAACAGGTTCTCGAGGCCCCCTCGATAACGGGTGAGCCCGGGGGCGAGGGGCAGGTGGGATCGGACTCCCAGAGAGTGACGAACGCCTACGATCACTTCGCCATCGAAGAAGGGCTACGCACCCGTGAGAAGCACGGGGGCGACGTGACGGCCGTGACCCTCGGACCGGACTCCGCCGTAGAGGTGCTTCGCGAGTCCCTCGCGATGGGGGTCAACAACGCGGTGCACCTCAAGGACCCGGCGTTCGACGATCTGGACGCCCCGGCGGTGGCCCGCGTGCTCGCCGCGGCGGTGAGAAAGATCGGAGACGTGGATCTCGTGTTCACCGGGAAGTTGACCATCGACACGAACACCGCGCTGACCGGGCCGATGGTCGCCAGCCACCTGGGGGTGACCCTCCTCACCGAGGTCTTCAGGGTCGACGAGATCGATCTCGAGGGTCGCACGATCACGGTGGAACGGTTGCTCGAGGGAGGACTCGAGATCGTCAAGGCAAAGCTCCCCGCGTTGATCGCGATCACCAAGGACATCAACGAGCCCCGGTACGCCTCGCTCCTCGGGATCCGGAAGGCCGCCAAGGCTCCGGTGACCGTATGGGGCGCGGCTGACCTCGACGTCGAGGCGCACTCCGCGACCCGAGTGGTCGCGAAGCACCTGCCGCCGGCACGGCCGGCCGGCGAGGTCTTTCAGGGCGAGCCGGACGAGCTGGTCGACCGGATGGTCGAGAAGCTCGCCGAAGGCAAGTTCATCTAGCGGCGGGAGAGAGGGAACAGAGCATGTCGGACACGAAGGAATTCTGGGTCGCCATCGAGCACTGGAAGGGGGAGGTCCTGCCGGTCAGCCGTGAGCTTCTCGCCCGTTCCCGGGAGCTGGCCGACGCCGCCGGCGGCCGGGTCGTGGCGCTCGCGCTCGGAGCCGACACGAAGCCCCTGGCCCCCAAGATCGCGGGACTGGGCGTCGACGAGATGATCTCGGTCGACCACGCCGAGCTCCTGCGTTACCGCCCCCGACCGTTCGTCGAGGCGGCGGGGGGCGTGATCTCGAAGCGCCGTCCCGAGGCCGTTCTGGTCGGAGCGACCGTGAACGGCCGGGAGTTCGCGGCCGCGCTCGCGGCGCACCTCGATCTGGGAGTCGCCGCAGACTGCACCGGCATCGAATGGGAGGACGGGAAGATCGTCGGGCGCCGTCCCGTTTACGGAAACCGGCTGATCGAGAGCGTCGAGTGGTTGAAGGAGGGGCCGCGGATCGCCTCCGTCCGTCCGCGCGCGTACGCGGACCCGGGCGAGGGGGCCGGCGATCCTCCGCCGGTAACGGAGGAGCCCGCCACCCTCTCCGAGGACGCCTGCGACGCCGAAGTCGTCGGCTTCAAGAAGGAAGAGGGCGAGAGCGTGAACCTCGCGGACGCGAACGTGATCGTGGCCGGTGGGCGGGGCCTGCAGGCGGCCGAGAACTTCGCGCTGCTGTCGGAGCTCGCCGGCGAGCTCGACGGAGCGGTCGGGGCTTCGCGCGCGGTCGTCGACTCGGGATGGATCCCGTACCCCCACCAGGTCGGTCAAACGGGGAAGACGGTGCGACCCAATCTCTACATCGCGGTCGGGATCTCGGGGGCGATCCAGCACCTCGCCGGAATGAAGACCTCCGAGGTGATCTACGCCGTGAACAAGGACCCGAACGCCCCGATCTTCAAAGTCGCGAGCTACGGCTTCGTGGGTGACGCTCTCGAGATCGTGCCGAAGCTCACGAAGAAGATCCGCGAGCGGAAGGGTGCGGCGAGTCCGGCCTAGCCTGAGCGGTCCGCTCTCCCCTCGGTTCGCGGCGACCGTCGGGATGATCGCCGCGGCGGCTCTCGTGATCGGCTGCGGGAACGACGGCGAGAGGGGACCCGAGGGACGGGAGGGCCGGGCGCGAACCGGTGCCCGGGCACCCGACACGCCCCCGGAGCTCGCGCCGCCGACCGAGATCCCGGAGCCCGCACCCGAAGACGGCGAGGGCTTCGTCCGCCTCGACCCTCCCGATCCCGTCGTCTGCGGCAGCCTGGGAACCTGGACGATCGAGTGGACCGCCGGACCCTCCGGCCTGTCTCCGGGCGGGGGGGTCGTTCTCCAGATCTCGCCCTTCTGGGGGTGGTCGCCGCCGCACGGCAGTGCCCCCGGAGCCCCCGGCTTCACCACCGTCTCCACCTCCGACCCCGACGCCGAGCTCCGACTGGCCGACGGGCTGGTGCCCATGACGGTGGTGGCCTCACTGGAGCGCGGCTCCATCGAGCCGGGGGAGCGCGTGACCTTCGTATACGGCGACACGACGGCGGGGAAGGGGGGTCGGGCCCGGGCCGACATGTACGCCGAGGCCTTCGAGGAGCTGCTGATCAAGACCGACGGGAACGGCGACGGGGTCTTCGGCGCTCCTCCCGACCAGCCGACGCTCCGCATCCTTCCCGGAAGGGCGGACCGTCTCGCCGTCGCGAGCCCCTGCGTCGCGGCCCCGGGAGACACGATCGTGGTCTGTGTCCACGCGCTCGACGCCCGGGAGAACCGGACCACTCTGCCCCCCGGACGTCTTCTCCTCGTGCGGGCACCCCTCCGGGAGGACGCCGCGACCGATCCGGGGGCGCCCGACACGGTCGCGATCCTCGGGCGCGTCACGGAGAGCGACGGGGAGCGGATCCGACTTCCTCTCGAGCGGCCCGGACTGTTTCGGCTCATCGCGATCCTCGAGGGCTCTCCTCCGCTCCGGGGGGCGAACGACCTCCTGCTCGTGGAGGAGGGATCGACCTTCACCGGCGTCCTGTGGGGGGACATCCACGCGCACTCCGCCCTCTCCGACGGAACCGGACATCCCAAGGAGCTCTACGCCTACGCGCGGGACGTCGCGGGTCTCGACGTGGCCTGCGTCACCGACCACGACGCGCACGGCCTCGCGCCGCTGGCGGAGGACGGCTGGGAGATCATCCGGGCCGCGACCCGCGCCGCCCACGAGCCCGGACGCTTCGTCGCGCTGCTCGGCTACGAGTGGACGTCGTGGACGTGGGGTCATCGCAACGTCTACTACCCGGACCTCGAGGGAGAGGTGTTCGCCTTCACCGAACCGAACAGCGACACGCCCGAGGCGCTCTGGGACCGGATCGCCCCGTACGCCGCGATGACGATTCCTCACCATCCGGGGGGGGGACCGGTGCCGATCGACTGGAGCGTGCCGTCCGACGAGGAGCGGGAGCGGGTGGTCGAGATCTGCTCCATTCACGGATCCTCGGAGGCACCGGGACTGGAGCGGGGGATCTACCGGTCGGTACCCGGAGCCTTCGTGCGGGACGCGCTGAACCGGGGGCACCGACTCGGCATCCTCGCCTCGGGGGACACGCACGACGGTCATCCGGGGCGGCGGACCCTCGGAGCGCCGGCCAACGGCCTCGTCGCGTTCCGCGCCCGTGAGCGCACGCGGGAGGCGATCTGGAGCGCGCTGAGAGGGCGCCGGGTGTACGGAACGTCGGGTCCCCGCATCCTTCTCCACACCGACTGGGGAGGGCACGCGCCGGGCACGGAGTTGCCGGCGGCTCCCGAAGCAGCGCTGACGGTCCGGGTCGTGGCGCCCGATCCCGTCGAGGTGATCGAGGTCGTCGGCCCCGAGGGACCGTTGGAGACCGCGTTCGGGGGCGGGCGGGCCGTGTCGTGCACGTTTCTCGCTCCTCCGATCGATCCCCGGCCCGCGTGGATCTACGTTCGCGTCGTCCTCGCCAGCGGGGAGGTCGCCTGGGACTCCCCCTATTGGACGTCGGGGCCGGGGACGTGACCGGGCTCGCGGAGCTCGACACGCGGCTCTTCCTGCTCCTGAACCGGGAGTGGACCTCGTCGTTGCTCGACGTGGTGATGCCTTACCTGACAGATTTCGATCACTGGCGCGTTCCGCTCATCCTCGTACTTCTCGCCGTGCTGGCGCGGGGCAGCACCGAGACGCGATTCGGCATCCTCTTCGCCGTCCTGGCCGTCGTCGCCGCGGATCAGATCAGTTCCGGGATCCTCAAGTCGCTGATCGAGCGCCCGCGTCCCTTCGATGCCGTGGAAGGGGCCCGCAAACTCATCGGAGCGCACGCATCCTCGTTTCCCTCCTCGCACGCGGCGAACACGTTCGCCGCCGGGACGTTTCTCGCTCTCCGGTTCCGTCGCTGGCGTCCGGCCCTGATCCTCCCTCCGCTCGTCGCCTATTCCCGCGTCTACGTGGGGGTCCACTACCCGTCGGACGTGCTGGCGGGATCGGCGCTCGGGATCGGAGTCGGGTCTCTCTTCGCCGCGATCGAGCGCGTCTCCCGCATGCGGATCGGGCACTGGTTCCGGAGGAGGAAGGTACGGGAGCCTCCGGAGGGGGAGACGGAAGCAGGCACCGACGGCGGTGCCGGAGGTGGAGCGGCCGGCGCAGAGAATCGACGGCCGGGCGCCGGCTGACCGCGGAGCCGGAGAGCCGCGGAGCCGGTGGTCAGCCGCCGGGGGGAGCCCCCGCGACCGCGCGTCCTTCCGTCTCCCGGGCCCGGGCGATCCGCCCCAGCGAGACGAGTCCTTCCACCGCGAGCCAGACCGCGAGCAGCAGCAGCACGATTCCGAATCCGAACACGAACCACGCCTCTTCGCGATGGAACTGGCGAATCTTCGTGATCATGGCCACGAGCGTCATGGTGAACATGAACGCCATGGGCAGAAGCACGGGCCGGGTCGGCCGGCGCAGCTTGGCGAGCCAGACCGTGACCGTCATCAGGGCGAGGCCGGCGAGGAGCTGGTTCGTCGTGCCGAACAGCTCCCACAGGACGATTCCCGCCGGCCGGCCACCGATCTTCAGGAGAGCGAAATACGCGATGGAGCCGACCGCGACGAGGGACGCGACGAACCGATCGGCCAGGAAGGCGAGGCCGAGCGAGCGTCCGATCTCCTCGATGTTGTAGCGGAGGAGCCGGGTCGCCGAATCGAGCGTCGTCAGCGCGAACGAGACGACCACGACCGCGGCGAATGCGACCGCCCCGGACTTCGGCAATCCGATCGCGGAGATGAACTCTCCCGATCCGGTCACGAACGCCCCGATCTTGGGCCCCAACCCCCCCGCCTGTCTCCAGCTCGCGTAGTGCTGGTGCCACTCCTCGGACGTGGCGATGCCCGCGGTGCAGGCGAGCACGGCGAGAATCGCGAGCATTCCCTCCGCGGCCATTCCGCCGTATCCGATCGGGTGCGCGTCGCAGGAGCGGTCGATCTGCTTCGCGGTCGTCCCCGACGAGACGAGGCAGTGGAAACCGGACACCGCCCCGCACGCGACGGTGATGAACAGGAAGGGGAATAGTGGGGGAAGATCCGAGGGCGCGTCGTTGAAGGCGGGGGCGACGACCTCGGGACGGGCGACGATCAGGCCGAGGATCATGAGGAGCATCCCGGCGTAGAGCTGGAAGGAGTTCAGGTAGTCCCGCGGTTGGAGCAGCAGCCAGACCGGGAGCACGGAGGCGACGAACGCGTACGCCAGCAGGGCGTAGATCCACGCATTCCTTCCGATTCCCTCGACCGGGTGGGCCTGGCCCCACACGAGCGCCCAGAGGGAAAGCAGCACCCCGCCGATCGTGACCCAGACGAAGGGAATCCGGGTCCGGTACATCGCGAGACCCATGAGAATCGCGACGACGAGGATTCCTGCGACGGGCAGGACCGCCTCGGGATGGGATTCGGGGCGGGGGACTCCGTCGGCCGGAGCGGTGAAGAGCGTCGCGATCACCAATGCGAAGACGCCCATCGCCAGCGACATGAGGAAGTAGATCACGAACAGGAAGAGGAGCCGGGCGCGCGGCCCCACGACGTCCTTCGCCACGTCACCGATGGACCGACCCCGGTTGCGGAGCGAGAGCACGAGGGTGGAGAAGTCGTGGACGCCCCCGATGAAGACGGTTCCGAAGACGATCCAGAGAACGGCCGGGACCCAACCCCAGATGACCGCGATGGCCGGTCCGAGGATCGGGCCGAGCCCCGCGATCGACGCGAAGTGATGACCGAAGAGGACGGAGCGGCGGGCGGGAACGTAGTCCACGTCGTCCCGGAGCTGGTGCGAGGGCGTCGGCTCGTCGTCCCCGACCTGCAGGACGACGCGTCGCAGCCAGCCGCCGTAGACACGATACGCGGCCACGAAGGCCGCGGCGGCGAGAGCCGCCAGGAGAAGCGCGCTCAAGTCGTGGCTCCGTGAGGGGTGGCGGGAGGATCCACTTCGAAGCTAGCCGGCCGCCTCGCGGGAGTCAACGTGCCCCGCGGGCCGGGATGGGCTAAGCTGCACCCCACCGGCCGGGGCCGACCCGGCCCCGGACGGTCGCTCCGTGAGGCATCGATGCAGTCTGGGCTCCAACGGCTCCTTCACCGACCCATGATCGCCAGTCTTCCCCTGGTGGTGATCCTGGCGTGGATCGGAGTCCGCTTCGGTCCCGAGCGGGAAGGCCCTCCCGTCCCCACGACGTACGACACCGGCGACGCCCGATCCGCGGCGGTGGAGAGCGCCTTCACGCGGGAGATCGGACGCTCGCGGGACGCCTCGGTTCACCACCTGGTCGCGACCGGCAACGTGCCCGGACACTACCACCGCTTTCACGATGAGACGGTCGTGATACTCCGCGGAGAGGGTCTCCTGACGCTGGATGCGGAGACCCGCGAGGTGCGCCCCGGCACGGTGCTCCTGCTCCCACGCGGGAGCGCTCACCGGTTCGCCGTGACCGGCGCGCCGATGGAGGCGGTGAGCGTCTTCTCACCTCCGTTGGACGACGCCGACCGGCACTTTCCGGAGTAGGTCGAAAGCTCCGGGCGGAGGAGGACGTGATCCCCGAGGACGGTACGAGCTCGATCGATCGGCTCCGGGCGGAGCTGGCGGAGTCGCGCCGGCGAATCGAGGACCTGGAGACGCTCGGACGGACGGTCGACCTGCTCGATTCGTCTCTCGACGTCTCCCGCCTGACGCTTCTGGCGCTCCAGCTCTCCCTCCGGCTTCTGAGGGGCGACGGCGCCCTCCTGATCGTCCGGGACGGGGGCGAAGAGAGCGCGCACTTCCTCGCCCGCGGCCGCTCGACGATGACCCGGCTGGAGGAGAACCCGTCGCTCCTGGCTCGGGACGTGTTGCGGACGGGAGAGGGCGGCGTTCGCCGGGGGCGGGAGAGTCCCGGGGCCCGCGCGGCGGCGAAAGAGCTCGGCGACGTCCCCGCGCTGCGCATCGCCTTGCCGCTCACGCGCGGAGATCGCGTCCTGGGGGTGCTGGAGGTCGCCTACCGGGAGGAGCCGGAGGCGCGGCTGCAGGCGGAGTCCGCGTCCCTGAGTACCGTCGTGGATCACCTCGCGATCGCGCTCGACAACGCGCGGCTCCTTCGGGAAAACACGCGTCGGCTCCGCGAGCTCTCGCTTCTCTACGACATCGGAACGGAGATCAGCGCCCACCTCGACCTCGACGAGCTTCTGAGAAAGATCGTCGACTCGATTCTCGAGCTCGTCCCCGCGGACGCGATCGGGATCTTCCTCATCGATCGGGGGACCCGGGAGATCCGCAAGGAGACCCTGGGAGGGTACGAGGAGAGCCGTTTCGATGACGTGCGTCTCAAGGTGGGGAAGGGGATCCTCGGATGGGTGGCCAGCACGGGAGAGGGCATCATCATTCCCGACGTCACGAAGGACTCGCGGTACGTCGACGTCCGACCCGCGACCCGATCCGAGATGGCGGCTCCGCTGAGATACGAGGGTCGAGTGATCGGCGTGGTCAATCTCGAGCGGGACACGCTCTCCGCCTACGGTCCCGCGGATCTCGAGCTCCTGACGAACTTCGGCAATCAGGCGGCCATCTCGATCACGAACGCGCGCCTGCACGAGGTGGCGCGCGAGAAACGTCGTCTCGAGGAGCAGCTCCAGGTCGCCCGCGACATCCAGACGCGGCTCCTGCCGGGGGAGGCTCCCCGAATTCCGGGTCACGTTCTCACCGGGAGGAACGTGCCGTCGTCCGAGGTCGGAGGGGACTACTTCGACTTCGTTCCTCTTTCGGACGATCGCTGGGCGATTGTGGTCGCGGACGTCAGCGGGAACGGGATCCCCGCCGGGTTGATCATGGCCGGGTTTAGGGCGGAAGTCCGGGCCGGGCTGCGCCACGGGGACGACCCGCGTCGAGTGCTCACCGAGGTCAACCGGGTCCTGTGCGGGGAGCTCGAAGACGAGCACTTCGTGACCGCACTCCTGGGCGTGTACTCGCCCGCCTCCGGGACCCTCGTCTACTCGAACGCGGGTCACGAGCCGGGGCTCCTGATCCGGCGGGACGGCTCCCTGGAGCGTCTCCACGAGGGGGGGCTGCTGCTCGGAGTGTTCCCGAACGCGGTCTACGGCCGGGCGATGGTCCATCTGGCCCCGGGGGATCGGCTCTTGCTCTACACCGACGGGCTCTCGGATGCGGGCGACCCCTGGGGTGATCGGCTGGGGGAGGAGGGGATCCTGCGCCTCCTGAGGGCCGCTCTTCAGGCGGGAATCCCGGCCGCGGATCTTCCGGACGTCATTCTCGCGCGGGCGCAGGCGGAGGTGCCGTGCCCCGAGGACGAGGCGGACGATCGAACACTGGTCGCCCTGTACCGGGAAGCGGTGGCCTGAGCACCTGAGAACACGGTTTAAGGTCACAGCGATAAGTGCTTGTAATTGAAAAGGATGGCCTTTCCACCCACGACAGTCGGACGAATTGCGGCCGGGGCGGTTGTGAGAAGGCCGGGCGAATCGTTAGAATGGTGGGGGTGGAACCGGTCCCCCGATCTCCCGGGCTGTTCTCTGGTTCCGGTCCTCGCGTCCGCCCCTCGGAGAAGACCCCTTGCCTTTGAGCCGGTGCGCCCGATTCGCACGAATCGTCCTTCCTCTGGTCAGTCTCGTCCTCGCCGCGCCGACGCCGAGTGATGCCCTGCGGACACGGAAGCTCCCGGAGGGACCGGAGCCCTTCGAGTCGAGTCTGGTGGATCGCGCCCGGACGCTCGACTCGTCCCGGATCCACGCCGTGGTCCGGGCGCCCGGCGGCCGGGCCCCGGGATCCCGTTCGGGGGAGGTGCGCCTCCTCCGCTCGATCGACGGCGATCTCTGGCTGGCGTCCCTTCCCGTGGACCTGGTGCGGGAGCGGCGGCTCCCCCGGCGGATCACCAAGGTGTGGGATCTCCGTTCCGGCGATCGCAGAAGCCCCGAGCTCGAGGCCGCTCTCTCCCGATCCTCGCGGGACGGGGGGGCGCCGGTCGGACTTCGGGTCAAGGCATTCCAGGATGCGTCGCTGGAGACGGTCCGGGCGGCGGTTCGAGGGGCGGGGGGTCGGATCCTCTCCGAGGCGGCTCTCCTCGGCGTGCTCGACGTGGAGATTCCGTCCTCGGCGCTCGAGCTCCTGTCCGCTCTCGACGACGTTCGGTGGATCGAGCCGATTCCGCCCCTGCCGGCCATGGCCAACGACGGCATGCGGGTGAACGCGGCCATCGAACCGCTCCACCAGCTCGGCCTCGACGGGACGGGCGTGGTGCTCGGCATGTGGGACGACGATCGGCCGGATACGCTGCATCCGGATCTCGCCGGTCGGGTGACGCCGTTGGACGGAATGTTCCTCTCCCCGCACTCGACCCATGTGGCGGGGGTCGCGGTGGGAACCGGAGTGAACAGCGTGAACCACGGGGGAACGCCTTTTCAGTGGCGCGGCGTCGCCCCCGCCGCGACGCTCTTCGCCTGGGACGTGGAGGATCACCTGATCGAGTCCTTCACCGCGATCAACACCTATGGCATCGACGTGTCGACGAACTCGTGGCGCTATCCGGTCGACGACTCGAACTGCGATCTCTTCGGGGACTACGGGAGCGACGCCCCTGAGTACGACGCGATCGTGCGGGGGATCTTCGGCAAGCCCGTCTCCATCGTGTTCGCGGCCGGCAACGAACGGGACGACGGCATCTGCGGCAAGGACACCCTGGGGGGGTACTGGACGATGCCCCCCCCCGGCACCGCGAAGAACGTGATCACGGTCGGCGCGCACTTCTCGGACATGGCGTCGGCGATGACCGGCTTCTCCAACTGGGGGCCGACGGATGACGGCCGGATGAAGCCGGACATGACCGCACCCGGGTGTCAGCTGTTCGGGGACTTCGGAATCACGTCCACGACGACGGGGGTGGTTCCGGGGGGATATTTCGCTCGATGCGGCACGAGTCAGGCGACCCCCGTGGTGAGCGGGGCCATTGCACTGCTGGTCGGGGATTGGCGGGCGCGCTTTCCCGGGGATCCGCGGCCGGCGACCGCGAAGGCGCTCCTCGGCGGCTTCGCCCACGATCGATACGAGGTCGGACCGGATTACCGTTTCGGCCTCGGGGCGATCGACGTCGAGGCGAGCGACGTCGCCCTCCGCACGGCCACCACCCTGGAGGATGCGGTAGGTCATCAGCAGTCCGACGTGTGGTCATTCTGGGTGCCTTCGGGTGCCGATACGCTGCGAGTGACGATGGTCTGGGACGATCCGCCCGGGGCCGAGCTGGCCGACACGGCGCTCGTCAACGACCTCGATCTCATGCTCTTCGCTCCGACGGCGGGCTCCTTCCTGCCGTTCGTGCTCGATCCGGAGGACCCGGACGCGCCCGCGGTTCCCGGATACAACCGCCTGGACAACGTGGAGCAGGTCCTGGTCGCCTCCCCGGAAGCGGGCGAGTGGACCGCATGGGTCTTCGGGACGAGTGTTCCCGACGGTCCCCAGGAGTACACGATCGTCGGCTTCGACACCCGGCCCCCGGCCGATCCCGCGGCCGCGTCCGCGAGCGCGGTGAACGACAGCACCGTCGCCCTGACCTGGATCCGGGCCGGGGACGCCGATCGGGCGGGAACCCTCGTCGTGCGCTCCAAGTTGCCGATCACCTGGACCCCCACCGACGGCTCGACCTATCCGGTGGGATCCACTCCGACCCACGGGATTCGGGTCGTCGTGAGCGACGACATCGACCACTCCGTCACCCCTTACCTCGACACCCAGGTCCGGCCCGGCCTCGTCTACCGCTACGCCTTCTTCTCCTACGACGAGATCCCGAACTACTCTCCCGGGGTGCACGACACCGCGAACGTCGCCGCCGAGGGCGTTCCTGCCTCTCCCGTCAAGCCCGCCCCGACGACGATTCGCTTCGCCCGGAGCGGTGCGAATCCCTCCCGGGACCGGGCCACGTTCCGATTCGATCTTCCGCGGGAGGCCGTCGTCTCGCTCGACGTCTACGACGCGGCGGGGCGGCACCTGATCACCGTGCTCCGCGGCGAGCGGACGGCGGGATCTCACCGGGCGGTCTGGGACGGTCGCGATTCGAGAGGGGCCCGGGTGGCGAGCGGGATCTACTTCGCGCGATTCCGGGCCCCGGGCTTCCACGCGATCGAGAAGGTGACGCTTCTCCGGTGAGCGCGCTCCGGGCAGGAAAGGCTACCGGCGACGTTCGGGCGCCCGCATAATGGAGGTCACTCAGGCGGGTGGGCGCGTCGACCTCCGGGCCAACCGTCGCCGCGTGCCGCCGTCGGAACGCCGTCGGGACCACCCCGGTGCGGAGAACGGACGTGAGGGACTTCCTGGACACGCTGGGAGAGGCGCTTCGGGCGGGGAACCCCCTCGCCGTGGCGACGATCGTCTCCAGTCGGGGATCGACCCCGCGGAAGATCGGGGCGAAGATGATCGTCCGCGCGGACGGCCGAATCGACTTCACGCTCGGGGGTGGACCGTTCGAAGCCCTCGTCATCGAAGACGCGCGGACGGCGATCGCCACCGGAGAGTCGGGGATCAAGTGCTACCGGTTCCTGCCGTCGGGGGATCACGCGACCGGACAGACCTGCGGCGGTGAGGTCGAGGTGTTCATCGACGTCCACCGCCCGCCGGCCCGCGTCGTGCTGTTCGGAGGAGGCCATGTCGCCGTCCCGGTGTCTCGGCTCGCGAAGGCGACCGGGTTCCGGGTGGCCGTCATCGACGACCGGAGGGAGTTCGCGAGCCGGGAGCGCTTCGCGGAAGTCGACGAAGTCGTTCACGCCGAGGGGGGATACGCCCGTCTCGACTTCCCGCTGGAAGAGAACGACTACGTCGTCATCGTGACGCGTTGCCACGAGACGGACGAGGCATGTCTCCGGCTCGTGCTGAACGACGACCGGGAGCCGGCCTACGTGGGAGTGATCGCGTCGCGCCGGAAGGCGAGGCTCCTGCTGAAGAACCTCCGGGAGGACGGCTACCCGCCGGATCGCCTCGAGGCGGTGCGATCTCCGATCGGGCTCGACATCGGGGCCGAGACGCCCGAGGAGATCGCGGTGTCGATTCTGGGAGAGATCCTCGCCGAGCGGGCGGGACGACGGGCGCGCCCCCTGTCGGAGGAGACCCGAGTCCCGGAGAACGTCACGGTCCGGCGCGCGCCGCGGCCGAGGCGGGCAAGAGCGACTCGATCCTCCGCCGCGCCCCCTCCGACCAGCCCTTGAACACGTCGACGACGACCCCGTCTCCATCCATCACGAAGTTCAGCGGGACGAGGATCTCCTCGCCGGTGAACAGACGGGAGAAGACCGTCTCCTCCGCGAGGAAGATGGGGTAGGTCACGCCGAGCTTGCGGATCGTGCGCGGGACCTTCTTCCGGTCCTTGCCCATGTCGAGACTGAGCCCGATCACGTCGAGACCGTTGCGCTCGAGCTCCGGGACGAGGGCTTCGAGCTCCGGCATCTCGCGCCGACAGGGAACGCACCAGGTGGCCCACAGATTGACCAGGGTGTGGCGGCCGGTACGGCGGACGGCGGCGAGCCGCGTGCTCTCCCCGCCGACCGTGAGGAGCGGGAGGTCGGGAAACCGGTCACCCGGCCGGATCGCGAGGAGAGTCTCGAGCGCCTCCTCCCCGGACACGGGATCGGGGAGATCGAACTTCCTCTCCCGGATCACGTCGTACGATCCCTCGCCCTCCCGAACCGTGATCGAGGTGCGCGCGGGGATGTCCTCGAGGCGCTCGCGCGTTCCCGACGGCCAGACGATCTCGACCCATTCGACCCGGGCGTCGTCTCCCAGGCCGAAGATCAGCCGCGGGTCGCTCTGGGAGACGAAGCCGGAGCCGCCCGCCTTGATCTTCGTGAGAACGCCCTGCGAGGTCTTGACGCGGACGACCGCGCCGTAGGCGTTCCGACCGCTCTGCGTGCCTTCCAGCGTCACGCGCAGGAATCCGTCGTCCTGCCCGACGAGGTTGCGGAAGAGGTGATGGGCCTTGCCCTGGAGCGCCGTGAGGAAGATGTCGTAGTCACCGTCGTTGTCGAAGTCGGCGTAGACGGCGCCCCGGCCGTCGGTCTCCGAATCGATTCCCGACAGGCCGGAGATGTCCAGGAATCCCTCGCCCCGGCGGTTGAGGTGGACGTTGTCGCGCTCGTGACCACTGAACGAGAACCCCTCGCCGAGAATCTTGGCGAAGTGCCGATCCTGGTACTCCCCGCTGCCCGCCTCCTCCCGCTCCTCCGAGGACGCCAGCACGTGGCGCCAAAAGAGGCTTCAGGTGTCCTTCAGCCCCTTGCCGGAGATGAAGCCGTTCGGCGTGTGCAGATCCTCCCAGCCGTCGTTGTCGAAGTCGATGAATCCCCCCCCGAACGCCCACCCGGCCGAGAAGGGGCCGACGGAGGCCGCCACGTTCTCCCACCGGCCTCCGACGTTGCGGAAGAGCGTGTTCCCCGCCGCGATCTTCGCGAGAGTCCGGGCGTACTCGGGCGTGCCCACCCCCTCGGGAAAGACCATCTTCAGGATGCGGTTGCCGGCCGTGGAGGACATGTTCGTGACGTGGACGTCGATACCGCCGTCGTTGTCGAAGTCTCCCAGGGAGACGCCCATGCCGTTCCCCGTGTCCTGGAGCCCGTACTCTTCGGTGGCCTCCCGGAATCGCGTCCCCTCGTTCACGTAGAACGCGTTCCGCCCGAAGTCGTTCGCGACGTAGAGATCGATGCGGCCGTCCCCGGTGAGATCACCGAACTGACCGGCGTAGGTCCACCGCGGATCGGAGACCCCCCACTCGCGGGCCACCTCCCGAAACGTCCCGTCCCCACGGTTGAGAAAGAGGAGATTCGGCGTGCCGTTCGTGGCGTCGCTCCACGAGTTCGGCATGATCCGCCCGTATTCGTTGTAGGAGCACACGAAGACGTCCGGGCGTCCGTCTCCGTTCACGTCCGCGGCGAGCGCGGAGTACCCGTGGGCGGGAACGGAGACGCCGGACTCCAAGGAGACGTCCTCGAAGATCAGTTTCCCCTCGGGCACGAGGCGGTTCTCGAAGAGCATCTGGGTTCCGATGGCGGCCAGGAACAGGTCCTCGTCTCCGTCCTCGTCGAAGTCGAGGAACAGCGGCGCGTTGGCGGTGGGGGTGATCCCGATCATCGCCTCGGCGGCCACGTTTTCGAACGTTCCGTCTCCGCGGTTGCGGTACAGGAAGTTCTCGTGGCCTCCGGTCACGAGGAGATCGATCAGGCCGTCCCCGTCGACGTCGGAGGTGGCGACTCCGCGGGCGAGAAAGACCTGGTTCCCCGGCGTCCCCCAGGGCGGAACGGCGTGGTCGGTTCCCGCGGGAAGGGCCACTTCGACGAACAGATCGGTGGCGGCCGTCTTGGCCTGGAGGTTCTCGATCTCGAAGGCATGGAGCACCCAGTCGGCGGGACCGCGCCGGCGGGCGCGAGCCCGGCCGTTCCCCTTGATCCACTCCCGATAGCCCTTCCCGTTCCGGCCGAGCCAGAAGAACTTGATGCGGGCATCGGCCTCGACCGGATCTCTCTCGCGGACGTCGGCCCCCTTGATCTTGATGCGGACGTCCTCGATCGACTCGAAGTGGGAGAGGTGGTCCGCCCAGGCCTCCAGGAACGCCTCCCGGTCCAGGCCGCGCCGGGGCTCGCGCACCGGACGCTTCTCGATCCAGCGGACGATCGGCTTTGCCGGCCCGTCCGCGATCGGGACGTCGGTCCCGGTGAAGTCGGGCGCGAGTCGCGTCTCCACCGCCGCCAGATCGCGCGTCTTCAGCGCGAAGGAGAACTCGTGGAGGCTGTTCGCGAAGTCCTCGACGAGATCCTCGATCCGTTCGATCGAGCTCCGGTCGAACTCCCCCTCGGAAGGAGACGCGGCGACCGGCCCGGTCCCGCCGAGCGCGGCCGCTTCCCCGAAGAAGAGTCCGAGCGCGAGTGGGGTGATCCGTCGCCGCGCCTCGGGTCGGCCGATCACGACCCTTCCGGCGGGGACGAAGACGGAGAGGCCTCGGCCCGGGAGGTGTCGGGGTCCTCCTGCGCGCGGGGCGGGCCCCTCTTTCCCCAGACCACGTGCGGGGGATCGGGACGTCCGTTCACGCGGGCGGGAAAGGCCACGAAGCCCTGGATCGCCCGATTGTCACAGTCGATCAGGGTCGCGTTCGAGGACCAGGCCGAACGGGTCGCATCGACGGTGACGACTCCTCCCGGCTCGTCGGGTCGCACGAGGACCTTTCCGACGCGGATTGGACCCCCGGGACAGTCGGGGCCGCTCAAGACCTGACCGATGGAGCCGGGGAACGCGTTCGGGATCGGGAGGGTGACCCATCCTCGATCCATGGCGACGGTGTACGCGACGAACTCGCCCCCCTCGATCGTCAGGCCGTAGTCGATTCCCCGCACGGGAGAGGGGCCTTCCATGAAGACGTGAAACTCGAGCACGTCCTGCGATTCCTGCGTCACCGTCTGCACGTTCGGGTCCTCCGCGTCGAGACTGACGCGGACCCAGGACCCCGGGGTCGGCTCTTTCGCGGACAGAGGAACCGCCGCGAGAATCCAGGCCAGGGGGAGGAGGAGACCGGCCGCTTTCCACCGCCGGCCGGCGGGAGCGCCTCGAAGGTGGGAGGGGAGATGTTGGGTTCGGCTCATTCGGACCTCTCCGTCGGGGCTGCCCCCCGACGTCCGGAAGTCGCCACGATTCCGGCGCCCTCCGGCGGCGGGGTGGACTCCCTTCGAGTGTACCCGATTCGCCCCGGAACGAACCCGCCATTCCGGGGCGGGCGGACATCGCGATTGGAACCCGTTGTCGTCTCGCGGGTTCCCCGGCTCCCCGGCCTCGGCCTCCGCGGCCGGGCGGCCGGGGGCGATCCGGAGCGGTCAGTCGACGTAGCCGAGGGCACGGAGCTTCCGGACCACCTCGGGGGAGAGATCCTCGGGAGCGATCGATCGGGCCTGTTCCAAGTAGAGGGGAGTCGCCGTCTCGGCCATCCACGCGGCCCAGAACGTCTCCACCTCCGCGATCCGCTCCGCGGTCAGCGGATGAGTCGTCCTCTCCCCCGGGTCGAGGTCCAGGCGGTGGTGCCGGCGTTCTCCCGTGTCCAGAAGCAGGATCTTCCAGTCGCGGGCCCGAACCGCGAAGTCCCGGTTGAGCTGGGACACGGTGACCCCGTCCCGGGCGGGGGGGCTCGGGTGGAACGAGCGTCCCTCCCACTCGGGGGGGAGGTCCCAGTCAAGCAGAGAGAAGAGCGTGGGAAGGACGTCCACGTTTTCGAAGACCTCCCCCACCATCCGGTGGGGGGGCATGCGGCCCGGCGCCCGGACCGCGGAGAGAACGCGCAGCGTCGCGTCGTACAGGGTCGCCCCGTGGGAGTAGTGGGGCTCGTGGTCCTTCAGGTTCTCTCCGTGATCGGTCGTGAGCACCAGGACGGATCGGTCGAGGCGTCCGAGCTCGGCGAGTCGCCGGCGGAGCCTTCCCATCTTGGCGTCGGCGAAACGGATCTCCGCGAGGTAGGCCTCTTCGGACGGCCGCCACCCGAAACGGTTGCGTTTGAGCGTGGTGTCTCCTCCGGCCGACGGGTCCGCCCCGAAGCGGGGACCGTAGGGGTGGGGGGGGACGTAGGGGGAGTGGACGTCCATGAGATGGACGAACCAGAACGTCGGCCGATCGCTCTCCGCGAGCCAGGCGAGGGCGGTCTCGAAGCTCGGGTCGTAGCCGATCTGGTACCGACCTCGAATCCGGTCGATGATTTGGACCAGCGCGAGGCTGCGCCAGAGCGCGGCCCGACTCGGCTCCTCCAACCGCTCCACGACGCCGGATTCGACGTAGACGTCGAAGCCCTGATCGAAACCGAAACGCCGGCCGAGGAAGGTGTTCGTGACGAACCCCCCGGTGCGGTACCCGCGCTCCCGGAGGACCTCCGCCAGCGTCGTGACCGACTCGTCCAGAATCGTGAAGTTCGCCCAGACCCCGTTCGAGACCGGATAGCGAGCGGTGAGGAGCGCCGCGTGAGACGCCGCCGATCCGGGAGAGGCCGCGACCGCCTCGGTGAAGAGGAGGCCCTCGGCGCAGAGGCGATCGATCTCGGGGGAGGTGCCCTCGGGAAAGCCGCCCCCCGAGAGACGATCGGGGCGAAGTGTGTCGATGGAGACGAGCACGAGGGGAGGGACGTCCGCCCCCGGCCGGCCCCGCTCGAGTCGCGTCCCCGGTAGGACGGCGGCCGCCGCGAGAAGGAGCACCGCCGCCAGCGCCGCGCCCGACCCCGGCGGGCGCGCCCCGGGCATCCGCCCCACGCATCCGCGGAGGGCCCGGCCCGCCCCCACGGCGAGGAGAACGGCGACGATCACGGCCACCCCGTCGATCACGAGGCTCACGGGGCTCAGGAAGTGGGTGCCTCGCAACAGACCCCGGTTCGCCAGGAGGCCGAGAGCCGCGGCGAATGCGGGAAACGTGACGACCGCGAACAGGACTCCGCAGGCCGGGGCGGCCCCCCGACGGCGAATCGCCGCGATCGGAAGCAGAAACAGAGCGACGGCGAGCCCCCACGCCACGCCCAGGAGCCCGTCGACCCCGATCGCGAAGGGAATCCGGAGCGGCTCCCCGAGCGGGGAAAGGACCGCTTCCGCGACCCCGGCGATGGCCCCGAGCGCGGCGCCGAGGAGCAGGCCGAGGCTCAGCAGACTCCGCCGGGACAGGGCGGCGGGAGTCACGGTCCGCTCTCCTCGAGGATGCACAGGCGGTTCGCCTCGTCGAAGAACGTGATCCCGACCTCCGGGTCCTCCCGGATCCACCGCTCGACGAGCTGGGCCGGATCGGGAGCGGGGGTGAGGTGAGCCGCGCGCACCTGTTCCTCCGGAAGCCGGCTCGTCAGGTGGAGGCGCCCGATGCGCTTCAGGAGCTCCGCGAACTTGTACGCCTTGTGCTGATAGAGACGGTACCCGGAGCGAATCCGGGTGAGCACCTCGTCGAGCGGACGCGTGAGCTCGTGGTAGAAGTTCCGCAGGGCCGACTCCCCGTCGGCGATCCCGTCGCGACACTCCGCGAGAAGGAGGATCTCGGCGCCGTCTGCCGCGGCGCTGCGGGTCAACTCGATGGCGCGCTGACTCAAGTAGAGTGTCGTGTCCATGGGAACCCCGCCGGCCGAGACCACCATGCGCATCGTCTTCGGGACGCGGTGACTGGAGAGCCGATCGGCGACCCCGAACCCGCGCGCCACCACCTCGCGGATCGGGCCCAGCTCGGCGTGCGCGGGGATCCCGCCCGACGACACGGTCACGAGTGCGAAGCAGGGACGATCCCCCACCGCGCGGTCGAACGCCTCGATCATGTCCTCCGCCACCGGGTTCGTCCGACGCGCCGGCACGGGGTGCCAGGGATGGCGTCCGAACGTCGAGTCGGGCTCGAGCGAGAGGCTGTGGTTGCGCTCGATCGTCTCGAACGCGGCGATGCCGGGGAGGACGTTCTTCGTCGGATTCGAGTAGCCGGCGAAGTAGTGATGTCGGATGTCACCGGCGGCGAGGAGGACCTCCGCTCCGTCAAGCACGTCGGAGAGGAGGATCGGGGTCCCTCTCCGCGTCGGGCCGTGGTCCGTGAAGCGCGCGGCTCGGCCGTCGTGCACGACGACCGGCTCGAGCGGCATTCCCGCCCGGCGTGCCGCCTCCCGGGCTTCCTCGACGATCCGCCGGTTGCCGGCGGTGTCGGCCCGGTGGGATCCGGTCGCGATGGCCACGGTCAGGCGGCGCGGTCGGTCGAGACACTTCAGTCCGGTCGCGAGGATCTCTCCGTGCGGCTCCCCCCGGGTGGCGTCCGTCACGAGGAACAGGACCGATCGGTCCCGGGAGGCACGGCGCAGGGCTTCCGCTCCCGCCCGCTCGGGAAGATCTCGCAGGAGACCCTCCGCGCCGGCCGCCGCGGGGGGCCGGGGCCGGTAGACCCCCGACACGTTTCGACCCGGAACCGTCAGAATCGTCGTGCCGTCTCCGTACCTCAGCGGAATGTCCAAGTCGATCTCTCCGGTCCGTCGGGGTTTTTCGGGAGGCGCCCCTTTACAGTCTACGATCCCCCCGGGAGAATCGGACCAATTCCGGGAAGAGGCGGAACCGAGGAGGAGTCCGTGCCATCGAATCGCCGCCGCGCTCGCGTGGTCCGCATCGCCGCCGCCCTCGGCGGATCC
>JALGZR010000220.1 GCA_025774805.1 bacterium
GGGCATGTTCCAGCGGGAGATCTCGGGATTGAAGTTCATTCCGTACAGCCCCGCGATGAACCCGAGCGGGATGAAGATCGTCGCGATGATCGTGAGGACCTTCATCACCTCGTTCATGCGGTTGCTGATGCTCGAGAGATACAGATCCATCAGGCCGGAAGCCACGTCCCGGTAGGACTCGAGGAGATCCATGATCTGGATGGTATGATCGTAGCAGTCGCGCAGGTAGAGCTTCGTGGCCTCGGTGATGAGCGGCGACTCCTCGCGGACGAACCCGGCGAGCACCTCCCGCAACGGCCAGACGTAGCGCCGCAGGTTCATGAGATCCCGCTTCAGGTCGTGCAGGATCGGCACCTGCGACGAGTGGGGGCGCCGCAGGATCTCGCTCTCGAGACCCTCGAGCCGATCACCGATCCCTTCCAGCAGCGGGAAGTACGCGTCGATGACCGCGTCGAGGATCGCGTACGCGAGGTAGTCCGGACCCCCGGCGCGGATGCGGGGCCGCTCGTTGCGAATCCGCTCGCGTACCGAGTCCAGGCAGTCGCCGGGCGTCTCCTGGAACGTGAGCACGTACCCCTTGCCCAGGAAGAGGCTGAACTGTTCGGTGGCGAGCTCCGCCCCGAGACGCGGCATCCGGGCGACGACGAAGAGGTGGTCCTCGTAGAGCTCCGCCTTCGGCCGCTGGTGCACGTTCACCACGTCTTCCAGCGCCAGACGGTGAAGGCCGAAGATGTCCTGGATCCGGGTCAGCGTCTCGAGGTCCCCGAGACCGTCCACGTTCACCCAGGTCACTTGGAACCGGGAGAGGGCGTCCCGGATCTCGTCGAGGCTCTCGGGCCGGCTCTCCTCGATGTCCCCCGGACCGTAGGCCAGAATGCTCACGAGGGGCCGCGGCGCGTTCGGATCGACGTGGAGCGTCCCGGGGGGCGCCCCGGCGGCGAACTTCCGCCGGGGTCGCATCTTCTCCGTGATCATCGGAGGCCTCCCGTGGACTCGGGTGCGTGCCGACCGGGGCTCTCCGGCGGCGGGCTCATCGTGCCAGAGCCCGCGGGGATCGTCGAGCCTACGAGAGCACCTTCCGACGGGTCACGAGCGCCGCCACGAACCCCGCGACGAACCCCAGGATCACGCTCCCCAGCACCACCCGGAGAAGCGAGACGCTCGTGTCCCAGAAGAGGAACTGGAGCTGGACGACGTCGGTGTTCTGCACGCCCACGATCGTCGCCCCCACGAGCAGCGTCAGCACGGCCCCGACGGCGATCTTGATTCGCATCGTACGGTCTCCCTTCGGATTCCGGAGGGGCCCCGCCGGCGACGCGACCCCCGGACGCGCGACCTCTCCCTCTCCGATGCCCGGCGAGATGCTTCGGGAGAGGCCGCGCGGATTCCCGCGTGTCTAGCTCTCGGAGAGATCCAGCGTGAGGTCGATCCGGCGGTTCTTCGCCCGGCCTTCCGCGGTCTCGTTGTTCGCGATCGGCCGGTTCGGACCGTACCCCACGGAAGTGACGAGGGACTGGTTCACCGCCATGTTCGCGAGCAGGTACTCCCGAACGGCGTTCGCCCGCGCCTGGCTCAGCGTCTGGTTCCTCTCCGTGCTCCCGGTCGAGTCCGTGTGACCCTCGATCACGAGCCTCGACTTCGGGAACTCCGCGAGCACCTTCCGGATCTTCGAAAGGAGGATGAAGTTCTCCGGACGGATCTCCGAGGAACCCACCGGGAAGCTCAGGGCGTAGAGCCGGATGATCATCTGGTTGCCGCGCAGGAGCACGTCCGCTTCCTCGCGCTTGAAGACGGCCTGGACCTCCTGCATCTTCAGCTCGTGCTTCTCCTTCTGCTGCAGCGTGGCGTCGCGGCCGCTCAGCGTGGCCACCCGCGCCCGCGCCGACTCCACGTCGGTCTCGAGCTTGTCGAGCTGCGCCTTCAGGCCATCGCGATCCTTCGACACGCGGGCCGTGGCCCCGACGATCTTGTCCGTGACCGGCGACACGCCTTCCGAGAACTTCGCCTCGACCCCGACGGCCTTGGCCACCTTCGCGATCTCCGCTTCGTAGCCGAGGATCAACCGCTCCGGCGCGTTCTTCCGGTCGCGCTCCAGCTCGGCGACCTGGTTGCAGATCCGGAGCGTGTGCTTGTAGGCGTCGGTGGCATGGCGGGCCTTCTCTTCCGCCTTGACCCTCGCGTACCGATCCTTGGACAGGATGTCCTCGGCCTTCGCGAGATGCTCGTCCGCCTGGCTCTTCGTCGTGGCCGCCCGCTCGTGCGCCTTGTTCT
>JALGZR010000034.1 GCA_025774805.1 bacterium
CGGAGTCTCGTGCGGCGCCGTTCGGACCCTTTCCGGATCCTCCTCGACCTCACTCGCGATCTCGAGCAGGGCCTCCGCGAACCGATCGAGCGTCTCCAGGTTCTCCGACTCCGTCGGCTCGACCATGAGCGCCTCGTCCACGATCAAGGGGAAGTAGATCGTCGGAGGGTGGAAACCGTGATCGAGCAGACGCTTGGCGAGGTCCAGCGTCCGGACGCCGTGCGCCTTCTGCCGGGCGCCCGAGAGGACGAACTCGTGCATGCACGGGCGATCGAACGGCAGTTCGAACCGGCTCGCGAGCCGCCGCATCAGGTAGTTCGCCCCCAGGATCGCACCCCGCGAGATCTCGGTCAGCCCGTCACATCCGTGGTAGAGGAGGTATGCGTAGGCCCGCACGAGGATCCCGAAGTTCCCGTGATGGCCGTGCACGCGTCCGATGCTCCTGGGACGATCCCGGTCGAGGAAGAACGTTCCGTCCTCCCGGCGGGAGGGCATCGGGGCGGGCAGGTACGGCGCCAGCTCCTCGGACGCCCCGATGGGACCCGCCCCCGGCCCGCCGCCGCCGTGGGGAGTGGCGAACGTCTTGTGCAGGTTCAGGTGGAGGAAGTCGAACGGCACGTCGCCCGGACGCATCATCCCGACGATCGCGTTGAAGTTCGCGCCGTCCAGATAGAGCAGCCCGCCCGCCCGGTGAACGACCTCCGCGATCTCGAGGACCTTCGACTCGAACAGCCCGAGCGTGTTCGGAAGCGTCATCATCATCACGGCGGTATCGTCGTCGACGACGTCGACCAGCCTCTCGAAGTCGATCTCTCCGCGCGGATCCGAGGGGACCTCGACCGAAGTGAAGCCGGCGAAGGCGGCACTCGCCGGGTTCGTGCCGTGGGCGCTGTCCGGAACGATCACCTTCTTGCGGTTCTCTCCCCGATCGAGGAAGTAGCGCCGCGCGATCAAGAGGCACGTCAGCTCCCCCTGGGCCCCGGCCGCGGGCTGGAGGGAGATCGCGTGCATACCGGTGATCGCGGCGAGCCGCTCCTGAAGGTCGACCATGAGCGCCAGGGCCCCCTGAGAGAGCTCGTCCGGCTGGTGGGGATGGAGGTCCCGGAACCCGGGATAGGAGGCGGCGACCTCGCTCATCTTCGGGTTGTACTTCATCGTGCAGGAGCCGAGGGGGTACATCTCCCGCTCGATGTGGTGGTTCAGATTCGAGAGACGGGTGAAGTGCCGGATCACCGCCAGCTCCGCGTTCTCGGGCAGATTGGCGGGCCGGGTGCGGAGGAAGCGCTCCGCGATGCCGTGCGGTCGTCTTCCCGCGTCCCTCTCCTCCGGCAGACGGAAGCCGCGGCGCCCCGAGCGGGAGAGCTCGAAGATCGTGGGCTCCACCACGTCGAGCTCCTCCCCCCCGGACCCCGCGCCGGGCGCCCGATCGCTCGGGGGGCTCATCGGTCGCTCCGTGACGCGACCGGCAACGCCTCGGGAGCCGTGACCCCGGTGACGACCGAACGGAACGCCTTCGCGTATTCCTCGATCTCGTTCTCGAGCCGCTTCTCGGTCACGGCGACCAGGAGTCCCGACCCTCCCCCCGGCAGGGGGTCCAGCGGTATGCCCCCCAGGAACCCGGCCGCGATCAGGGTGCGCAGAGCCTCCTCCCCGCTCCGTCCCTCGGGCAGGCGCAACGCGAACTCCCGAAAGAACGGCGCGTCCGGATCGGCGAGGCTCACCCCCGGGACCTCGGCGAGCCGATCCGCGAGAGCGTGCGCCTTCTCGGCCGACAGCGTGGCGGCGAGACGCCGGCCGGTCTCCCCCAGGAGCGTGGTCGTCACCGTGGCGGCGAGCGCGATCAGCGACTGGTTCGTGCAGATGTTCGACGTGGCCCGCGCGCGGCGAATGTGCTGCTCCCGCGTCTGGAGCGTCAACGTGAACGCCCGCTGGCCGCGGGAGTCCCGTCCCATCCCCACGATCCGTCCGGGCATTCTCCGAAGGTAGTCGCGGCGGGCCGCCAGCACGCCCGCGCCCGGTCCGCCCCAGCTCATGGGGACCCCGAGAGGTTGCACGTCTCCGACGGCCAGATCAGCCCCGTAGTCGCCGGGGGGTTCCAGGATCGAGAGGGAGGAGAGATCCACCGACGCGATGTAGAGCGGGCGGTCCTCGCCCTCCAGGGAAGCACCGGTGAGACGGACGTCCTCGAGCGCCCCGTACCAGTTCGGGTGCTGCAGGACGACCGCAACCGCACCTTCGAGGACGTCGGGCGTGAGGCCGGATACGTCGGTCCGCAGTCCCCGGGCGGGAAGCTCGATCCGATCGAGCCCGGCCGGCTCGAGAATCGTCTCGAGAATCTCGCGGTGATGGGGATGGAGATGGGGGGAGAGCAGGACCCGGTTTCCCGGGCGGACGCTCGCGGCCAGGAGCACCGCCTCGGCGAGGGCGGTCGCCGCGTCGTACATGGAGGCGTTCGCGAGGTCGAGAGCCGTCAGCCGCGCCACGATCGTCTGGAACTCGTAGATCGCCTGGAGCGTGCCCTGGCTGACCTCCGCCTGGTAAGGCGTGTAGCTCGTCGCGAACTCGGGGCGGGACACGATCGCGGCGGTGGCGGCCGGGACACAGACGTCGTAGACGCCGCCCCCCGCGAAGCAGATCAACTCCTCGCCGCTCCGGTTCCGCTCCGCCAGCTCCCGGAGGCGCCCCAACGTCTCCGGCTCGGAGAGACCCTCAGGGACCGGGAGCGGACCCGGGTGGCGGACCGCGGCGGGGATCTCCGCCACGAGCTCCTCGAAGGAGGAGACTCCGATCGTCTCGAGCATCGCGCGTCGGTCTTCCGGGCTGTGCTGTACGAACGCGGTCATTCGGCCTCCGCCCCGATGTAGTCCGCGTACTCCTCGGGGGTGAGGAGCTGGGACACCTCGGAGACATCCTTCGGCTCCATCCGGATCAGCCACCCCTCTCCGTAGGGATCACTGTTCATCAGCTCGGGGGAATCGCCCAGTCGCGTGTTGATGTCGGCCACGGTCCCGGCGACCGGACAGTAGAGGTCCGACACGCTCTTCACGGACTCGACGTTTCCGTAGGCCTCCATCGCGGCGAGCTCGGTACCCACGGTGGGGAGCTCCACGTAGACGATATCCCCGAGCTCGGTCTGCGCAAAATCGGTGATGCCGATGATCACCACACCGTCGTCGAGGAGGACCCACTCGTGCTCCTTCGTGTACCGGAGTTCCTGAGGGATGTTCATCGATTCGCCTTTCCGTCCCGTGGGACGTTGCTCCTATACGAACGACTTCCGGACCTTCTCCGCCCGTACGTCCCGATCCCGGATGCGGATCGCGAACTCCTTCTCCTTCGCGATCCGCTTCTCGACGCGGGCGAGAGCGATCCCCTTCTCGAGAGTCGGACTGAATGTGCCGCTGGTGACCTCCCCGACCGTCTCGGAGTCGAACCGCACCGGTTGCCCGGACCGGGGAACGTGCCGACCCCGCTCCGTAACTTGCAGCCCGATCGTGGTCCGGGGTACCCCCGCCTCCCTCTGGGCCAGGAGCGCGTCCCGGCCGATGAACTCGCCCTTCTCCAGACGGATCACCCAGCCGAGACCCGCCTCGAGACCGCTCACCGATTCGTCCATGTCCTGCCCGTAGAGCCGGTACTGCTTCTCCAGCCGCAGGGTGTCCCGCGCGCCGAGCCCGGCGGGACCCGCCCCGCGGGGACTCCCCGCGGACAGAATGGCGTCCCACACCGCCCCGGCGCTGTCTGCCGCAGTGAAGATCTCGAAGCCGTCCTCCCCCGTGTACCCGGTGCGGGCGAGAATCACCGACACGTCCGCCAGGCGGGCTTTGGCGATCCCGAACGAGGGGATCCCCGTGAGATCAACGTCCACGAGCGGACCGAGGATCTCGGCGGCCCGGGGCCCCTGCCAGGCCAGGAGAGCCGTCTCGTCGGAGACGTTCCGGAAGTCCACGTCGGTCGGAAGACGGCTCGTGAGCCAGTCGAAGTCCTTGGCGATGTTGGCCGCGTTGACGACGAGCAGGTACCGATCGGCGAGGCGATAGACGATCAGATCGTCCACCACTCCTCCCTGGCGGTTCAGCAGGAGCGTGTACTGCGCCTCGAACGGCCCGATCGCGGCGATGGCGTTCGTGGTTACCCGATCGAGAAAGGACTGGGCCTCGACGCCGCGCACCTCGGCCTCTCCCATGTGGGAGACGTCGAAGAGCCCGGCGATCGTTCGGACCCTCCGGTGCTCGGCGATGATCCCGTCGTACGACACGGGCATCGAGAACCCCGCAAAGTCCCTCATCCGGGCCCCGAGGGCCACGTGGCGGTCGTGGAGAGGGGTCTTCAGCGTCGGCGCGGGGGCCATTCGACGTCAGTCCTCCGAACCGGTCCTTCCGGATGGGCATCGTGCGGCGCGGGGAAGAAACCCGGTTCCGCGGACCCGACAGGCTAGCAGAAGAGACCCGAGGTCCCAATGGATTTGTCTTCGGAGAGCTCCCCGCTTCGAGCGGTCGTTGAGAAGATCGGTCGAATCCATTGAGAAGATTCGATTTGTGCAGTGTCCACGCTCCCGGGATCAGCCGACGAAGATCGGCCGGAGGCTCAGCCGGCGCGGCGTGTTGAGCGGCCGGAAGGGCCGGTCCGCGACGCGCTCGTCCATCCGGGCGATCAGGGAGGACCGGGTCCCCACGAACTCCTCCTCGCCGCGGACCCGGACGTGGAGATCCCCCCCGTCCCTCTCCCGGTCGCCGATGATCGCGATGTAGGGGACCCACTCCTGCTCGGCCAGCTTGATCTTCTTCCCCATCGACATGTCCCGGTCGTCGACGTCGGCCCGATAGGGCCAGCCCTCCGCCAGCTCGTCGCAGAACGGAACGTGGTGGTCCGAGACCGGAACGAAGCGGATCTGCGTCGGGGAGAGCCAGAACGGAAAGCGCCCCTTCTTCCCCTCCTTCATCTGCGCGGCCTGGTGTTCGAGCAGGGCGTACAGATTCCGGTCGATCGCTCCCGGAATCGAGGCGTGGAGAATGAGCGGCGTCCTCCTCTCCCCCCGCTCGTCGGTGTACTCGATGCCGAACTGGGCGCAGTTCTCCACGTCGATCTGAACGGTCGACATCGCGGCGGCCTTGTCGTGGTTGTCCACGAAGTTGAACTCGAACTTCATCACGAAGTAGAAGAACCGCTCCTCCCAGACCTCGAGCAGGATCGGAGAACCCGCCTTTCGGGCGAGGTCGAACACGAAGTCCCGGTTCTCCTCGTAGAAGCTCCTCACCACCCGGACGCCCGTGGCGAACGGGAGGCCCATGTCGGTCATCCATCCCCGGGAGAGATCGAACTGCCGGGCGAACTCCTCCCGGGCCTGGGCGATGTCCCGGCAGAGGGTGTGCATGTCGGGCATCGTGAACGTGCGCAGGCGCCGCAGCCCTGCCAGCTCTCCGGACTGCTCGCGCCGAAAGGAGTAGTGCGTGAGCTCGTAGAGCCTCAGGGGAAGCTGGCGGTAGCTGATCTGCATGTCGCGCTTGATCAGGTACTGGCCGAAGCAGGCGGCGAAGCGGAGGAAGTAGTCCTTTTTCTCGCTGCGGAGGACGTACTGGCGCGCCGGAAACCGGTCCAGGTACTTCGCGAGATTCGGATGGAGGTAGTCGTACATGATCGGCGTCTCGACGCGCATCGCTCCGTACCCGTTCATGATCTGATTGGCCCGATCCTCCATCAGGCTCTTGACCAGGAGCCCCTTGGGGTACCAGCGGAAGTTCCCCGCGTCCGAGCCCGGCTCGTAGTCGACCAGCTCGTGCTGCCGCATGAGCCGCACGTGGGGGGGCTCTTCGGTGGAGATCCGGCTTCCCGCGGTCTCGTACGAGTGGAACCGGGCCAACTCCGGGTGGGCGGTGAAGTCGAACTCGTCGTGAGGGATCTCCTCGCCGTCCGGGGTCAGGACGTAGAACGAAGAGCCCAGCTTCTTCTCGGCCTCCAGCGCCCGGGACTCCTCTTCCCCGTCCGCCCCGACGTCTCCCGCGGCCTCTTCGCCCGTCACGGTGAAAGCGAGCTCGGAGAGCGGATGCCCCTTCGCCCGGAGGTCGAACGCCTTGTAGTAGCCGAACGGGGCACGGGCGAGTCTCCGGACGCCTTCCGCGCCCGCGCAGGCCTTCGCCATCCGGTCGAGGACGTCCTGGGCCATCCGGGGGCTCGCCAGGTCGGAGGACAGATGGGCGTACGGGTAGAGCCAGAGGGTCTCGGCCTTCACGCGGTGGTAGTGAGAGAGGATCTTCGCCGTCGCCGCCGCGGCCGCCCGGTCCGGGGCGTCCTCGTCCCGTTTCTCCACCGACAGGAAGCAGACGAGGGAGTCGCCCGAGGAGCCGCTCTTCTCCTCCTCGGCGACGTCTCCGGCCGCCGCCGCCACGCTCGTCTCCTCGGTCACGCGGAACGAAAACTCGCTCGCGTGGATCATCAGGACTCGCATGGGGTCTCCGGCTCCTCCGTCGGGTGCGCGGCCGGCGCGCGGGAGCGCGACCGACGACGGGGTGATCCCGTTCCGGCTCCTCCGCGGGATGCGCGACCGTGAGGCTTCACGACGCGAAGGAGCGTGGAAGCTCGCAAGTTATCGCCGTTCGCCCCGGCCGGTCAACTCCCCCGGGAGACCCGACCGGTGACGGGAGCCCGGTCGCTCGCGGAGTCCGTTCGGCCGCGCCCCGACGCGGTCGAATCCGCCGTCGAGCGCCGCCGGCCCGCGCCGCTCCGGACCCCGGCCGGCGCCCGGGAGGCGCCCGGCAGCACGGCCCGGAGGACCCTTCCGGTGTGGGACTTCCCGGCGCTCGCGACCTCTTCCGGCGTTCCCTCCGCCACGATGCGACCCCCCGCGTTCCCCCCGTCGGGCCCGAGGTCGATGAGGTGGTCCGCCGTCTTGATGACGTCCAGGTTGTGCTCGATCACGATGACCGTGTTCCCCCGGTCGACGAGCACCTGGAGCACGTTCAGGAGGTTCCGGATGTCCTCGAAGTGGAGACCCGTGGTCGGCTCGTCGAGCACGTAGAGGGTCCTTCCGGTCGAGCGTCGGGCGAGCTCGGTGGCGAGTTTGACCCGCTGGGCCTCCCCGCCGGAGAGCGTGGTGGCCGGCTGTCCGAGGTGGATGTACCCGAGACCGACGTCGGCCAGAACCTGGAGCTTCCGTCGGATGCGCGGGATGTTGCCCAGGAACTCCAGCGCGTCGTCCACGGTCATCTCGAGCACGTCGCTGATGTTCGCGCCCTTGTACCGGATCCGGAGCGTCTCCCGGTTGTACCGGGCGCCGTGGCACTCGTCGCACTTCACGAAGACGTCGGGCAGGAAGTGCATCTCGATCCGCACGAGGCCGTCCCCTTCGCAGGCCTCGCACCGCCCGCCCCGGACGTTGAACGAGAAGCGTCCCGGGCGATACCCGCGCACCTTCGCGTCTCTCGTCTCGGCGAAGAGGCTCCGGATCTCGGTGAAGACCCCGGTGTAGGTAGCCGGATTCGACCGCGGTGTCCGTCCGATCGGCGACTGATCGATGTTGATGATCTTGTCCAGGAGGTCGAGGCCCCGGATCTCCTCGTGCTCGCCGGGGCGATGCCGCGCGGAGTGGAGCTCCGCCGCCGCCGCCTTCGCCAGGATCTCGTTGATGAGCGTGCTCTTTCCCGATCCGGAAACCCCGGTCACGCAGACGAACTCCCCGATGGGCACCTTCACGTCGAGATCCCGCAGATTGTGCTCGGAGGCCTTCACGATCTCGAGGAATCCCCGGTCGGCGTGCCGGCGTCCCTCGGGCACCGGGATCGAGCGAGTTCCCCGCAGGTACTGCCCGGTGAGTGAGTCCTTCACCCGCATGACCTGCTTCGGCGTGCCCTGGGCGACGATCCGCCCCCCGTGGCGACCCGCCCCCGGCCCCAGATCGATGAGGTGATCCGCCTTGAGCATCGTGTCCGCGTCGTGCTCGACGACGAGCACGGTGTTCCCCAGGTCCCTCAGGCGCAGCAGGCTGTCGAGCAGACGCGCGTTGTCGACGTGGTGCAGGCCGATCGAGGGCTCGTCGAGAATGTAGAGAACACCGACGAGGCTGGATCCGATCTGGGTCGCGAGCCGAATCCGCTGCGCCTCGCCCCCCGAGAGAGTGTTCCCGGTTCGATCGAGCGAGAGGTAGCCGACGCCGACGTTCGTGAGGAACTCGAGCCGCTCGCCGATCTCCTTGAGGATCGGACCGGCGATGGTCCGCTCGCGCCGGGTGAGCTTCAGCCTTCGCAGGAATTCCGCGGCCTCGTCGATCTGCATCGCCGCGACCTCGGCGATGCCCCTTCGGCCGATCCGGACCGCACGGGACTCCGGCTTCAGGCGCGTCCCCTCGCAATCCGGACAGAGAATGCGGCGCATGTACCGCTCGATCAGGGCCCGGCTCCGATCGCTGTCGGTCTGGCGGTAGCGCCGCTCCAGGCTCGGGACGACTCCGTCGAAGGGAGCGCGGTAGGTGCCCGACGTCCGGCTCCCCTCCCAGGAGAACTCGATCTCCTCCTTCGTGCCGTGGAGAACGGCCCGCCTGGCCTTCGCCGGAAGCCTTCGCCACGGGACGGAGAGGGAGATGCCCAGGTGTCGGGCCACCGAGCGGAGCATCGAGCGATACCATCCGCTCTTGGCGTCGCGCCACGGATGCACCGCCCCGCGCGAGAGGGAGAGATCCGGATCGGGAATCACGAGATCGGGATCGACCGAGAGGCGGCTGCCCAGGCCGTTGCACGTCGCGCACGCCCCGTAGGGGCTGTTGAAGGAGAACAGGCGCGGCTCGATCTCCCCGAGACCGATTCCGCAGGCGACGCAGGCGAAACGCTCCGAGAGGACCGTCTCCTCGCCTCCCACGACATCGAGGATGATCGTTCCCTGGCCGACTCTCGCCGCGGTCGAGAGGGAGTCGGCGAGGCGCGGTCGCACTCCCTCCTTCACGACCACCCGGTCCACCACGACCTCCACGTCGTGCCTCTTCTTCTTCTCGAGTCGGGGGGGATCGTCGAGATCGTGGATCTCGCCGTTGACCCGGACGCGGACGAAACCGTCCCGCTTCGCCGCCCGCAGGACCGACCCGTGCTCCCCCTTCCGCCCCCGGATCAGCGGCGCGAGGATCCGGACCCGCCGTCCCTCTCCGAGATCGAGCACCGCATCGGTCATCTGGTCGATCGTCTGTCGGACGATGGCGCGACCGCAATCGGGACAGTGCGGGTGGCCGACCCGAGCGAAGAGCAGGCGGAGGTAGTCGTAGACCTCCGTGATCGTCCCGACCGTGGAGCGGGGATTCCGGGAGGCCCCCTTCTGCTCGATCGAGATGGCGGGCGAGAGGCCCTCGATCGAGTCCACGTCCGGCTTGTCCATCTGCCCGAGAAACTGCCGGGCGTAGGCGGAGAGGCTCTCGACGTAACGACGCTGACCCTCGGCGTAGATCGTGTCGAACGCCAGCGAGGACTTGCCGGAGCCGGAGAGCCCCGTGATCACGACCATCCGGTGGCGGGGGATGACGACGTCGAGGTCCTGAAGGTTGTGCTGACGCGCGCCCCGGACATGGATGACAGGACTCGACAAGACGACCTCGGACGGACGGGAGGAAGACCGGAGGACGGTGATCGTGACTCGCCTGCATATCTCACCAGACTCCGCTGCGGCAGCGGCGAAGCCGCGCGACGAGCCTGGTGAGTAATGCAGGCTAGCGGACGCGAGGGAGCGAAATATAGGGGCTGGCACCGACAGGGTCAAACGAGGCGGGCCATTTGCGCCCCGGCGTCGGCTCGGATAGGATTCTCGGGGTACCCCGCCCCGATCTCCGCCCACCGTGAGGCCGCCATGTTCGCGCTCGAGAGGCTCCGCCGGGCGGCCGTTCCCGCCGGGGTGTTGCTCCTCGCCGCGGCGATTCGGCTCCGGGGGATCGGCTGGGGACTTCCCGAGCTCTACGAAGAGGCGATCCCCTTTCTCCGGGCCTGGACGATGTGGGGCTGGGGCGGATCCGAGGGGATCGACCCGAACCCCCACTTCTTCCACTATCCGAGCCTCGTCTTCTACCTGCAGTTTCTCGGACAGGGAGGCCTGTACCTCGCCCTCCGGGCGGCCGGAGCCGTCGAGTCCACGTTCGATCTCGCGGTGCTCTACGCCGTCGACCGGACACCCTTCGTCGTCGCGGCCCGGGTCGTCACGGTCGCCTGCGCGGTCGGGACCGTGGCGGCGACCGCGCGCCTGTCCCGGGAGGCCGGATCGAGCGCGGCGCCGTGGGTGCCGGCCCTCCTGCTCGCCGCGAATCCGTACCACGTCACCCGGTCGCAGATGATCGAGGTCGACGTGCCGTTGACCCTGTTGGCGACCGTGGCGCTCGGGTCCGCCCTGCGGATCGTCTCCGCCCCGACCCGACGGCATCACCTGCTCGCGGGCCTGGCCGTGGGGCTGTCCGCCTCGGCCAAGTACAACGGAGCCCTGCTGGCGCTTCCGTTGGCGGTCGCGCATCTCCTCGCGCGCCGGGAGGCAAGACGGGCCGGATCCGCAGAGGCGACCGCGCCTCCGGTCGGGCGGCTCCTCGGCTCTCTCGTCGTCGCCGGGCTCGCGTTCGCCGTCACGTCCCCGTTCGTCCTCCTGGATGCGGCCTCCTTCCTCGAGCACTTCAACCGGGAGGCCGTTCACATGCGGGCCGGGCACTTCGGTCGCGAGGAGCTCGCCACGCCCGTGTTCTACCTGCGCGCTCTGTCGACGAAGGTGCTCGGGATCCCGGCTCTCGCCCTGGCCGGGGGAGGACTGTTCCTCGCCGCCGGCATCCGCCGCCGTCCCGGCGCGATCGTGATCGCGTCGTTTCTCGTCCCGTACGCGCTCGTCATCTCCACGTGGGAGATGAAGGCGGACCGCTACCTCCTCCCCCTCCTGCCGGGCGCCCTCGTGCTGGCGGGGGACGCGCTGACCCGGCTGGCCGCACTCGCCGCCCGGTCCCGGGGGATCGGCGTGCGCTCGGGTCTCGTCCTCGCGGTCGCCGTTCCCCTTCTCCTGCTGCCCCTGCCCTCCGGCTGGGGCGAGCTCCGCGCGCGCGGGAAGCCCCCCGTCCTCACGCGGGTCAAGTCGTGGATCGAGACGAACGTCCCGAGCGGATCCCTCCTCTTCCTGGAGCCGCACGGCCCCCGGCTGCTCGGGCCGCTCGACCTCTGGGCGCTTCCCCCCGAGGTTCGGGCCCGGGTGGCCCACCGACGGGCCGAAGACGCCTTCTACGCGGTGCAGTGGATTCCGATGTTTCAGGTCGATCCCGAGCGCTCCGCGATCTTCTACGATCTCGCGCCGTGCCGGATCGCGGACTACGTCGTCAGCACCCGTGCCACGCGCGCTCGCTACGAGCTCGACCCCGGGCGATTCTCGAGGCAGATCGCCTTCTACACCGCGCTCGACGAGGATTGGGAACGGCTTCGCGAGTTTCGCGACGGCCCCGGCGGGGAGCCCGAGGTCGTCCTCTACCGGAATCCGCTCCAGTCCGTCCCCTTCGCGCAGCGGGGATCGGTCGAGGGTCCGATTCCGCTGTCTCCCGTGCCCGGTGCGCCCACCCCGCCCGTCGATCAGTTCTACTTCAATCTCGGGTTGAACTATCAGTTCTTCGGGTACCTCGAGGAAGCGGTCGCCAGCTACGAGCATGGTCTGCGATCGCCGCCCGCCGACCCGGAGATGTACGAGCGGCTCGTGACCGGAATCACCTGGTGCCTGGGGCGCCGCGACCTCGGAAGGGCGGCGGAGTTCGCGGGACGGGCGGCGGAGGCCGCGCCCACGGAGCCGGTCCGGGACCGGCTGCGGCGTCTGCGCGACAGGATCGGACACGCGGCGGCGGAGGCCGACCGGTGACCGGACCGCCCGTCCGGAGGCCGCTCTATATCAGATCGGCAGCCCGAGGGCCGCGCCGGCGGTCAGGTATCGGAGGTCGTCGTCCTCGAAGATCACGTTGTGAAGGCGGGCCTCGACCTCCACCAGAAACAGCCCGAGGGGCACGAGGAATCCCAGACCCGCGTTGAGGTCGAGACCGTGCTCCGTGTCGAGGTCGCCGCCCGGACGGTACCGGGCATACCCGGCCCCTCCGGTGACGAAGAAGGGCGCGACCCGGGAGTAGGCCCGCACGCCCAGACCCACCTCGAGCAGGGAGGGATCCTCGTCGCTTCCTTGCGCGAGGAGGGCGGACTCGACCGCGGCCTCGTGGGAGAGCGCCGCATACGACGCTTCGACGTGGAAGGACAGGAGCTTCCTCTGCCCGAGGACGTTCATCGATTGGAGCTCGGATCGGATTCCGAACCGCGGCGAGGGCTCGACCCAATCCCCGAAGTCCCCCAGCGGCACCAGGGCGCCGCCGTGGACGGAGAACCGCGACTGGGCGGCCGTGACGTCGGGCCCGAGAAGAAGGCCGGCCGTGACGACCAGCACGAACGCTCTCCCGATCATGGGATTCCTCCAGACGATGAGTCGGATGGGGTCGACGGGAGGGGTGCTCCCCGTGACGATAGGACGACCGCCTCCTCCCGGCAAGCCCGGCGGAACGTCGGAGCGCCGCCTCCCGGGGCCTTTCTCAGGTCTCGCCGAGGAGCTGCTCGGAGCGGCGGTAGGCCTCGCGCGCCTCGTTGGTCGCCCCCTTCTTGTCGTACGCGATGCCGAGACGGTAATAGGCGCGTCCGTTGTCGGGCGCGAGGGCGATCGTCCTTTCGAACGCGGTGATGGCCTCGTCCACGTCGTCCAGACGGTTGTAGATGCATCCGAGGCTGTAGTAGCAGCGGGGATCATCGGGGAAGATCTCGAGAGCGGCCCGGAACTCCTTCACCGCCTTCGTGTAGAGGCCCTTCTTCTGATAGGCGTCGCCCAGCGAGTAGTGGACCCGGGCGCTCTCCGGCGCGACCTCCGCGGCCCGCCGGAGCTCGGTGATGGCCTCCTCGTGCATCCCCCGGTCGAGGAACGCGATGCCGAGGTTGTAGCGGGCCTCGGCGTTGCGGGGATCCAGCCGCAGGGCGGTCGCGAACTCTTCGATGGCATCGTCGTAGAGCTTGTGCTCTCCGTAGAGCGCGCCGAGATTCGAGTGCCATTCCGCCCGCTCCGGCTCGAGCGAGACCGCCTTCTTCAGCTCGAGAATCGCCTGCTCGAACTCGCCGCACCGGTCGAGCAACACTCCGAGATTCCCGTGGGCGCGGGCGAAGTCGGGGTCCCTCTCGAGCGCCTGCAGGTACGCCGCCCGCGCCTCCTCGTCCCTGTCGTTGCGGGCACACGTCACGCCGAGGTGGTAGTGAGCCTCGGCCGACATGGGATCGAGCTCGATCGCCTTGCGGTGATGGACCAGCGCCTCGTCGAGCATTCCCGCCAGATCGAGGGCTTTCGCGTACTGGGTGTGGTGACGGGGCTCGTCGGGAGCGAGGGCGAGGCAGCGCGAGAAGTAGTCGATGGCCTCCGGGATTGCCCCCGCCTTCCGGGCGGCGATCCCGCACCGGAGGGCGGGCCCGGGATCGTCGGGAAGGAGATCGGCGTAGCGGCGGTACGCGTTGAAGGCCCCCTCGTGGTCGCCGGCGTCGCTGCACGCCTCGGCGAGGCGCCTCCAGTTGCCCGGATCGGTCGCGCCCCGCCCGCGAACGCGTCGCTCCGCCTCCTGGACCTCACGGGGCGGCCCCGGCTTCGGTTTCCGGTTGCGTCTCCAATCCAGCTTGCCGAGCACCGCAATCCCCCTCCCCGCATCGCGCTGTTCTTCCCCGGGCTCGACCGAGGGGCTCGAACGAACCGCTCGGGCCGCAGCCTACCGGGGAGGTTCGATGGGGTCAAGCGGGCCGGGCAACCCGCTCGCCGCGGCTGCGGTCGAGCCGGGCGAGAGGGGGCGGCTAACCCTCGGGTCGGATCTCGAGATCCAGGACGAGGCGGATCCGACGCGCGCCCTGCGCCAGTTCGGCCCGGGGCACGGGGAGAACGAGCGACTTCTCGAGAACGAGCGGGGAGGGATCACCGACACCGCCCGCCAGGGAGGGGGTCCCCGCGAGGGGAGCGCGAGCCGGCGCACCGATCGGCGCCGCCAGAGGGGTGACCGACATCGCCCCGACCGTCGCCGCGACCGGCTCGGCGGCAGGTCGAGGCACGACGCCCGAAGCCCCCGGAACCGCGGCCGGGGATGCGGACGCGGGGATCGGCGCCGGGCGGGCCGGAGTCACGGGGGTCGGTGCCGCCGAAGGAGCGGCCGGGATCGCGGGCCGCACCTGCGACCGGGGGGCGTCTCCCCGGAGCTGTCCCTCCAGACGGTGCATCAGCATCTCGGAGACCTTCTCGAACGCCTCGAACACCCCCTCGCCGGTCACCGCGACCTGGCCGAAACTCGGAACGCCGTGGGGATTGAGCTCCCGGTCGAGCTCCTCGATCGACATCGCGTCCGGCATGTCCCGCTTGTTGTAGCCGATGACCCAGGGCAGGTCGTCGAGACACATGCCGTACTCGAGGAGGTTCGTCCGGAGGTTGCGCAGGCTGTCGATGTTCGCGGCGAGCTGCGAGCGCTGGGAGTCCGCCACGAACACGATCGCGTCGGCTCCCTTGAGGACGAGCTTCCGGGTCGCGTTGTAGTAGACCTGACCGGGCACGGTGTAGAGGAGGAACCGGACCTTGAAGTCCCCGATCATTCCCCGGCTGATCGGGAGCAAATCGAAGAAGAGGGTCCGCTCGGCCTTGGTCTTCATCGAGACCATCTTTCCCCGCGTGGTGGACGGGGTCTGGCCGTAGATGTGCTCGAGATTCGTCGTCTTCCCCGAAAGCGCGGGTCCGTAGTAGACGATCTTTCCGCTGAGCTCGCGTCCCGTGTAGTTGAAGACGACCATGATGGACCTCTCTCCTGCTCGGTTGCCGACCCGGCTCCCCGCCGGGTCCGCAGCACACTGCGGACTCTCCGTGGCCGTGTGAACACGCAAGGCCTGTGCCGACTTCGATCCTCGGAGCCCCACGCCGGTTCAGGGACTCAACCCGTTGGCCCGACTCGCATTGGGCGGTCGGCCGGCCGGGACCGGTCGGCGGTCCCACTGCCCCGACGGCGTGCATCCTGCGAATCGCCGCACCCTGCAACGCCAGGAAGGGTCGCGTCTTGACATGGAATCCGGCGACTGAGACGTTTTCCCGACCCCCGCCGGGAACGGGCATGGACACCAAGGAGTGGAGTTGCTCCTCGCGTTTCTCACCGGTTTGGCTCGGCGCATTCCCCTTCGAGTCGGATACCGGCTCGCCGACCTGGCGTCCGAGGCCCATCTCCTGCTCTTTCCCCGGCGGCGGATCGCGGTCGAGGAGAATCTGCAGGTCCTCCGCGGGTACGATCGCGACGGCCGGGCGCTCGTGCGACAGGTCTTTCGCAACTACGGGCGCTACCTCTTCGAGCTCCTCCGGGGCCCCGACGTCCCCGAGATGAGGGTCGTCTTCCAGGGGCGGGAGATCCTGCGCCGCGCCCTGTCCGCGGGCCGGGGAGTGGTTTTCGCGCACCTCCACACGGGCAACTTCGACGTCGCCGGAGTCCGGATCGCCCGGGAGGGGCTGAGGATCAACACGGTGTCCGGGATCCGGCTGACCCGGGGGTGGACGGAGGAGCTCACCCGGAGGCACGAGGAGTGCGGGATTCGGGTGATCCGGCCGGAGGGCTCGGTGACTCGGGAGCTGGGCCGGGGGCTCGGGAGGAACGAGGCGGTCGCCCTTCCCCTCGACGGAAACGTGTTCCGCCGCGGGATCGCAGTTCCCCTGTGTGGACGCGTGATCGAGCTGCCGACCGGCCCGGTCCGCCTGGCCGGGCGCTTCGGGGCCCCCCTGATTCCCGTGTATTGCGTTCGCGACGGTGACCGGACTATGGTGACCCGGTTCCTACCCGAGGTGCCGGTGGAATCGACCTCGGAGGAGTCGGTGCGGCGGGCCATGGTCCTGCTGGCCGACCGGTTGGGACGGTCCCTCGAAGACCACCCGGAGCAGTGGATGATCTTCCGGCGGTTCTTCGCCCTGGGGTCGGAGGAGCCGTCGTCGAGCGCGGAGGAGGCGGCGTGAGGATCGCGATCGTGACGCAGCCGTACTACCCGCAGAACGGGGGCGTCTCGGAGAACGTGCACTACACCGCGAGGGAGCTCCGAGGGCTCGGTCACGAGGTGGACATCATCACCTCCCGGTTTCGAACCGAGCGGCAGAGTCAGAACGGTGTCCGACGCATCGGCCACAACATCCTGCTCCCCCACCTGGGCGCGTTCGCCAACGTCAATGCCGGCTTCCGTCTCGGCCGGGAGATGGAGCGGATCTACGGCTCGGCGGACTACGACGTGGTTCACGTCCAAGAGCCGCTCTCTCCCACGCTTCCACTGGTGGCCATCGAGCGCGCGCCGGAGAACGCCGTCGTCGTGGGGACCTTCCACGCCTCCTCGCCCCAGGCCGTCGGGTACCGGCTGGCGCGACCGTTCCTTCAGCGTCACTCCCAGCGGCTCGACGGCCGGATCGCGGTCTCCCAAGCCGCGCGCCGTTTCATCGCCCGCTACTTCGACGAGGAGTACCGGATCATCCCCAACGGCGTGGACCCCGGGCGATTCCACCCCGGCGTGGATCCTCTGCAGGACTACGGATCGGACCGCCCCACGATTCTCTTCGTCGGACGCTTCTATCCGCGCAAGGGCCTGCCCATCCTCCTCTCCGCCCTTCCCCGAATCGCGAGCCGGATTCCCCGACTGCGGGTGCTCGTCGTCGGGGGGGGGCCTCTCGGGCCCTGGTTTCGCTTCCTGGCCCGGTCGGCGCCCTGCGAGATCCGATTCCTGGGGGAGCTCGACGCCGGGGAGATTCCCCGCGCCTATCGCACGGCCGACGTCTTCGCGGCTCCCTCGACCGGACAGGAGAGCTTCGGCATCGTCCACCTGGAGGCCATGGCCTCGGGCGTACCGATCGTCGCGAGCGACATCGAGGGCTACCGGGAGATCCTCGACTCGGGCCGGGAGGCCATCCTGTTCCCCAACCGGGACCCCGTCGCCCTGGCCGACGCCGTGATCCGCGTCCTGACCGACCCCCTTCTGAGTCGCTCGATGGCCCTCGCAGGGAGGGAGAAGGCGTTGCGCTTCTCGTGGGCCACGGTCGCGCGGGAACTGGAGACCTACTTCTTCGATCTCCTCGACCGGAAGCAGCGGATCCGCCTCGCGTCCTAGCCCGCATTTCTCACCAGGCTCGTCCCCGCCTCCGACCCGATGCGCTCCGCCCCGCCGCGGCGGGCCCCGCACCGCGTCGACAAAAGAGGCCCCGGGACCGAGGTCCCGGGGCCACTTCGGATCGGGTCGATCGGGCGATCAGGTCACGTGCTTCGAGACGAGCTTCGTCATCTCGAACATGCTCACCTGGCGCTTGCCGCCGAACACTTTCCGCAGCTTCTCGTCCGCATTGATGTTCCGCCGGTTGACGTTGTCCTGAAGCTTGTGCCGCTTGATGTAGTCCCACAGCTTCTTCGTGATCTCGGTTCGAGGCAGGGGCTTCGAACCGACGACCGCCGCGAGATCGGCGTCCGGCGTCAGCGGACGCATGAACGCCGGGTTCGGCTTCCGCTTGGATTTCACCTTGCGCTTGGTCTTGCGCTTGGCCTTGGCCTTCACCTTCCGCTTGACCTTGGTCTTGCGCTTGGTCTTCCGCTTCGCCTTGGCCTTGGTGCGGCGCTTGGTCTTCCGCTTCGCCTTGGCCTTGGTCTTGCGCTTGGTCTTCCGTTTGGCCTTGGCCTTCGTGCGGCGCTTGGTCTTCCGCTTGGCCTTGGCTTTCGTGCGGCGCTTGGTCTTCCGCTTGGCCTTGGCTTTCGTGCGGCGCTTGGTCTTCCGCTTCGCCTTGGCCTTCGTCTTGCGCTTGGCCTTGGCTTTCGTGCGGCGCTTGGTCTTCCGCTTCGCCTTGGCCTTCGTCTTGCGCTTGGCCTTCGACTTCGCCTTCCGTCTGGACTTCGCCTTGGACCGTGACTTGGCCATCGCCACCGCGATACCTCCTGGAAGCGGGGAATCGGAAACACACCCGTGACGGACACGCCGCAAAATTGGACCGGAAGCGGTGGGAAGACAAGCTTTTTTGGCAGGGTCGAGAGGAAATCGTCACCCCTCGCCGCGACGGCCGCGGCCGCGCCTCGGGTCCGGCGGGGGCGTCGCCGGACGCCACCACGGCGAAGTCACCCCACTCCTGGACGGGACCCCGAGGCCGTGAGACCATGCGGCCCGGCCGGGAGGTGTCCATGAGCCGGGACGGCTTTCAACTGAGGGCCTTCTGCTTTCTCGACAGCATGCAGCCGCAGTTCGCCGCGTTCATCGGGACGATCACTCAGGGGGACCTGCCGGTGGAGGGCATGGCCTCCCTCTACGTCGAGATGGCCCCGGGCAACGAGGTGTTCCGGGTCGTCGACGTGGCGGTCAAGGGGACCGAGGCGAAGCCGGGGGCCCAGGTCGTCGAGCGCGAGTTCGGGATGTTCGAGGTCCACTCCCCGTCCCAGGCCGACGTGATCCAGGCCGGCGACACGGTGCTGGAGCACCTCGAGATGACCGTGGAGGATCGGGTCAAGCCCGAGATCGCCTCGCTCCAGGTCATCACGAACGTCGATTCGTACCAGGCCCAGCTCCTCAACCGGTTCCGGCGGGGGTCGATGCTCGTTCCGGGCGAGACGCTGCTCGTCGTGGAGGTCGCTCCCGCCGCCTACATCAACCTCGCCGCCAACGAGGCCGAGAAGGGAGCCAACATCAAGATCGTCCACATCTCTTCGGTCGGGCGGTTCGGGCGGATGTGGCTGTGCGGATCGGAGGCCGAGAGCCTCGCCGCCCGCGCGGCCGCCGTATCTGCCCTCGAAGACGTCTCCGGCCGGACCGCCTGAGCTCCGGACCCGTAGTTCCCCCCGCTCCCCCGCGCGGTCCCCCGGGGAGGACTCGCGGCGTCAAGATCCGCAAAGCATCCCCGATCCTGCAGCGGATTCCGTCGCACCCCCCGAGAAAGAACGAAGCTCCCGCCGCGACCCTTCCGATAGGGTAGGCGAGGCCCGGGAACCGCCCCGAGTTTGGAGTGAAGCGCTCGATGCCGAATCTGCTAAAGGTCCGGCTGTCCCTGAAAGGCCGGCCCATACGCACCTTCACGTTCAACCAGAAGACCGTTTCGATCGGGCGAGACCCCGCCTCCGACGTGTTCCTGGACAACACCGGAGTCTCCCGCCAGCACGCTCGGATACAGCGGACTCCCGGGGGCTACGTCGTGGAGGATCTGGGGAGCGCGAACGGGACCCTGCTCAACGACCAGGCCGTCCGTCAGGACTTCCTCGGAGACAACGACGTCATCCAGATCGGGAAATTCTCGCTGTGGATGTCCATCGAGGAGGATCGGCGCGACCAGGCGCTCCTCGATACCGGAGGGGTGAGCCACGGCGCGTTCGAGGGAACCACCGTTCTGAGTCCCGATCAGCTCAAGAAGATGCAGCGGAGCGCGAAGGAAGAGGAGGTCTCGGTCGAGAAGAAGGGAAAGGCCTCCCGCTCTTCGAAACCGGATCGCGCCCCGACCTGGACCGCGTTCGCCTCGGCCACGATCGCCGCCTTCGTGCTCGGGATCCTGGTCGGAGTGGCCACCACCATTCTCTACCACAGGGGCTGAGACGCCGCGACCCATGCGCATCGTCGACCGGCTACGCATCGGCAGGCACCTGCGGGTTCTCCGGTCCGAGCGGTCACCCTCGGCGCAGGAGCTGGCCGAGGCGACCGAGGGGCTGGCCCGCATCGGGGGATCCGCCCTGGATCTTCTCTTCGAGGCGCTGGGCGACTCCCGCTCCCGGGACGCCGTCTCGGGAGTTCTCGAGCGGCTTCTCAACGACGAGACCCTTCCCACCTTCCTGGAGAAGATGGCGCGCTCGGAGCGGAGGATCCAGAGCGGCATCGCGGAGATTCTCGAGCGGAGCCACAACTTCGATCCAAAGGAGATCCTCCCCTATCTCTCCGGTCGGGACGTGCCGCTCCGTCTCCTGAAGTCGATCCTGCTCGCCCGGGAAGGGGATCTCCCGCTGGACGGGCTGATCGACCAGTTCCCGGTGCTCGAGCGCGAGAGCCGCACCGTTGTGTTCCGGATTCTCGAGGAACGGGTCGGACCCGAATGCCTCGGGAAGCTCCTGCTGCTGCCGGAGAACAAGGACTGGTGGATCCGTCTCCACGCCGCGAAGCTCCTGGGCCGGATCTCGGGAGAAGAGTCGGAGCGGAGCCTGGAGCGCCTGCTCCACGACCGGAACAAGAACGTCCGCCTGGAGGCGGTGAAGGGGTTGCAGGAGAAGAAGGCCCGCTCCGCAATTCCCCATCTCGCGCACATGCTTCGGGACCCGGATCTCACGGTCCAGGCCGCGGCCATCGACGCCCTGATCACGATCGGGGACGTGGCGGCGGTTCCGCACCTCGTGGAGGTCCTCCAGGACGAATCGGAGCAATCGCGCCGCGGGGCGGTCGAGGTCCTCAACGAGATCGCCACGAGCGAGGCGATCCAGGACCTCGTCCTCGCGCTGCGGGACGCCGACTGGTGGGTCCGGGTCCGGGCGGCCGACGCCCTCGGGACCCTCGGAGGGGAAAAGGTCGTGGAGGCGATCCTGGGTCTGATGGACGACGAGGACGTCCACATCCGCCGGTACGCGGTCGAGATCTTGAACACGGTTCCCGACGGTCGGGCGGTGGACTCACTGATCCGGGCCCTGGAGGACGAGGACTGGTGGGTCCGCGAGCGAGCCATCGACGCGCTCGGCCGGACGGGCGACGCCCGCGCGGTGGCCCCGCTGAGTGTTCTTCTCTTCCAGGACATCGAGGCCGCCCCGCTCTGCGTCCGGGGTCTCGGGGCGATCGGATCGGTCCAGGCTGTGGAGCCCCTCCTCCGCGTGGCCGAGTCGGAGCCCGCCCCGGAGCTTCGGCAGGAGGTCGTCACCGCCCTGCGCGGTTTCGTTCGCGAAGAGCTGCCGAGCGACATCCAGGGTCGGCTGGAGAAGGCGCTCCGCGAAGAGGGCATCCGCATGGAGAAGACGCGGCTGAGACCGATGGCCATCCGGACCGGGGGGAAGGGCGTGACGGCGCGTCCGGAGTTCCAGACTCCGATCACCCCCGAAGCCGCCCCCGCCGCCGCGATCCGGAGCGGGGAGTTCGACGCGAAGCCCGCCGCTCCGGCGGTTCCGGTCACCGCGCCGGGCGAGCCCGCCGCGGTGGAGGCGGCTGCGACCCCGCCCTCTTTCCGCGCGGAGGACGTCCGACCGGGCACGGTTCTTCTCGGTCGCTACGACGTGATGCGGCGCATCGGTCGGGGCGGATTCAGCACCGTGTTTCTGGCGCAGGACCGCGTGATCTCCGAGGAGGTTATCCTCAAGATCATGAACCCGCACATCTCCACGGACGAGCGGATGAACCTCCGGTTCGTCCAGGAGCTGAAGGTCGCGCGGCGCATCTCGCATCCCAACGTCATCCGGATCCACGATCTCCTCGAGGTCGGAGAGGCGCGCGCCATCTCGATGGAGTACTTCCCCGGCCGCGACATCGGCCGTCTGATCGAGGACATCGGGTCGTTCGAGCCGAGCCGCGTGCTCAAGATCACGAAGCAGGTCGCGGCGGGTCTCGCGGCGGCCCACGAGGTCGGGGTCATCCACCGGGACATGAAGCCGGCGAACATTCTCGTCGGTGAGGGGGACGAGGTGAAGATCGTGGACTTCGGACTGGCCTCGGCAACGTACGAGCTCGGGCCGCGGCTGACGAAGACGGGCCACCTCGTCGGGACCCCCCACTACATGGCTCCCGAGGTGATCCGGGGCGAGGAGGTGGACGGCCGCGCCGATCTCTACTCCGTCGGAATCGTGATGTACGAGATGCTGGCCGGGGTGCCCCCCTACGACGGCGAGAACGCGATGAACATCCTCTTCCGGCACCTCGACGGTGGGGCGACCCCCCTCGGCACGATCCGAACCGATCTCCCGAAGAGCCTCTGCGTTTTCGTAGAGGGCGTGATGGCCCGGGACGTCGAGAACCGTCCGGCGGACGCGATCGCGTTCGCGCGCGAGCTGGATGAGGTCGAGCTCTGATGCCCCGGATCGACGCCTTCCTCCAGCTCGGCCGGGAGCAGGGTGGCTCCGACATCCACTTCACCGTGGGTCTGCCCCCGCTCGTTCGCCTCGACGGGGATCTCCTTCCGCTCAAGTACCGGGAGCTCACGGAGGAGGAGGCGGCCGCCCTGGTCACCGAGATCCTCGACCCGGATCACCGCCGCGTCTTCGACGAGAGAGGCTCGGTCGACCTCTCCTACTCGTCCGAGGAGGTGGGACGCTTCCGGATCAACGTCTGCCGCCACGTCCGCGGGATCGGAGCGGTCTGCCGGGCCGTGCCGAGCACGCCGCCGCGCCTGACCAACCTCGGTCTGCCGAAGACCGTGGGGCGCTTCGTGAAGCTCCACTCCGGTCTCGTTCTGGTGACCGGATCCGCCGGCACCGGCAAGTCGACGACGCTGGCCGCGATGATCGAGGAGATCAACCGGGCGGAGTGCCTGAACATCATCACGTTGGAGGACCCGATCGAGTTCGTCTACCAGAGTCGAAACTCCCTCATCGTCCAGCGGGAGCTCGGCGCCCACGTCGCCTCGTTCCGGGACGGCTTGCGCGCAGCGCTCCGCGAGGATCCGGACGTGATCCTCGTCGGGGAGCTGCGGGATCCCGAAACGATTCAGCTCGCCATCGAGGCGTCGGAGACCGGACACCTCGTCTTCGGCACCCTCCACACGCGCGGCGCCGCCCAGACGATCGACCGGATCATCGACTCCTTCCCCGCGGAAGCTCAGGCCCAGGTGCGGATCACCCTCGCCGACAACCTCCGCTGCGCGGTTTCCCAGGAGCTCGTGCGGGCGGCGGACGGACGGGGGCGGCGCGCGGTGTGCGAGATCCTCGTGGTGACTCCCGCGGTCTCCCAGCTCATCCGCGACGGCAAGACGTTCCAGATTCCCAGCGCCATCGCCACCGGTCGCCGCTCCGGCATGCAGCTCATGGACGCGGCGCTCCACGACCTCGTCCGCGTCGGAGAGATCGATCCGGACGAGGCGTTCCTCAAGGCGGCCGACAAGAAGGAGTTCATCCCTCACGTGACGCGCTTGGAGCTGCTCGACATGGTCGGGCCGCCCGCCCCGGAGGACCCGTGAGCCGGATCCACGCCTTCCTCGAGCTGGTCGTGAACCAGGGCGGCTCCGACCTCCACGTCGTTTCCGGCCTCATGCCCCGAATCCGCATCCACGGACGGCTCGAGCCGGTCCGGTTCCGAGAGCTCTCCTCGGAGGAGATCCAGCGGATCCTCGCGGAGTTCATGAGGGGGGATCAACGCGAGCGGTTCGAGCGGGGCATGTCGGTCGACTTCGCGTACGTGGCCGAGGGCATCGGGCGGTTTCGCGTGAACGTCTACCGCCACCTGCGTGGAATCGCGGCCGCGTTCCGGGTCATTCCCTCGAAGATCCCCACGCTCGCCGAGGCGGGACTCCCGGACGTTGTGGGTCGCACCGTCCAGACCCCCCGCGGGCTCACCCTCGTGACCGGTCCCACCGGGTCGGGAAAGTCGACCACCCTCGCCGCGATGGTCGACCACGTCAACAGGACGCGGAAGGGTCACATCATCACGATCGAGGACCCCGTGGAGTTCCTCCACGAGTACCGGAACTGCGTCATCACCCAGCGGGAGATCGGAGTGCACTCTCCGACGTTCCACGACGCGCTCGTCGACGCGGTTCGCGAGGACCCGGACGTCATCCTGGTCGGGGAGATGCGCGACCTCGAGACGATCCAGCTCGCGTTGACCGCGGCGGAGACGGGGGTCCAGGTGCTCGCCACGCTTCACACGAACGGCGCCGTCCGCTCGGTCGAGCGGCTCGTGGGGGTCTTCCCCGCCCGGATCCAGGAGCAGATCCGGTCCGTCCTCGCCGGCTCGCTTCGTATGGTGGTCTCGCAGCAGCTGGCGCGGAGGGCGGACGGCTCGGGTCGGGTGATCGTTCCGGAGATCCTCATCAACAACCAGTCCGCCGCCGCCATGATCCGGAAGGGGCGACCCCACCAGCTCGCGTCGGTGATTCAGGCCGGCGGACGGGCGGGCATGTGCAGCCTGGACGCGAACCTCCAGGAGCTCCTCCGGAAGGAGATCATCTCGGGCGAGGAGGCCTACAACCTCGCCGTCGACAAGGCGCGATTCGAGCGATTCCTGGTGGGGGAGACGGCGCTCGCCTAGCCTGCATTTCTCACCAGGCTCGTCGCGAGGCTGCGGATAGTCGTGGCTGGCGAGGAGATGGGGTGCTTTCGCCCGAGGCGGGGCCGTAGCCCCGTCGCAGGGCGGAGGCGCCCCAACGACGAAGCCAGGCGCGGCTTTGCCGCTGCCGCAGCAGAGGCTGGTGAGATATGCAGGCTAGACTGCATATCTCACCAGGGCAGGGCGTCGAGGTTCACGTTTCCGCCGCTGAGAATCACGCCGACCCGCTCGATGTCGTCGAGCGCCCGAAACTCCTCGGACAGGACGGCCGCCACCGCGACGGCCGCGCTCGGCTCGATGAGGAGTTTCGTCCGTTCCCAAAAGAGCCGCATCGCCTCGACGATGGCCTCGTCGGGAACGGTGAGAACCGCCTGGACCCGGTCGCGCAGGATCGGCCAGGTCCGCTCCCCGAGGCTCGTGAGGAGGCCGTCCGCGATCGTGTCCGGGCTCTCTTGGGGAAGCCGTCTCCCGGCCGCTTTAGACCGGGCGGCGTCGTCCGCTCCGCGCGGCTCGGCCGCGAACACGCGGACACGAGGATCGGTCTCCGTGGCCGCGACCGCCACGCCCGCGACGAGGCCGCCGCCGCCGACCGGAGCCACGATGGCGTCCAGTCCCTCGACCTGTTCGAGCAGCTCGACACCCACGGTCCCCTGGCCGGCGATGACGTCGGGATGATCGTAGGGAGGGATCAACGTGCCCCCCGTCACCCGGAGGACCTCCTCCGCCGTCTCTTCACGGGCCGCCAGGGTGGGCGCGCAGGTCACGATGCGGGCGCCGTACTCCTCGGCCGCCCGCCGCTTCACCGGGTTCGCGTTCTCCGGCACGACGACGTGCGCGGGTACGCCGACCACTCGCGCCGCGAGCGCCAGCGCCTGCGCGTGGTTCCCGGAGCTGTGCGACACGACGCCCCGCGCGGCCACGTCCGGAGCGAGGCGCACGAGGGCGTGATACGCGCCCCGGATCTTGAAGGTTCCCCCCCGCTGCAGGTTCTCGCACTTGAAGTGGAGGCGACGTCCCGAACGGAGGTCGAGCGATCGGGACGTCGCGACCGGCGTGCGGTGCACGATGTCCGCGATACGAGTCGCGGCGGCCCGCACCGAGGCGAGATCGGTGTCCTGCGGTCCGGCCTCCTCCATCAGGATCCTCCGGTCAGGGTCTCGAAGGCGGCCCCGGCGACGACCACGGCCCCCGCCGTGGCGAGAGCGCCCTTGACGGTCACGGCCAGAAAGCGGCCGGTGGTCGCGTGCGCGCCGACCCTCAGGGAGGGCTCGAGCCGTCGATCCCGGGCGTACTCACCCAGCACGGCGCCCGCGAACGCCCCGGCGAAGCCGCCGACCAGCGTCCCCAGCACGGGAACCACGGGGGTCCCGAGGACGGCGCCCGCGATGCCCCCGACGAACGCGCCGACGACGCCCTGGCGCGACGCGCCTTTCCGTGCCACCCAAACGCTGCCGAGCAGGGCCTCGACGACCTCTCCGATCCCGAGGAGCGCGGCGAAGACGAGCAGGCGGGGCCAACCGATGGCGTGGAAACCGTAGGCGAGATCGTAGAGCACGGCCAGGGCGAGGGCGATCCACCCTCCGGGGAGCGCGAGAAGGACCGCGAAGCAGGACGCCGCCAGAAGGGCAATCCAGACGATCGCCGCCGTCCACTGGCCGACGCTTCCCGCCGTCGCAAGGGCGCCCTCCACGGCGTTCGGTCCTCCCCCATCCGGATCCCTCTCCCGGTCTAGCCCGTCTTCTCCGGGTTCGGCATGAACGCCTTCAGCAGATCGAGGGGCAGGGGGAACACGACCGTCGAGTTGTTCTCCGCCGCGACCTCGACGAGCGTTCCGAGAAAACGGAGCTGGATCGCGGCCGGCTCCCGGCCGATCACGGCCGCGGCCTGAGCGATCTTCTCGGATGCTTGGAACTCGCCCTCGGCCGTGATGATCTTCGCGCGTCGCTCGCGCTCGGCCTCGGCCTGACGCGCCATGGCCCGCTGCATCTCCTGGGGGAGATCGACGTGCTTGATCTCCACCGTCGAGACCTTGATTCCCCAGGGATCCGTCTGCCGGTCGAGGATGTCCTGGAGCTGCGAGTTGATCTCGTCGCGCTGGGACAGGAGCTGATCGAGCTCCGACTGGCCCAGGACCGAGCGGAGCGTCGTCTGGGCGAGCTGGGAGGTGGCGTACATGTAGTCCTCGACCTCGACGATTGCCCGACCCGGATCCACCACCCGGAAGTAGAGGACGGCGTTGACCTTCACCGAGACGTTGTCCTTGGTGATGATGTCCTGAGGGGGCACGTCGTAGGCGATCGTCCGCAAGCCCACCTTGACCATCTTTTCCACGAACGGGATCAGCAGAATGACGCCCGGTCCGCGCGCCCCGGTCAGGCGTCCGAGCCGGAAGATGACCCCCCGCTCGTACTCGCGGAGGATCTTGATCATGTTCGTGAGCAAGAAGAGCACGAAGACGAGAACTGCGATCAGACCGACTGGCATGACTGCCGCCTTTCCAACCCTTTACGGCGGGTTGCTCAAGAAACGCTTCAGGTGCTGGTCCGTTTCCTCACGGTGAGGAGAAGTCCCTTGACGGCCACCACCTCGATGGAATCCCCGACCCCGATCGTCTCTCCGGCGGTCCCGGAACCGGGTCCGACGGCCTTCCAGATCTCGCCTCGGACCTCCACCTGCCCCTGGGGGTCCAGCGCGGTCCGGGCGATTCCCGTCAATCCGACCAGCCCTTCCAGCCCGGTCGTCGGCTGCGTTCGCATCGTCTTCACCGAGAGCCACACGGCCACGATGAACACCAGCGCGGACACGAGAGTGATCGGGAGAATCACGGAGAGGGAGGCCCGCAGCGCCGGCTCGGGTGAATCGAAGAGCATGAGCGCCCCCAGGACCGAGCAGGTGACTCCCCCCAGAGTGAGCAGTCCGTAGCTCGCCACCTTGACCTCCAGGATGAACATGACCCCCCCGAGAACGATGAGCAAAAGGCCGGCGAGATTCATGGGCAGGGTCTGCATGGAATAGAGCGCGAGAATGAGGCAGATGGCCCCGATCGCCCCGGGGAAGATGGAGCCCGGGTTCTGCAGCTCGAAGAAGAGCCCGTAGATCCCCAGCATCATCAGGATGTAGACCACGTTCGGATTCACGAGGTAGGAGAGGATCCGGAACTTGAGCGGGACTCTCTTCTCCACGACGTCGGCCCCGACGAGACGCAGCGTGACCGTCCCCTCTGCGACCTCCACGGTGCGTCCCTCCACAGCGGCAAAGATCGCCTCCACGTCGTCCGCCACGAAGTCGACGACGTCCAGCTCGACGGCCTCCGTCTCGGTGATCGACTCCGCGTCGCGTACCGCGCGCTCGGCCCACTCGGCGTTGCGTCCCCGCCGCTCCGCGATCGTGCGGACGAACGCCGCGGTGTCGTTGAACATCTTCGAGGCCATGGTGGAGTCGACCCCTCCCCCGAGCATGCTCACGGGGGAGGCGGCGCCGATGTTCGTGCCGCGCGCCATGACCGCGACGTGCGCCGCCATCGTCAGGAAGGTGCCGGCGGACGCGGCCCGCGCACCGGGCGGGCCGACCCAGACGATCACGGGAACCGGGGCCTCGAGAAACTCGGAAACGATGTCGCGGGTCGCGTCGAGCAGCCCTCCCGGAGTGTCCAGCATGATCAGGAGCGCGTCGGCTCCCTCCTGCTCCGCCTCGGCCAGCGCCCCACTGAAGACGGTGCCGGTCACCGGCGTGATCGCGCCGTCCCAGCGGAGAAGATGCACCCGCGCCGTTCCCTGGGCGGACCCCTCGCCCGTCGAATCCTCGGCCGCGTCCGCCGGGGGCGACGTGCCGGCGAACGCGGCCAGGATCAGGAGGGCCGGGAGAAGCTCCTTGAATCTTGCGTGCATGATTCCTCCCCGGGGAGGTCTTCCTCCCTCTCGAGCAGAAGGTCCGCCACCTGCCAGGCCCGCTCACAGAGATGGGCGATCCGGCGCGGCGCGCCGGAGCCGAGCCCCGCGAAGAGCCCGACGTGCCCGCTCTGGCGGAGTCCCAGGAGCTCTCCCGGACCACGGATCGCCAGATCGATCTCCGCGAGGCGCATTCCGTCGTCCACCGTGACGAACGCCTCCAGCCGTCGGCGGGACTCCTCGGAGGCATCGCCGCTCTCCACCACCAGACAATAACCCCTCTGGCCTCTTCGCGCGATCCGTCCCCGCAGCTGGTGGAGCTGGGCCAACCCGAGACCTTCCGCTCCCTCGACCCAGAGAATCGTGGCGCCCGGCACGTCGATGCCCACCTCGACGAGCGTCGTCGTCACGAGGGCGGCGAGCTCTCCGGACTGGAACCTCCCGAGAATGCTCTCCCGCTCCTCCGGCGGAGCGCGCCCGTGGATGAGCCCCACGTCGAGCCCGGAGAGCGCCCCCTGAATCAGCTCCGCGTGGAGCCCGGCCGCCCCCCGCGCGTCGCCCTCGATACGGGGGCGCACGAAGAAGGCCTGCTCGCCGGCGAGCAAACGCTCTCGGATCCGCGCGAGAAATGCGTCGCGCCCGCTCTCGGGAAGGATCCGGGTGAGTACCTCTCCGCGGGCGTCCGGCCGGGGCGCGAGCCGCGAAATCTCGGAGTCGCCGAAGGCGAGGAGCGCGAGCGAGCGGGGGATCGGCGTCGCGGTGAGGGAGAGACGGTGCGGGGTCCGCGCCTTTGCCAGCAGCGCTTCCCGCTGTCCGACACCGAAGCGGTGTTGCTCGTCGATCACGACGAGACCGAGTCGGGCGAAGCGGGTGCGTTCCGCCAGCAGCGCGTGCGTGCCGATCGCGAGATCGGCGTCCCCCGCCTCCAGGCGTGCGCGCGCGCGCCGCGCGTCCCCCGCCGTCAGGGTGCCGCTGAGGAGGACCACCCCCTCCGCCCCTCCCGGCAGCAGGGCCTCCGCCGTCCGGCAGTGCTGGCGGGCCAAGAGGTCGGTGGGGGCCAGCAGCGCGCACTGGAATCCCAGGGAGCGCGCCTCCTCCATCGCCGCGAGAGCGACGACGGTCTTCCCCGAGCCGACCTCGCCGCAGAGCATGCGGCCCATGGGGCTCGAACCGTGGAGGTCCCGGGCCGCCTCCTCGATCGCGGCGCGTTGCGACGGAGAGGCCGCGAACGGAAGGCGGCGCAGGAACTCGTCCGCTCCCCCGCCCCGGCCGTCCGCCCGGGGTGCCCGCCGACGCTTCCGAACGAGGAGTCGGCGCTTCATCGCGACCTCGATCGGAAGGAGCTGGTCGAACAGCAGCCGCTCGCGTCCCCGCTCCGCCTCCGAGAGGTCCCGGGGACGGTGCGCGAGGCGGCAGGCGCGCGCGAACGTCACCACCCCGGCGCCGGCGCGGACCTCCTCCGGCCACGGATCGGGCAGGTCGTCCAGCCGCTCCAACGCGTCGAGGATCGCCTCCCGGAGAAGCCGCTGCGACACCCCCTCGGTGATCGGATAGATCGGTCGGATTCCCACGAGCCGATCCGGGGCGGGCTCCTCGGGTCCCTCGAGCCGGGCGAACTCCGGGTGGAGCAGGGCTCGGTCCTTCGAGAGGCGCCCCGAGGCCGCGAGCTCGGCGTCGACCGTCAGATCCCGGGCCAGGTACGCGGCGTGGAACCAGAGAAGCTCGATGCGGCCGGTCCCGTCCTCCAGCGTGGCGCGCAGCGTTCCTCCCCTCCGGCCGAACCGCCGGAGCGTCCGCTTCACGACCTTGCCCCGCACGGCGACACACTCTCCGGGGGTCGCCTCCCGCGCCCGCCGGATCGGGATCCACTTCCCCCGATCCTCGTAGCCTCGGGGAACGTGCCGCAGCAGATCGACGACGCGCTCGATCCCCAGGCGGGACAGGCGCTCCGCCGTCACCGGACCGATGCCCGCGAGTCCGGTTACGGGGGAGACGGGAGTGAGGTCGGAAGGCGCGGGGCAGGGCGACGGCAACGGGGTCTCCGCGGCGGCTCAGGACACGAGATCGCGTCGATCATGGAACGATGGGGTACACAGCGCAAGCCACACCACGCCGTCGATTCAGCCTGCGTCTCTCACCAGGCTCGTCGCGAGGCTGTGGCTCGTCGTGTCTGACGAGGAGACGGGGGGCTTTCGCCTGAGGCGGGGCCATAGCCCCGTCGCAAGGCGGAAGGGTCCCGAAGACGAAGTCAGGCGCGACGAGCCGCTGCCGCAGCAGAGGCTGGTGAGAGACGCAGGCTAATCCATCTGCTTGCGCAGGAACGTCGGCGTCTCGAGATCGTCGTCGAGGAACGAGCGAATCACGCGCTTCGCCGGCTCTTCCCCCCGTCCCGTCTGGGGATCGCTCCGCTGGTACGCGGGCCGGTCGAGCTCCACCGGAGAGAGCGCGGGAAACGTGACGGTCTCGGCGGCGACGGCCTGAACCCGCTCCCGTTCCTCGACCCGCTCCGCGACCCCGGATTCTCCGATTCCCGTGGCGATGACGGTGACCAGGATCTTCCCCTTCACCGCGGGGTCGATGACCGCGCCGAAGAAGAGATTCGCCTCCTCGCCGGCCGCCTCGTAGATGATCGACGTCGCGTCGTTGACCTCGGTCAGGGAGAGGTCCTCGCCCCCCGTGATGTTCACCAGGACCCCCCGGGCTCCGGACACCGACACCTCCTCGAGGAGCGGACTCGTCACCGCCTGCCGCGCGGCGTTCTGGGCCCGGTCGTCGCCCTCGGCCGATCCGGTGCCCATGAGCGCGTCCCCCATCTTCGACATGACCGTGCGCACGTCGGCGAAGTCGAGGTTGACGAGCCCCGGAACGCTGATGAGATCGGAGATACCGCGGGTCGCCTGGAAGAGGACGTCGTCGGCGATCCGGAAGGCCTCCGTGAGGGGGGTGTCCTTCTGGACGATCGACAGCAGGCGCTGATTCGGAATGACGATCAGGGTGTCGACCTTCTCCTTGAGAGCGGCCAGCCCTTCCGTCGCCTGCCGCATGCGGTGGAGCCCCTCGAAATCGAACGGCTTCGTGACGACCCCGACGGTCAGCGCTCCGAGCTCCTTGGCGACTTCGGACACGATGGGTGCGGCCCCCGTTCCCGTGCCGCCGCCCATCCCTGCCGTCACGAAGACCATGTCGGATCCCTCGAGGGACTCCGCGATCAGTTCCCGACTCTCCTCCACGGCGCGACGGCCCAGCTCGGGATTGCCCCCCGACCCGAGGCCGCGGGTGACGGAGTTCCCCAGTTGGATCCGAACCGGAGCGATGGCGGCTCCGAGCGCTTGCAGGTCGGTATTGGCGGCGATGAAATCACAACCGGTGAGGTTGCCCTCGATCATCCGGTTGATGGCGTTGCCGCCGGCCCCGCCGACTCCGATCACCCGGATCGAAGCGGGATTCCGGGGGTCATCGGCAAACTCGATGGCCATGTCCTTCCCCTCCCATGAGGGCCCGGGCGGGCCCTGCCCACATCCACACCACGCCTTGCATACACCATTCGAGCGGCCGTGCCTAGCTTTTCCAAGCGCTCGAGAGAGACTTCAGGGGCTTCCAGCCCGCCTGTCTCGCCAGCCTCTGCGGCGGCGCCGGCAATGCCGCGCGACGAGCCTGGTGAGAAACGCGGGCTAGAAAAACTCCGCGACCCACCGTCGCACCGAGCCGGTCACGCGCTCCAGGATCCGCCGCCCCCCGAACGAACCCCTCTGACCCTCCGCCTGACGGTAGGCATAGTGCAGAAGCCCGACCGCGGTCGCGCACTCGGGCGACTCGAGATCCTCCTCGTACCCGAGGGTCCCGCCCGGGATCCCGAGCTTGGCCGGCAGGTTGAAGAGGTGCTCTGCGAGAGCGACCGTTCCGTCGAGCATCGCCCCCCCTCCGGTGAGAACGAGCCCCGCGGCGAGGAGATCCCAGTAGTCGGTCTTCTTCACCTCCCGGTAGGAGAGCGCGAGAATCTCCTCCATGCGGGGTCGGACGATCGAGTTCAGGATCTCGCGGCTCACCGCCCGCTCGGGGCGGCCGTTCACGCCCGGCACGACGAGCGGCTCGTCCTTGCGCTCGATGGCGAGGAGGGAAGCCTGACCCCGCTTGATCTCCTCGGCGGCGGCCAGCGGCGTCCGAAGCCCGATCGCGATGTCGTTCGTCACGTTCGATCCGCCGACGCCGACCACCGCGGTGTGCTTCAAGCCCCCGTCCGCGAAGACGGCCACGTCGGTCGTGCCGCCCCCGATGTCCACGAGCACCGCGCCCAGCTCCATCTCGTCCTGGGTGAGCACGGAGCAGCTTCCCGCGACCGATCCGAGGACGACGTCGTCCACGTCGAGCCCGGCCCGGCGGACGCACTTGAGGAGGTTCTGAATGGGGGTGCTGGCCCCGGTGATCACGTGGACCTCGGTCTCGAGGCGCACGCCGATCATCCCGACCGGGTCGAGGATCCCGCTCTGATCGTCGACCGTGAACTCCTGAGGGAGAACGTGGATGATCTCGCGATCACCGGGCAGAGCGATGGCGCGGGCGGCCTCGATCACCCGCTCGACGTCGCCGCGGCTGATCTCGTTGTCCGGGTTGCGGACCGCGATGACGCCCCGGCTGTTGATGCTCCGGACGTGATCGCCGGCGATGCCGACCGTGACCGAGCCGATCTCGACGGCGGCCGTCTTCTCCGCGGCCGCGACCGCCTCCTCGATGGAGCGGATCGTCCGCTCCAGATTGACGACGACGCCCTTCTTGATTCCTCGCGTCGCGCTCGTCCCGACCCCGAGGATCCGGAGCTGCTCGCCCTCCGTGGGCTCGGCGACGATCGCCACCGTCCGAGTCGTGCCGAGATCCAGTCCGGCCAGGATGCCGTTCGATGCCATCTCTCGCTCCTCCGACCCGTCCCCGTCTTCCCGTCAAGTGCTGGCAGCGGCCGTCCAGACGGCGGTCCCCTCCGACATCAGCCGCAGAGTACCCCGGGACGCCCCCGAGGCGTCCAGCTTTTCGAGGAACGCCGCGACGTTTCGCACTGCGCTCTCGGGGGAGACCGCGTTCTCGATCTGAACGGTGAAGTCCCGATCCGGGAACCGGATCCGGTCGGTTCCCGACTCGAGGTCTTCCCGTCCCAGCTCCACCTCCACCGGCTCGTCCCGGGCCAGACGGCAGCGGAGCAGGGTCTCCACCCACCGCACGCCGCGGGCGAGCGCCGCGGGATCGAGACCTCCCCTCCGGTCCCCGCGAATCAAGGGGAGGGCGTCCAGGTCGGCCGGGGCCAGGCCGGGCAGGATCCGAAGATCGGAGGCCACGCCGTAGCTCGATCCCTCCACGATCACGCGGGCGAGCGCCCGGCACTCCCTGACCTCGAGGCGAACCCGCCCCGGCCAGGGCCGGCGCACGGCCACCGACTCCACCCAGGGGCTCGAGCGGATGCGCCGGCCGACCGCGTCCCGGTCGATCGCGAGCCACGACTCCCCCTCCCGCAATCCGGAGAGCTCGAGGATCTCCTCGGCGGGCACGCGCTCTCCTCCCGTGACCTCGATCTCCCGTATCTCGAGCGACTCGAGCTCAGCGACCCGGTCGAACGCGATCGGGCCTCCGAACCAGACCGCGGCGGCCAGCGCGCCTCCCAGGATCCCCGCGAGGATTCGACTCCACCGCACCGGGGTTCGGGGCGGCCCCGGAGAAGTCCGTCGTGCCGGGCTCCGGCCCCTTCTCCGCGGGGTTCGCCCCGCCGCCCGGGACGTGCGGCGGTGGGAAGCCCCGGGGCGGCCCGCGGGAGCGCGTCTCATGCGAAGCCCACCTTGCGCACCTCGAGCTCCAGCTCCACGCCGTGCTCGGCCAGGATGCGCTCCCGGATCCGGTCCACGAGCTCCAGCACGTCGGACGCCGTCGCCCCGCCCCGGTTGATGATGAAGTTGCCGTGGACGGGAGAGGCCGGGCGGATTCCGGAAGATGCACCCGGCGGAGGGCTCCCGCTCCGGTTGGTCGCGCCGTCGCTCCGCCTGGTGGCCGCGAATCGTCTCGGTCACGCGGGCCGGATCCTCCCCGCGGATCTCGAATCGGACGGATGTCACGACCCCGTTCTCGGGAAGACCGTCCGCCCCGCGATACCGGAACCGGAGGTCCTCCCGCGACAGGACGCGCGGCTGCCCGTCGGCGTCCAGCAGCGTCGCGTCGAGCAGGGCCTCGGCGGTCGTGCCGCCGCGGGTACCCGCGTTGGTCGCGACCGCTCCCCCGATCGTTCCCGGAATCCCCGCTCCGAACTCGAGACCGCTCCACCCCTCCCGCATGGAGGAACGCAGCACGCGACTCCAGAGGACGCCCGCTCCGACCCGGAGCGTCTCGGGGCCCTCGAGGTCGATTCCGCCCAGTCCGCTCGCGATCCGCACGACGACGCCGTCGAACCCCGCGTCGGAGACGAGGAGATTCGAACCGTTTCCGAGGACGAGCATCGGCGCCCCCGCGTCCCGGATCCGGCGGAGCACCTCCGCGAGGACGGCGCTCGACTCCGGGGTGACGACCACGGCGGCCGGACCGCCGATCTTGAACGTCGTCAGGCGGGCGAGCGGCACCTGCGTCCGGACCTGGAGCCCGTCCATTCCGGCGAGGTCGTCGACGAGCCGGGCGGTCTTCATGCTCCCTCGCTCGAGGTCCTGATCGGGACGCCGGCTGGGCTCGCGGCCAGACGGGCCGCGAGGAGATCACCTGCCTTCCACACGTCGCCCGCTCCGAGGGTCATCACCAAATCCCCGGGACGGGTCTCGGGCGCCAAGAGGTCCACCGCATCCTCCCACGTCTCGATGAGACGGACGTCGGAGTGGCCGGCCGCCCTCACCGCGTCGACCACGATACGGGCGTCGATCCCCGCGATCGGCTCTTCACCGGCGGGGTAAATCGAGGTGATCAACACTCGATCCGCTCCGCGGAGGGCCGGTCCGAACTCGGTGCCCACGTCTCGGGTCCTCGTGTACCGGTGCGGCTGGAAGAGAACGACGAGGCGACGATCGGGCCATCCCTCCCGGATCGCCGAGAGCGTCGCTCGAACCTCGGTCGGATGGTGTGCGTAATCGTCCACGATGAGCACCCCATCCACTTCGGAGCGCACCTCCATTCGCCGGGCGATGCCGGAGAACTCCCCGATCGCCTCGCGGATCGCATCGAAGGAGACGCCGAGCTCGAGCCCCACCGCGACCGCGGCGAGCGCGTTTCTCACGTTGTGGTCGCCGGGGACCGCCAGCGAGACCTCCCCGAGCTCCTCCTCTCCCCGCGAGACGGCAAAGACGGTCCTCGCCCCCACCTGCCGCTTCCGTCCGGCGCGCACCTCGGCGTCCTCCGAGAACCCGTAGGGGATCACCCGTCTCTGGAGGTCCCCGAGGAGTCCACGGGCCAGCGGATCGTCCACGCAGAGGATCGTCGCCCCGTAGAACGGCACCTTGTTCGCGAAGTCGACGAACGTGGATCGCAGCGTCTCCAGCGACCCGTAGTGGTCGAGGTGCTCCCGATCGACGTTCGTGACGACGGCGATCGTCGGGTTGAGCTTGAGGAAGGACCCGTCCGACTCGTCGGCCTCGGCCACGAGGAAGTGTCCCTGCCCGAGACGTGCGTTCGAGTCGAAGGCGCGAAGCCGCCCCCCGACCACGATCGTCGGATCGAGACCGCCCCGGTCGAGGACGAGCGATGCGAGCCAGGTCGTCGTGGTCTTTCCGTGGGCGCCGGCGACGGCGATCCCGAACTTCATCCTCATGAGCTCGGCCAGCATCTCCGCCCGGGGAATGACCGGGATTCCCGCGTCGCGGGCCGCCACCACCTCGGCGTTCGTCTCGCGCACGGCCGTCGAGACGACCACGACCTGCGCGTCTCCCAAGTTTTGCGGCGCGTGGCCGATGGAGAGCCGGCACCCGAGCCGCCCGAGCCTCCGAATCGAGTCGCCGTCGGCGAGATCGGAGCCCGAGACCTCGTAACCGAGATTCGCCAGCACCTCGGCGATGCCGCACATGCCGGTGCCGCCGATTCCCACGAAGTGGATCTTCCGGATCTTGTGGAACATCGCCTCGGTTCGGTCCTTCGTCGTCATCCCCACCTCACGGTTTCTCGAGCGCCGAGATGAGCGCTCGGTCGTCGGGATCCCTCGCTCAGGCGAGATACCTCTCACAGGCGGTCGCGATCCGCTCGCGCGCCCCCTCCTCCCCCTCTCGCCGGGCGGCCTCGGCCATGCGGTCCAGCGCCCCCGGCTCTCCGATCATGCGCTCGATCTCGTCGGCCAGCCTTCGCGCGTCGAGCTCCTCCGGATCGAGGACCCGCGCCGCCCCGCTCGCCGCGTATCGCCGGGCGTTCACCCGCTGGTGGTCCTCGGCGGCGTGCGGGTAGGGCACGAGCAACGCCGCCGTGCCCGCGGCCGCGAGCTCGGCGAGCGTCATCGCTCCGGCCCGGGCGACGATGAGATCCGCCGCGGCGTACGCGTCGCCCACGTCGTCCAGGAACGGAACGACGCGAATTCGGTCGGGAGGAAGGTCGGCCGCGAGCCGCCGCGCCGATTCGTACTCCCGCTCTCCCGACTGCAGGACCATGCCGAGATCCGTCCCGGCGCCCAGGAGTCGGGTCGCCCCGATCGCCGCCTCGGTGAGGGACCGGGCGCCCTGGCTCCCCCCGAGCACGAGCAGAACCGGCCGGCCGGCAGGCAGGCCGTGGACCGCCCGGAATCTCGCGGCGTCCCCCTCCTCCACCGATCGGCGGACGGGGTTCCCGGTCACGGCGGCGCGTCCCTTTCGAAAGAGCCGATCCACGCTCTCCGGAAAGGCCACGTGGACTTCCCGGGCGACGAGGGACGCGAGCCGCGTGGACACTCCGGGGATCGAGTTCTGCTCCAGGACGATCGTGGGGATCCGCAGCAGCGAGGCGAAGGCCACGAACGGCCCGGAGACGTAGCCGCCCGTCCCGATCACGAGATCGGGCCCCTCCGCGACCAGCAGAGCGAGCGCGGCGAGACCGCCCACGACGAGAGTGAAGGGGAACGCGAACCAGGAGAGACCCGGCCGCCGGGCGAAGCCCCGCAGCGGGACCTGCGCGACCTCGAATCCGGCGCTACCGATCCATTCGACGCCCGGCTTGCCCCGGGCCGTGGCGAAGAGCACCCGCACGTCCCGTCGCCGGGCTCGGAGCTCCTCGGCCACCGCGATGCCGGGGTAGACGTGCCCCCCGGTGCCCGACACGGCGATCAACACCTTGCGCACCACCACCCCCCGGGGAGCGCATCCTGCGCGCTCGCCCGATCATCCCCTCACCATCCGACGGTGGGCCGGACGGGAACGACGCGCGATCGAGAGGAGGAGCCCCACTCCCCCCAGGTTCACGAGCATGGCCGATCCCCCGTAGCTCACGAAGGGGAGCGGCAGCCCCGCGGTCGGGGCCATACCGAGAGCGACGGTCATGTTGAGCGCCGCCGCGACCCCGATCATCGAGGTCAACCCCACGGCGAGATGGCGGCCGAAGGGGTTGCGGGCGTCCCGGGCGATCGCGAGCCCTCGCCAGATCACCACCGCGAAGAGTGCCACGACGGACGCGGTTCCGAGAAGCCCGAATTCCTCGCCCAGAACCGCGAACGCGAAGTCGGTGTGGCAGTCCGGTAGGAAATACTCGGATTGCCGGCCGGCGCCCGGTCCGACCCCGAAGAGGCCTCCCGAGCCGAAGGCCACCAGGGACTGGTGCACCTGGAAGCTCGCGCCGAACGGATCGGCCGAGGGATCGAGGAAGCTGTGGATGCGACGCACCACGTGGGGCTTCTGAAAGGAGACGAAGGCGACCGCCGGCATCGTCGCGACCCCGGAGGTGAGGAGGTGGGAGATCCGGGCGCCGCCGACGAAGAGGAGAGTCCCGGTGAGCAGTCCCAGACTGAGAACGCCTCCGAAGTTGGGCTGCATCATCAGGAAGACGACGAAGATGCCCAGGAGGGTGAGCACCGGGACGAAGCCGCGACGGTAGTTGCGGATCCGCCCCTCGCCGTGCGAGAGAATCGAGGCGATGTACACCACCAAGGACAGCTTTCCGAGCTCCGCCGGCTGGATCACCATCGAGCCGACCCGGATCCACCGGGTCGCTCCGTTCGCGGACACCGCCAGGGGGAAGTCCGGCACGAGGGTGAGCGCGAGCAGCACCAACGAGGAGACCACGAGAGGGAGCGCCAAGCGCTGGATGACGCGGTAGTCGATCCGCGAGAGAATCACCAACAGCCCCAGGCCGAGCGCCACCTTGACCAGGTGATTCAGGATCAGTCGCGTGCTCGATCCGCTCAGATCGTGGGAAATGGTCGTGCTCGACGAGAAGACGGTCACGCTCCCCAGGCCCAGCAACAACAGCACCGCGAGGAGCATGACACGGTCCCCGAGTCCGCCCCGCACCCTCATTCCGCACCTCCCTCGTCTTGGGGTGCCCTCCCCTGTCGCCGTACGAGCTCCCGAAATCGGTCGCCCCGCTGAACGTAGTTCTCGAATTGATCGAAGCTGGCGCAGCCGGGCGAGAAGAGGACCCGCTCTCCCGGTCGCGCCTCGTCCCGCGCCCGGAGGACCGCGGTCTCGAGCGTCTCGACGATCTCGCAAGAGACCGCCGCGCTCCACGCCGCCTCCATCTCCCGTGCGCCCTCGCCGATCAGGAAGACCCGTCGCGCCCCGCCCGCGACGGAGTCGACGATCGGGACGAAGTCGCATCCTTTCGTGACCCCTCCGGCGATCAGGAGCGTGGGCACCTCGGGATCGAGCGCCTTCTCCAGGGATCCCGGGTTCGTGCTCTTGGAGTCGTTCACCCATTCCACGCCGTCGACCTCGGTGACCCGCTCCATGCGGTGGGCGAGTCCGGAGAAGCCGCACGCTCCCTCCCGGATCGCCTCGTCCTCCAGGCCGATGAGGCGGGCACAGAGCGCGGCGCACAGGAGGTTCTCCCGGTTGTGACGACCGGGCAGCCCCCACTCCGAGAGAGAGAACACCGACTCGTAGATCTCCTGTCCCATCCGCAGCACGACCCGCTCATCCCGGATGAACGCGCCCCGCGGTGGCGCCGGGGCCTCCCGGAACGCATAGACCTCGGCGGGAAGATCGACGAAGCGGCGGGACACCTCGCCGTCGCCCGCGTTGAGAACGGCGGCGTCGTCGTCTCGCTGGCGGGCGAAGAGGTTTCCCTTGGCGGCGGCGTACTCCTCGAAGTCGGCGTGCCAATCGAGATGGTCGGGGGTCAGGTTCAGAATCGCTCCGACGTGGGGTCGGAAGTCCGTGCACAGGTGGAGCTGGAAGCTGGAGACCTCGAGCACGATCAGCTCCGGCCGCTCCGCCACGACCGAGGAGAGCGGAGTCCCTACGTTTCCCGCCACGATCGCGGGGCGCCTCGCGGCGCGCGCCATCGACCCCAGGAGCTCGGAGGTCGTCGTCTTCCCGTTGGTGCCGGTGATCGCGACGACCGGCGCGTCCGTGAACCACCAGCCGAGCTCGAGCTCGCTCCGCACGGGGAGCCCGGCCGCGAGGGCGGCCGCGAGGA
>JALGZR010000221.1 GCA_025774805.1 bacterium
ACGTCGCCAGCGCGGCGATCCCCGCGACGAAGCGCGGACCCGCCGGGCGGGCGGGCAGCACGAGGCGGACCCCCGCGTACAGCAACACCAGCACCACGGCCTTGAGCACGACGTCGAGCAGGGCTCCCGCGTACGCGGGGAAGCTGCCGCCGGCAATCATGATCGTCCCCGCCGGGCGCGGCGCTCGTGCCGAGCGCGCTCGATCACGTCGATGAGGCGCTCGTAAGCCTCGTCGGACATCCGAGCTGCCTCCAGGTCGACCAGCGTGGACACGACGCTCTCCGGTCTGCCCTCGAAGAGCGTCCGCCGGAGACGGGACAGCGCCGCCCTCCGCGTCCTGCTCGGCCGCTCCACGGGAGAGTAGACGTGGGCCGTGCCCCGAAGACGATGCGTGACGTGCCCCTTCCGCTCCAGCGTCCGGAGCACGGACCGGACGGCCGAGTATCCCGGAGCGTCCGGTAGGTTCTTCTTCAGGTCTCGCGCGGTGACGGCACCCAGGCGATGGATCACGTCCATGACCTGACGCTCGCGCCGGCTCAGGACGTCGTCGAGGCTCTTCGATCGTCTCGGCATGCAGTCCTCCTCGCCCGTGAGACGGATGTCGATCCTGCCGCGTTCACCGGAAGACGCCCGATTCCGGCCGATCCCGGCTGGCTTGGAGTCCCCATCCTATTGTCAATCATCAAGTTGTACCAATTGCGAGAAAATCCGCACCTGCGGATTTTACCGCAGGTCGTCGAACGCCGGATGGCCGGGCTGCCGTCTCCACCTCGTACGCCCACCATGCCGGCCATTCCCGGTAGAAAGGAACGAACATGCGCACCCTCGTCACCGTTTGCCTCCTCGCGGCTCTCGCTCTCCGGACCGGCGAAGCCCGAGCCGGCGCCTGGAGAGCGGACCTGTCCAACTCGTCGATCGTGTTCTCGGTCCGGCACCTCGTGATCAACGACGTGCGGGGACGCTTCTCCCGGTTCACGGCCTCGTTCGAACTGGAAGGCGACCGTCCGTCCATGCGCTCGCTGCGCGTCGCGATCGAGGCCGCGGGCCTCGACACGGGCCACGACGGAAGGGACTCCCACGTGAGAGGTTCCGACTTCTTCGACGTGGAGGAGCACCGGGAGATCGTGTTCGAGACCTCCTCCGTGGAACCGCACGGCGACGAGCTGCGCGCTACCGGTCTGCTCCATCTCCATGGCGTGTCGCGCCCGGTCACGATCCCGCTCACGTTGACGGAGGCGATCCGGGATCCGTGGGGAAACGAGCGCCGGGGCGTGCATGCGACGTTCACTCTCGACCGGCGCGACTGGGACATGACCTGGAGCGAGACGCTGGACGGCGGCGGACTCGTCGTGGGTGCCGAGGTCCGGGTCACGGCCAGTCTCGAGCTCGTTTCCGTTCGCTAGGCCCGTCGGGAGAGGAGCGTGCTCGATCCCTCCTGCCGCTGGCGTCGCTGCTGACGGCTCGTCGAGCGACGTTTCGCCCGCCGACTCCTCACCGCACCCGGATCATCTTCCGCCGCGCGACGAAGTCGCCGGCCCGGAGCTCGTAGACGTAGGCACCGCTGGCGACCCGGCGGCCGGAGGCGTCGCGGCCGTCCCAGCGGACCGAATAGCGGCCCGCCGCGCGATGGTCGTTCACGAGGTCGACGACCCGCTGGCCGAGAAGGTTGTAGACGCTGAGACGGACCCGGGTGGCCCGCGGCAGGTCGTAGCGGATCTCCGTGCGGGGGCCGAACGGGTTCGGCCGGTTCTGCACGAGCGCGAACGCGACCGGCAGGTTGCCCGGGAGGTCGGCGCCGGTCACCGCGATCACCTCGAAGTCGGTCACGCTCTGCCCCGTTCCGGCCGGACCGGTGATCGCGATCGGGCCGGTCGACGCCCCCGCGGACACGACCGCCCGGATCTGCGTCCCGGAGTCCACCCAGAACGTGTCGGCGGGCACGTCGTTGAACGTCACCGCCACGACGCCGGCAAAGTCCGCGCCGGCGATCGTGACCTCGGTGCCGAAGGGGCCGCTCGTCGGCGCGAACGACGTGACCGTGGGCGGATTCGCGACCGTGAAGTCGTCCGCGCTCGCGCCGGGCCCGGCCGCGTTCGTCACCTGGATCGGGCCCGTCGTCGCACCCGCCGGCACCGTCGCCCGGATCCGCGTGACGGAATCCACCGCGAAGGTCGCGGCTGCCGTCCCGCCGAACTCGACGGCGGTCGTTCCCGTGAACCCCGCGCCCGCGATCGTCACCTCGGTGCCCGTCGGACCGGCCACCGGCGCG
>JALGZR010000222.1 GCA_025774805.1 bacterium
GACTGTCTGCGCCCGTTGGGGGTGGGGAATAGTCGCGTATGCTGTCCCCGGAACTAGGGGGGGAGGGTGAGGCGGAGGATCCGCTCCGGGATCTCCTGGAGGGGAAGGACGATGCTGGCCGCTCCTATCGAGATGGCCGCATGGGGCATGCCGAAGACGAGGCTTGTCTCCTCGTCCTGCACGACCGTGTAGCCGTCGTTTTCCTGGATCGCCCTGCACCCGCGGGCCCCGTCCTTCCCCATCCCCGTGAGGAGGACCCCCAGGGCCTTGGGACCGTACTGCTCGGCCACCGACCGGAACAGGACATCGATGCTCGGGCGGCACGAGTTGACCGGCTCCCCATCGGAGAGGGTGATCCGGTCCTTCCGGACGCCGAGGTGCAGGTCCGCCGGAGAGATGTAGACGGTCTTCGGGGCCAGCCGCTCGCCATCCTCGGCGACCTTCACCTGCAGGGCGGTCTCCTTCTCGAGCCACTGGGCGAAGGCGGGAGAGAACCCCTCCGCGATGTGCTGCACCATCAGTATCGAGGCGGGGAAGTCCCCCGGGAGGAGGGAGAGGACGGTCGTGATCGCGTTCGGGCCGCCCGTGGACGCCCCGATCGCGACGACCCGCCGCGCCGGGGTCCGATCGGCGTGACCCCGGGCCATCCGAAGCCTCCGGGACCTGCTCTTGCCCAGGTGGTGGGTGATCACGCGGATCCTCGAGAGGAGCTTGACCTTCTCGACGATCTCCGCTCTGGCCCGCTCGAAGTCCTCCGTGCTTCGGACCTGCGGGGTCTTGACGACCTCGAGCGCCCCGAGCTTGATCGCCTTGAAGCAGATATTGATCTCCTTGCGGTCCGCCAGCGTGCTGACCACCAGGATCGGGGTGGGCTTCTGCGCCATGATGTGGCTGATCGCCTCGAGCCCGTTCATCCTCGGCATGACGATGTCCATCGTCACGATGTTCGGCTCGAGCCGGAGGACCTGCTCCACCGCTTCACGGCCGTCCGCCGCCTCCCCGACGACGCGGATCTCGGGATCGGTGGAGAGGATGTCCCGGATCACCTGCCGGGTCACCCTGGAATCATCGACGATCAGTACGCGAAGCATCGTACCAGCATCCTAGTACCCGAGGATTCCCAGGGTCGTATCCCCCAGCAGCCCATCCGTCTCCATCTCCGAGAGGGAGCGGATCGCCTCCCATCCCTCTTCGGAGAAGACGCCATCCAGGTCGAGCCAGCAGACGATCCGGCGCCCGACGCGGTGGATCTCCCGGACACCCCGACCCTCCAGCGCCGGCAGGAGGGGTCCCTCGTCTTCAACCGTCGGCTTCTCGTAGACCCCCATGACCTCGTCCACACCGAGGGCGACCTGGTGCCCCCTGCCCGTCGCCACCACCGCCATCGGCGGATCCTCCGAGTCGATCCGCAGCAGGCGGTTGAGGTAGACGACCGGCACGACCTGCCCGTGGAGGGGGATCGCCCCGTCGACCCCGGGGATCCGGCGCCCCAGATCGGTGAACTTGCCCAGGCGGATCACCTCCTCGACCGCCTTCACTTCGAGGGCGAGGTCGCAGCCGCCGACTCGAAAGAGGACGAAAGATGGTTCGCCGTCCCCGCGGGTCATCCGATGAGCCTCCTCACGGTCTCCAGCAGCACCCCTTCGTCAAAGGTCCCCTTCGTGATGTAGGCCCGCGCCCCGACCTCGATACCGCGGCGTCTCTGCGAGTCCTCCGCCCGTGTGGTCACCATCACGACGGGGATCGGCCGGGTCGCCGGGTCCTCCTTCAGGGCGGCGGTGAGCTCGAAACCGCTCATCCCCGGCATCTCGATGTCCGTCACGATCAGATCGTACTTCCGGGCCCGGATCATCTCCAGGGCCGCCTCGGCATCGGCGGCGAGGTCGACGACATACCCGACCCGCTCAAGGATCCCCTTCTGCACGGTGCGGGCCGTGATCGAGTCGTCGACCACCAGCAACCGGGAGGACCGACGGGGGGCCTCCGGGGCGCGGATCTCCCCGCGGGTCTCGCTCGCCGTGTCGAAGAGATCGAAGACGTTGAGGATGACGGCGGGGTCACCGAAACGGAGGATCGTCGCACCGGAGAGGAGCCTCGTCCCCTGGAGGAACTTGCCGACCGACTTCACGACGACCTCGTCCCGGCGGAGGACCCGGTCAACGACGATACCGAGCCGTTCGTCACGACAGGAGAGGATCACCACCTGGAGGTGCTCGCCATCCCGGGGCACTCCCCCCCCGTAACCGAGCAGCGACCCCC
>JALGZR010000223.1 GCA_025774805.1 bacterium
CCGAATGCTCCTCCGTCCGGCCCGGGCGCCGGCCAGCACCCCAGTTTACAGCGGAGCGGAGCCTCTCGCAATGTCGCGACCGGCGGCCGGCCGCGGGATGTGCTACCATCGCCCGGTAAATCGGGAGGGGAAGAGAGATGATTCGGGTGATTCTCGCGTTCGTTTTGATCGTAGTCGTCGCGGGCGGCGCCCCGGCCGCGGACGAGAAACATCCGAGGCCGGACGACCACCAGGGCCATCATCGGTTCGAGGATGCCGAGAAGTGGGCGCGGGTTTTCGAGAGCGAGGAGCGGGACGCCTGGCAAAAGCCGGAGGCGGTCCTCGACTTCCTCGAGCTGCGGCCTTACGACATCGTCGCCGATATCGGATCGGCCACCGGCTACTTCCCGGTCCGGTTCGCGCGGGCGGTCTCCGACGGGAAGGTCTACGGCATCGACATCGAGCCGGACATGGTCCGCTTCCTGAACGAGCGGGCGGAACGGGAGGGCCTCGGCAATCTCGAGAGCATTCTGGGCGGACCGGACGATCCGAAGCTTCCGGGGCCGACCGATCTCGTTTTCATCTGCAACACTTACCACCACATCGAGGATCGGGTCGCCTACTTTCGGAGGCTCGTCCGACGACTGGCGAGGCCACGCGCCGAGGTGGTGATCGTCGACTTCCTTCCGGGCGACCTCCCCGTCGGCCCGCCCCCGGCGATGAAGCTCTCAGCCGAAGAGGTGATCGAGGAGTTTCGCCGGGCCGGTTACCGGCTCGACCGGCAGAGCAGGGCGCTGCCGTATCAGTACATGCTCGCGTTCGTGCCGCGGCGCCGGCCAGTCCATCGACCTTCCGCGGAGAATCTCGAGGGTCGAATCGAGGGGCTGATCGACATGTTGGGCGAGATCCCCGCAGGAACCCGATACACCTTGGAGTCCGGCGAGTACGAACTCTCTTCGAGCTACTACGTCGATTCGACCTGCGGCAACTGCGAGGTTCAGGAAACGTGCGTCGATGCCTCGGTCGGGCTCACCATCTCGGGGATCGGGATCGTCGTCGAAGGGAACGGTGTCGAGCCGGGAGAGGTGGTGCTTCGCACGAACGCCGGGTACGGAATCCTCTTCGAGAATTGCGAGAGCTGCACGCTTCGTAATCTGACTGTGACGGGCGGCGTGCGCGACCGGGATGCACGGGCGACCGACGGGGCGGTGGTCGTCAAGAACAGCTCGGTCCAGATCGAGAACTGCGTCGTTCGGGACAACATCGGCGACTCGGCGATCGTGGCCGAGACGGTAGTCGGCATTGCGGGGATCGTCGGCCGGGAGGGGGCGCGCCTCGAGATTGCGGGTAACCGAATCATGCGAAACTCGTGGGACGGGATCGCCCTCTATCGCGGCGCGGAGGCGACGATCGAGAGGAACCGGATCGACGGCGTCGACAAGGCGAGCGGTATGAAGATCGGCGGCGGGCGGGGCGTCGCGGTCGGCGTCACGTGGGACGCGAAGGCTACGCTCCACCGCAATTGGATGACCCGCTATTGGAAAGGTCTCGGCATCTTCGTCGACGCCGAGGTCGAGGCGACCGAGAACGTGGTCGAGGAGATCCTCACCTGGGGGATCGCCTATTGGGACGCCGGCAGGGGAAGGCCGGTGGCGCGCATCGAACGGAACATCATCTTCGATTGCGGCGCCTGCGGTATCTCGATCACGAGGGCGGAAGCGGGCGACCCGGCGCCCGGGCAGTGCCGAGAGAATCTCATCGTACAGACGGGGCAGAATCCGAAGTACGATGATCCCGACCTCTACTGCATCCAATGTCCGATTGCGGTGCACGCGGCGCCGGCTGGCTTCGAGATCGGCTCGAACTGGCTCGTTCGGAACAGGCGCGCCAAAGACACCTCCTGCGAGTCCGATCTGCCGTTGGATGTGATGCTACCCGGGAGTTCGGTTCCTGCCGGCGATCTTCTCTTCGACCTCTCCCACGTCGCCTCTCTTCGCCGGGCCCGGTTCTTCCGGGAGTGGGCCGGCGCCCCCGAGGGGGGCAATCGCGCCCCTCTCCTCGAGCGCGCGGCGAGTTCCTTAGCTTCTCCGCCCGACAGCATGTCGGAGCAGACGCCGGACGGCATCGACTGACCCGCCGCGCCTCCCGATCGACCGCACCGCCGCCCCCCGCCGCAAAAGCAATTCCCGGAACGACTCGGCCGGTCTCGACTCGTCGAGATCCCCTTCGATGAGGGTCGCGTAGCGTCCGGCCGCTCTCTCGTCGCCGGCGAACGGCA
>JALGZR010000224.1 GCA_025774805.1 bacterium
GGACTTCTGCGTCTACATCGTGCCGAGCTGCTGCAGCATCCCCTTGCTCTGCAAGGTGGACGAGATCCGCACCGTCGTCTACATCTGGGAAGTCCCGTTCATGGGGAGCGTGGCGCTCGTTCAGTCCGAACAGGATGCCCCCGACCTGACCTCCTTCTCCACGGTGGACACGACCGAGATCAAGTTCGGCCTCTTCCCGCCGCGGAGCATCGCCGCTCCGGAGGTCACAGCCAGCTCGGTGAAGCTCACCTGGGACCCGGGGCTCGATACGAGGCGGATCGACGGATACCGCGTCTACTGGGACACGGACTCCGGCTTCGACACGCCCTACGCGTTCGACTCGGACGGCAACGGCTCCGGCCAGGTCACCTTCAATGGGACGGAGGCAACGATTTCGGGGTTGTCTGCCGGGACTACCTACTACTTCACGGTCACGAGCCTTTCGACCTATATGGACCCCTCCACGGGAACCCCCACGGAGTATGAGAGCGTCGTCTACCCCACCCAGGTTTCCGGAGACCCGAGCTTCATGTACCCTATCGAGGTCCAGGCCACCACGACCGGGGGCTCCTGCACGCCCACGGCCGAGGTCACGGGCCTGACGGTGAAGAATGTCCAAGGAGGGGTCGAGCTCTGCTGGGATCCGGTGACCGATCCGTGCCTGGTCGGCTACCGCGTGCTCGAGGCGGGCTCCCCGGTGGCCGACACGGAGTTCACGCCGTACGCGGACACGGGGGTGGAGACCTGCTGGAGCGGGGATCCGAGCGGAGGCTTCTTCCTCGTCAATTCCCGTGGTACGGGGGGCGAGGGTCCATGGGGCCACTACGGCAAGTGAGCTGTACGGGCTGATGCGGGCTCCGACTCTTTTGAGGAGCCGGCTGTGGGGGCTCGCTCTCGCCGGCCTGCTTCTCTGGTCGGGTCACGTTTGGTCTCAGACCACATCGTCCTCCCTACGGGGAACGGTCCGCACGCCCGGGGGAAGCCCGGTGGCCGACGCTGTCGTCCAGGCTCGCTCGGATTCCACCGGTGTGGTCCGAAGCGCCATCACCGACCGGATGGGACGGTACAAGTTCGACCAGCTCTCCACGGGGACCTGGACAGTGCTGGCGAGACTCCCCGACGGACAGACCAGCAAGGCCCGCAAGGTCACTCTCCGGCTCCAGGAGACGGTCACGCTGGACTTCACGGCCGAGACGGCGCTCACCGAGGTCGTCCCGGTCCGGGCCGAAACACCGCTCGTCGACCCTCGCCGCAGCGGCGGGGAGTTCCGCGTCGGGAGCCGGCAGGTTGACGCCCTGCCGCTGTCCGGACGGGTGGCGACCGATCTGGCGCTGCTGGACTCCTCGATACTGGAGGCGGCTCCGGGCAACTTCTACGGCGAGCGGGGCTCGGTGTTCATCGTCAACGGACAGTCCGGCCGATCCAACTCCTTCCTCGTCGACGGACTGGACAACAACGACCAGTTCAGCGGCACCACCCTGAATGCATTCTTCTCGGAGCAGGTGATCAAGGAGTTCGTTCTCCAGAACCGGCAGTACTCGGCCGAGTTCGGCCGGGCGAGCGGCGGTGTGCTGAACATCATCACCCAGAGGGGAGGTAACGAGACCAGCGGAGGGGGGTTCGTGCAGGGCACGGCGAGCCGATGGAACGACGCCGGCGAGTTCATCTCGTCCCTACCGCCTCCGGACGGCCTCCAGGACTCCCCGAGCCGGATTCAGACGGGCTTCAACGTCGGGGGCCCCCTGAGCAAGGACAGGGCGTTTTACTTCCTCGCCTACGAGCACCAGGACTTCGATGACATCGTTCCCTTCACCGGCGTGGGACGCGACGGCGTGGCCGGCGGCTGGATCGTGGCACCGGCCAAGGACGACAATATCTTCCTGAGGACCGACTTCAACCTCGGCAGCTCCAACTTCCTGATGGTTCGGCTGTCCGGAGACGATCGCACCGCCGAGGGGATCAACGTCGGGGGCATTCAGACCCCCGAGTGGGGATTCCGTGTGGACGAGAAGGACGTCCAGCTCGCCGCGACTCTGACCTCCGTCATCTCTCCGTCACTCGTGAATGAGGCGAGGCTGCTGATCGGTACCTCCGAGTTCGACCAGACCTCCAACTCGGACCGGCCGGGTGTGGAAAGGCTCTCCGGTAAGTTCGGCGGATCGCAGATCAACAGACAGCTCCGGGAAGAGGACCGGTTCCAGCTCGTGGACAACCTGACGTTGACGACAGGAAGCCATACCTTGAAGTTC
>JALGZR010000225.1 GCA_025774805.1 bacterium
GACCTCCGGCCTTCCCAGGAGCCTGGTCCGGCCGCGTCGGGGTCGATCAGGCCTCCACGCGCTCGAAGAAGGTCTCGAGGGCCATCGTCACGAAGGTCCTCTCGATGGGGAGGGGAGTGTTCGCGAGTTTCAGCTGTCGTCCGTGGGCGGTGAGCTTCTTCTGCGTCGTGACCAGCAACCCGACCCCGAGGGTCCCCATGTAGGTCACAGCGCCCAGGTCGACGACGACCGCCCGGTCCGTCCCCTGCACGGCCTCGTCGAACTCCTTCTTGAGCTGGAGGATCTCGGACTGGTCCAGCTCCCCCTGGAGGCGGATCCAACGATGATCGTCGCGGTCCTCGTAGGAGATGAAATCCATGCCCGCAGGATACGCGCCGGGGGGGAGCGATTCCCGAAAACGGCCCGAGCCGCCTAGCCCGTGACCCGCCAGACCTCCTCGAGGGAGGTCAGGCCCCGGGCCGCCTTCCGGAAGGCGTTCTGCCGGAGGGTCGCCATGCCGGCCGTCCCGCCGGCATGATTCCGCAGTGCGCCCAGATCGGCGGACCGGGAGATCAGCTGGCGCAGCGCCTCGTCCATCAGGAGGACCTCGGAGACGGCGAGGCGTCCACGGTAGCCCACGCCGTTGCACTCCGGGCAGCCCTTCGCACGGAAGAACTCCCCCTGATCGTCGAGGGCGACGCCGAACCCCTCCAGGACCTCCCCAGGAATGGAAGCCCGCTCCCGGCAGTGCGAGCACAGCCTCCGCATGAGGCGCTGGGCGGAGATCATCACGACCGTCGAGGCGACCATGAACGGCTCCGCGCCCATGTCGATGAGCCGCGAGATCGTGGAGACCGCGTCGTTCGTGTGCAACGTCGACAGGACGAGGTGGCCCGTCAGGGCGGCTTTCATCGCGATGTCGAGCGTCTCGGCGTCGCGGATCTCGCCCACCATGACGATGTCGGGATCCTGGCGGAGGATCGAACGCAGCGCGGTCGGGAAGGTCAGGCCCGCCGCGGGATGGACCTGCACCTGGTTGACCCGCGCGAGTTCGTACTCGATCGGGTCCTCCACGGTCACGATGTTGGAGTGGGGCCGGTTGAGGGCGGTCAGCGCGGAGTAGAGGGTCGTCGTCTTGCCCGAGCCCGTCGGCCCCGTGACGAGCAGGATCCCGTGGGGCTTCGCGATGGACTCCTGAAGGGCCTCCATGGGGCCCTCCTCCAGACCGAGGGAGTCGAGGTCGAGACTGATCGCGGACTTGTCGAGGATCCGGATGACGATCTTCTCGCCGTGGCGCGTGGGCAGCGTCGAGACCCGGAGATCGACGGGCCGGTTGTCGTAGACCACCCTCACGCGCCCGTCCTGCGGCGCCCTCCGCTCGGCGATGTCGAGACGCGACATGATCTTGATGCGCGAGATGAGCGAGAGTTGCATCGACTTGGGGAGGGACGGGTGCGGCATCAGCATCCCGTCCACCCGGTAGCGCAGGCCGATCTCCTTCTCCCGCGGTTCGATGTGGATGTCGCTCGCCTTGGTCTTGACCGCCTCCGCGATGAGCGCGTTCGCCAGCTGGACGGCGGGCGCGGCCGTCGAGGCGAGCAGGTCGATGGTGTCCTCCTCCTGGATGGAGCGCCGCTCCTTGACCTTCCGCTCCTTCCCGGTGGGCAACTCCTCCAGGGCCGGCCCGTCCAGCGCGACCACCGGAGCGACCTCCTCCCCGAAGAGCTTCCCTATGGCTCCCGGTTCCGCGATGTGCAGGCGGGGGTGCTCGCCGGGCGCGACGTGATAGCGGAGAAGATCGAGGACCTCCCAGCAGAAGGGGTTGTCCAGAACGAACGCCGTTTCGTCCTCCCCGGTCTCCAGGGGAACGATGTGGTTCGACCGGCAGAACTGCACGGGGAGGATGCCCAGCAGGACGTTGTCCGGGTCCAACTCCTCGAGGAAGGGATACCCGACATAGTCCGCGATCCACCGGGCCAGGTCCTCGCCGGAAACGCCCATCTCGGCGGCGAACGAGTAGAGGTCGGCGGGAGCGAGCGCGGCGCATCGCTCGCGGGCGGCCGCGTCGGCATCCATGCGGTCCAGCAGGAGCGCCTTGAAGCCCACGAAGTCGCACGGCTGGATCCGCCCGCGCTTTCCGTCCTCTCCGTGCACCTCTCTCCAACGCGATCCGGTATGGAGATGGAGGATGATCTTCTCGAGGAGCTCCCGCGGCTCGAAGGGTTTCTCGAGGTAGTCCGCCGCGCCGACGGCCAGGGCGCGCGCCT
>JALGZR010000126.1:0-433 GCA_025774805.1 bacterium
TACGGATTCACGAGGATCGGATCCCCCTCGAAGAGAACTTCGATCCGGAGTCTGTCCACTCGGGAGAGGTACGTTCCGCGATCCGAGAGGATGTAGGCGTCCTTCTCGCTGGCCAGTAGCAGACAGGCGCCCATTCCCTGCCCGGCGTCGAGGTACCACGGACCGGCCGGAGGGATCCCGCCCTCTCTCCAGATCGCGAGCTCTTTCTTGTGGGTTCCGGAGTCGTCGCCGCGGGAGACGAACTCCGCGCGGTGCTCGCTGATGCGGCGCAGCGCGTCCGCGGCGCTGTCGCTCTCGCGAATGGACGCGGGATCGGAGGGAGGGCCGAGAATGACGAAGTCATTGTACATGACGGGCACGCGCGACACGCCGAAACCACGGCGGACGAATTCCTCCTCGGCAGCGGGCGCGTGGACCATCACGACGTCGACGT
>JALGZR010000126.1:480-17470 GCA_025774805.1 bacterium
GAGGGCCGAGAATGACGAAGTCATTGTACATGACGGGCACGCGCGACACGCCGAAACCACGGCGGACGAATTCCTCCTCGGCAGCGGGCGCGTGGACCATCACGACGTCGACGTCGCCGTGCTCTCCGTGCTTGAGAGCGGCGCCGGTGCCGACGGCGAGGTAGTCGACGTGAATCCCCGTCCCCTTCTCGAAGGCGGGAAGCAGATCGTCGAGAAGACCGCTGTTCGCGGTCGACGTCGTCGTGGCCAGGAGAACGCGTGAGGGGGGAGCGGGGAAGGGAGCCTCCTCGCCGGTGCCGGAGCAGGTGGAGAGAAGGACCGGCGCGGCAAGGGCGAGAGGGAAGTTGAGGGCGAGGCGCAAGGGCTTCATCTGGCAGGTCCCCGGGAAGAGTGGAAGGAGCTCACGCGGACGCCCCCGAATCGGAACGGAGGTGACGAAGGAGAGGGTGGGAGGATTGTGCCATTCTTGACACAATACTATCCGGCCCGTAATCTGAGTCAAACCCTTCCGGAAGAATCAACGCGGAATCCGGGATCGATACGGGATTCGGGATGCGGGCCGCCGCCGCGGGAGGGCCCCGGAACGCCGGGGGCCGCGCCTCCGTTCGCGCCGACGATCCAAGCCCGGCTCGCCCCGGCTCCTCCCGACCCCACGCTCGAGAGACCGCTCATGGACGCCCCCGGAACCGAAAACCTCCTGCGGACCTGCCGCATCACGCGATTCGGATCGAACGGTGCGGAGCGTTGCGAGGACGTCCTCGTCCGGGAGGAGCGCTACGATCTTCATCTCAACGGGGAGCGACTGATCGCTCTCGTCTGTCTTCCCAGCGATCTCGAGGAGTTCGTCGTCGGCTTTCTCGTAAGCGAAGGCATTCTCGAGGCCCCCTACGACATCGAGGTCTCCATCGACGAGTCGGAAGGGCGCATCGACGCGCGGGGTCACTTCCCGGAGCAGGCCATTCGCGACTTCTTCGAGAAGAAGACGCTGACGTCGGGCTGCGGCGGAGGTGTCGCGGGGAAGAGCCTCGAAGAGCCGACGCGCTGCCTGGAGATCGACACGGATCTCCGCGTCCGGCGCGACACGATCGCCGCGTTCATGCGGGTGCTCAAGGCCGAGGCCTCCCTCTATCAGGTCACCGGGGGCGCGCACATCGCCGCCCTGGCGGACTCCCGCGGTGAGCTTCTCCTGACCGCCGAGGACATCGGGCGCCACACCGCGGTGGACAAGGTCATCGGCAAGGCGATCCTGGCCGACCTCGACCCGGGGAAGTGCGTTCTCTACTGCTCGGGCCGGCTCTCCTCGGAGATCACCGTGAAGGCGATCCACGCCCGGACACCGGTTCTCGTCTCGCGGGCCGCTCCGACCGAGATGTCGGTCAAGCTGGCCCGACGCTTCCTTTTGACGCTCGTGGGATTCGCTCGGGGAAAGCGGATGAACGTCTACTCCGTGCCCGAGCGGATTGTGGCGTAGCCCGCATATCTCACCACGCTCGTGGAATATGCAGGCTAGCCCGCGCCGATCTCCTCGACCGCTTCCGCGATCCGTTCGACGGCCTCCGACACCTCCTCGACGGAGGTCTCGTGCCCGAGCGAGAATCGAACGGCACCCCGGGCGAGTGTCTCGGGGATCCCCTGGGCGAGAAGCACGTGCGAGTGATCGTCGGACCCCGCCTTGCAGGCCGCGCCGGTGGAGGTGGACAGGCCCTTGAGGTCGAGGAGCTGCACGAGAACGGTTCCCTCCAGCTCCGGAAACGCGACGTAAGACGTGTTCGCGACGCGTTCCGCTTCCCGTCCGATCAGCACGGCGCGCTTCGAAACGGTCGCGTTTCTTCGCGACAATGGTCGAGTAAGTTGCGGCCCGCTCCGACGCGAGCTCCGCTGCCTTCCCGAAACCGACGATGGCGACGACGTTTTCGGTGCCGGCCCGGACGCCGCCTTCCTGGCCGCCTCCGTGGAGGATGGATTGCGGGGTGCAGCCCTCTCGGGCCCAAAGCGCGCCGGCCCCCTTCGGTCCGCCGATCTTGTGTGCGCTGAGGGTCAGCAGGTCGACGCCGAGATCGTCCACCCGCACCGGCATCTTGCCGACGGCCTGCACGGCGTCCGTGTGAAGGAGTACGCCGCGGGACCGCGCCTTCCGGGCCAGAATCCCGACGGGTTGAATGCAGCCGGTCTCGTTGTTGACCAGCATGAGACTCGCGAGCCTCGTCCCGCGTTCGAGGGCTCCCAGAAACCGCTCGGGGTCGACCGTCCCCGACGGGTTCGGATCGACGCGGCACACCTCGTGGCCCCGATCCTCCAGGTGTGCGGCGCAATCGAGAACGGACGGGTGCTCGATCGCCGAGATGACGAACCGGTCCGTGGTCCCCGCGAGCGTGCCCGCGACGGCGAGGTTGTTCGCTTCCGTTCCTCCGGAGGTGAAGGTGATCTCATCGGGTCGCGCACCGATCAGATCGGCCACCGCGGCCCGCGCTCTCTCGACGGCCTCGCGGGCGCGGCGCCCGCCCTCGTGGAGGGTCGAGGGATTCCCGGGCAGGTCGCGGAGGGCGGCGGTCATCGCCTCCCGGACCGCGGGCTCCAGTGGCGTCGTGGCATTGTGGTCGAGGTCGATGCGCCTCATGTTCGCTTTCGCCGTTTCCGTTCCCGGACTCGAAAGATCTCCTCGAGATTCCGACGGTACGCCTCGTCCGAGACCGCATACACCTGGCGAACCGTTGCCTCGTACCGGTCGAGGAGGCGGGTCGCCGCCGCGGTCAACTTCGTACCGCCTCCCGATCCCCCGCCGGGCCTGGAGTCGGTGAGCGCGAGCCCCAATCGCCGTTCCGAGTGCCGCAGTCTCCCCCACAGACCTCGATAGGACATCCCGAGACTCTCCGCGGCCGCTTTGATCGAGCCGTAATCCCGGATCGCCTCGAGGATGCGCTGGCGGCCGAGGCCGTACAGGACGCGACCCTGTTCGTCTTCGATCCAGACATTCGTTCGAATCCGCATCGCGCCACTCCTTCTCGAGGCCAGTGTACTCGATGAGGGGCAAGAGTGCGGGGCGGAGGGGCAGGGTCTCGGCGCGGGGTGCCGCACGCCGGGGATAAGCCTTTGCGTCCTCCCGATCCGGGGAATCACGAAGGCGCAGCCCCCCGTTACTCGCCCGGACTATTCATGAAGGGCCGTCGCGAGATCGTGGAGACGCCCACCGGACGGGCACCCGCAGGGGCTCGAACCCGAGTCGTATCTGAACGATACGTCGCAGGGTGCGAGACGTCGTTCATGAATAGTCCGGGCCAGGAAGTGCGAGTCGACTCGAGCGCCCGGGGAGGTGCGTAACGGATTGGCCTGAAGACATGGGTGACACTTTCGGTTGTTTGCCGAAGACGGTGCGGCTGCAGGCTGGCTTGATGCCGAGAGGGAGAATCGTTCGATGGTAGCCTTCGGAGAAGCACAGAAAGACAAAGCGATTGCCCTGCTCTCCCTCCACACCGGTGGTGGGCTCTTGATCCTTCCCAACGTCTGGAGTCCGATCGGCGCGCGGATCTTGCAGGCAAGGGGTTACCCGGCTGTCGCTACTGCAAGTGCCGCTGTTTCGAGTTCTCTCGGCTATAGGGACGGGGAGAGAATCAAGCGCGCCACCATGGTCGACATGATCGGGCGGATTGCTCGCAGTGTCGACGTTCCGGTGACCGCGGACATCGAATCCGGTTACGGCAGGACTGTATCTGAACTGGAAGAGACGGTGCATGAGGTAATCAGCGCGGGTATCGTCGGGATCAATCTCGAGGACCAGCTTGGGCCGGATGGGGCGCTTCGATCCGTCGAGGACCAGTGCCAAAGGATCGCAGCCGTGAGAGAGGTCGTGGGTCGCCAGGACCTGCCCTTTGTGATCAACGCGCGGGTCGACAGCTACCTGTCACCGATCTTCCCGAGCACCGAAGCGGCAACCGAGGAGGCGGTGTCGAGGGCGTGGGCTTACTCAGAGGCGGGAGCTGACTGCATCTACCCGATTGGTCCCGGCGACGAGGAGACCGTCCGTGTGCTTCGGACCCGCATTGACGCCCCTCTGAACATCTTGGGGACGCGCGGGGGAGCACCGCTCCCGGTTCTCGAAGCCATCGGGATCAATCGAGTCAGCTTCGGCCCGTTCGTTTTCCGAGCATGCCTGCGGAAGTTTGTCGACATCGCAGACGCTCTTTTGGACAAGAGGGACTATTCCTGCCTCGACGGCATGTTGTCCAAGACAGAGACCGAGGAGTATCTGTTCGACGGTTCGGAGTAGGCTTGGCAGCATCGTGCCTGGCAACTGCAAGCGTCGGTATCCTCTGAATCCACTCCAATGCAGGCACCCCGCAGATCCCCACCGATCTCGCCTCTCGCTGCCCCAGGCAAACTACCGGTTGCCTACGACGGATCGCATCTGGCACCTTCCTTGAGGACCACGCAGTGCGATCGGTGCGCCTGCCGCGGAAAGGTCGAACCACAGGACCCGAGATTCGGGCGACCTGAACCCATCATACCGGATGGACCTCATGAACGAAGCGAACCGAGCCGCCTCCAAGACTTTTGTGGCCTACGCATTTCGTGAAACCAGCCCTCAGAAACTCGGCGCGACGATGCTCTCTCTCGGGGCGCAAGAGAAGACCCTCCCGAACCCCTGGCCAGGTTGGTTTCTGGGGCCAAGCGCCCGACCTACTCTTGAATTCGACCTCATCGAGGATCTCGTCGCCTATACGATCGACCTCACGCTGGAGTCGTGGGGATGGTATGTCCCTTTGATCGAGGCAGTCGGCGCGGAGCTCGAGGCCGACGCGCTCGCGAGCGACCTCGACGAGGGTCTGATCTTGCTCGTTACCGTGCGCCCACAGCCCGAAGCTCTCGACGCCCTGCGCTCATTCACCGTCAAGCTCCTCGAGGTTCACCCGGGAGCGGTGAAGGACAGCAACACCGGTCAGGTCTGGACCCGGGAAGAGATCGCGGGCAATTCCACCCGGAGAGGCCGACGTTTCCTCGGCGAAGGTAGCTCTCCGACCGGAGGTGCGGGTCAGATCTGACGGCGATGTGCCGCTGACTGCCCGTGGCGTGGCTGCGAAGTCGCAGCGGAGACGACAAAACGAGGAGAGGACAAACGCATGAAGAGACTCCCTGTTCTCGCCCTGGCGGCAGGGCTGTTGGCCTGTTTGGTCGCCCCAGGTTCTGCGCGGGAGAACACACTCTCTCTCGGCTCAGGGCAGCGCTCGCCGGAGGCTCGAATTGAAGAGGTAGAGTGGATTGCCGGGCACTGGACCGGCAGCGCCTTCGGCGGTGTCGGCGAGGAGGTCTGGTCGCATGCCCGTGGCCGCACAATGATGGGGATGTATCGACTCATCAAGGATGAGCACCTGGCTTTCTATGAGTTACTCACGATCACTGAAGAAGATGGGACGCTCGTGCTGAGACTGAAGCACTTCAACGCCGACTTGACAGGATGGGAGGAGAGGGAAGAGGTCGTGACGTTCCCCCTGGTGAAGCTGGAACCCGATGCGGTCCATTTCGACGGGATGACGTTTCGCCGGGTGGACGAAGACAAGCTGCAGATCTTCGTGCGGCAGCGAGGAGAAGACGAGCGCCCTCGTGAGGTGGAGTTCGTGTACGACCGCGTCGAGTAGCCAGGTCCCCGAGCCCCCTGCGGCAGTCTTGGCTCGAGCGGCGATCGAGAGGAGCCGATCGGATCGCAAGAGAGATGCGATTCTCTCGGGGATCCGCTACGCGCGATTGCGAATGGACTGGTGCCGGATGGCCCCGCCGGAGCGAGCCACCCGGAGCGAGGAACGAAGGCGGGCCCACGACTCGTTCATCGACGACTTGGACATCCCGAGCCGGCAGATGGCTGAGCTCGGCGAGGACAACTCCCGGAGGGCGGTCCCGGGCGACGACCGAATGCGGATCGGTGACTTCGCCTGCTCCGTGCACTGCATCCTGGGGAGCCGAGCTAGCCTTGATCTTCCAGAAAATCTCGGCGGAAACCGCTGATGCTCGCACGATAGCACGTCATCCGCGACCGTGCTCGCCCTCGCCAATCCTCACTTATCGTGAGATATGCTCCGGTTGGCTCGGGCTGTGCGCGGCCCCGGCTGACGCACTCTCGCGCGTTTCCACGCAAGATTCTCTGGAAGATCAAGGCTCGTTAGCCGGAGGGGCGGCGGCCTTCCCGCCGGCCAGGTACCCTCTCGACCCCACCCACCGGCCCCCTGACCCCCGAGGAAGACCGGTCGCGGGCGTCGCCCCGATCCGCTATGCTGGTCCGCCTGTGCCCGCCGTCCCCTGAACCTCGGGAGTCGCGATGACCACCGTCGAAGAGCCACCCGCCGCCGAGAAAGCCGCTCCCGCGGCGTCCCCCCCGGAGGAGCACTCCACGTCGCTGCGCGACGTGCAACAGCTCGGTCTCATCCCCGCGATCAAGAGCCTCAGCTACGTCTTCTGGGTCTGCGGGGCGATGGAGATGGTCGAGCGCCTGGCCTACTACGGGGTGAAGGCGGTCGCCGTCCTCTACGTGACGGGCACGTTGATGATGGTCTTCGCCTTCGTCTCCTCGTTCCTTCCGATCTTCACCGGCGGGCTCTCCGACCGGTACGGCTACAAAGAGACAATCTTCCTCTCGACGGTCGTGAAGATTTGCGGCTACCTCGTGATGGCCTGGTTCCACAGCTACGGCGGGTTCTTCCTGGGATGCATGCTTCTCGCAGCGGGGACCGCGATCTTCAAGCCGGGCATCCAGGGCACGCTCGTGAAGTCCACGAGCCGGAAGAACAGCTCCATCGCGTGGGGCATATTCTACCAGACGGTGAACATCGGCGGCTGGCTCGGCCCGCTCGTGGCGGCGCAGATGCGGGTCCTCGAGTGGCAGTACGTCTTCTATGCGTGCGCGTGCATCATCTGCCTGAACTTCCTGCTGCTGCTCACCTACCGGGAGGTCGGCATCGAGGAGCGCAAGGAGCGCGCCCGGCAGCGTAAGTCGGGCGTCGTGAAGACCGAGAGCCTCCCCCGGGAGTCGATTCGCGAGCTCTTGAAGCCGCACGTGTGGACTTACCTGCTGCTCTTCTCCGGCTTCTGGTTCATGTTCATGGCGCTTTTCGACGTGCTGCCCGCCCACATCCGGGATTGGGTCGACACGCGAGATATCGTTCGCACGCTGTCGGCGTCGGGCCAGGTGACCAACGAGTTCGTGAAGAAGGCGCTCGGCATGGATCCGACGGGATCGATCATCCTTCCGGAGGGCCTGGTGAACATCAACGCCGGGCTCATCATGATCACTTGCTTCCTCTTCGCGTTCCTCTCCGGAAAGATGCGTGCCACGACGAGCATGGTCGTCGGAACGCTCTTCGCGACGGTCGCCATGTTCGCGATCGGTTCCTCGGCGTTCGGCTGGCTCATGGTCGGCTCGATCGCGATCTTCTCGGTCGGCGAGATGCTCTCGTCGCCCAAGTTCAGCGAGTTCATCGGGAACTTCGCCCCGTCCGACAAGAAGGCGATGTACCTGGGCTTCTCCCAGATCCCCATCGCGATCGGGTGGACCCTCGAAGGCAAGGTCGCTCCGATGCTCTACGGGAAGTTCAGCTCGAAGGACGCCTTCTCCCGCGACATGATCGTCGAGCGAGTGCAGGCCGGGTCCGCGTCGGTTCCCGACGCCGTCACCGGAATGGCGGAGGCCGAGGCGTCGCGGGTGACGTCCTTGGCGGAAACCCACGGCCGGAGCGTGGATCAGCTCGATAGCTGGCTGCAGTCCGACCCGACGGCCTTCGCGGAGGCGATTCCGCAGGGTGAGGGGTTTGACTGGCTCGTGACGGTCACCGCGGACGCTCCGCGGGCGCTCACCGATGCGCTGTGGAATGCCCACAGCATCGGCACCACCTGGTACATCATGATGATCATCGGAGTGATCTCGGCCGTCGGCATCGGGCTGTACGGGCGGTGGATCCTGACGTTGAAGGAGACCGACTGAGCCGTCCGCGACAGGACGGAACACCCGGCTCGTGACCGTCAGCGACCTCGGGACCTTCTTCGGACCGGGGATTGCGCGGGGGCACCCTCCCACAAGTTCCACTGGTCCTGATCGACGCAATACCTGCCCGACGAGTCAGCTAGTGTAACGCGCCCTTCTGGCGCTCGTCTCGACTTCGCAGCCCTCCGCTCCGCCATCGGATTCGGCCTTTCGCCGGGTGAATCGGCTCTCTCGGAACCGACCACCCGCACTCCCTCGGGAGCGCTCATCGGGGCGCTTGCCTCGGCGCGCCCGTCCATGGTTCTGTCGACCCAGTCGAAGTGCTTCCCGGCCGGTCCGGATTCGATGCCGTACTCTCCTCGAATCCCCGTCATCCCTTCCCCTGCAGAAAGAGGTTGGGCGATGAGTTACCCGTACATGAAGCGAGGGGACGCTCTTCCGACCGTGGGCGTTCTGCAGCTCCTGCTGAACCGTACCGGAGCCCGCCTGGCCCTGGACGGCATCTTCGGTCCCAAGACCGAGGGAGCCGTGAAGGCCTTCAAGTCCGCGCGCAAGATGGGGATGAACGGAATCGTGGACCAGGCGACGTGGAAGCGGATCGCCGCGAGCGAGTCCCTTCCCGTCGTCGACTCCATCGACGTCACGAATCCGGGCGACGTCGGCGAGATCAAAGACGCGCGCCGTGCCGGTGGGGCCGTGGTCTTCCGCGGCGGCATGTGCAACGGAGTCGCCCAGGCCATCCAGGACATCAAGGCCGGCGCCGCGGGCAAACTCTTTCTCGTGCGAATGCACGGCCACGGCACGTCCGGCAACATCGGCATCTCCGAGGGCCTCGACACCATGACCGGACACCGTGCCGGCCTCGACCTCAACAACCTCCGGAACGTCGAAGCCGATCTGCGCAAGCTGCGACCGGCCTTCGGACCCTACGGCAGCGTCCAGCTCATGGGCTGCAATACCGGCCAGGGGGCGCGGGGGAGAACGTTCCTGGCGAGATTGGCCGAGATCTGGGGCGTACCGGTCTCCGCGGGCGTGGATACACAGCTGTCGGGACCGACGGGCATCTTTCGGTTCGAGGGGCGGGTGGTCACACGCTGCCCGGGCGGACGATCGCTGCGCGACTGGTGTCGTACGCGACCCGAGTTCGCCGAGATGACGCCGGTCTGATCCGTCGCCCGGCCGGCATCGCCATCATTCGGTGATCATGCGGTTCTCGTGGAGGTGGAGGCGCAGCTGGATGGCACGGTCCGGGCTCTCGACGCGAGCCCCGCGGAGCGTGTGATCCCGGGCGGCTCCTCCCTAAGCCGCGAACGTCACCACTCCTCAACTTCAAGGACCTCTCATGGATCTCTTCTACGCCGCTGCCTGCCAGGTCGACCAACCGAACCCCGCAACCCGGACGGAGATGCCCCGAAACACCGCTCGCATGCTGCAGCTCTTGGAGCAGGCCGTCGTGGGCTACCGACCGTTCCACGACGTGAAGCTCGTCGTGTTTCCCGAGTTCGCTCATGCCGCACCCGTCTACCCGACGGCCGAAGAACTCCTGGAGAAGCTCGCGGTGCCGGTTCCGAACGAGCACACGGACCGCATCGCCGCGAAGGCCCGCGAGCTCGGCGTCTTCGTGCAGACGGGCAGCCTTCTGGAGGTCGACCCTCGCTGGCCGGACACCGTGTTCAACACCACCTGTCTCATCGGGCCCGGCGGTGTCCTCTCGAAGTACCGTAAGGTCAATCCCTGGATCCCCTGGGAGGTGCACGCCAGCCCGCACGACATCCCGGACTATCCCGACGACCCCCTCCCCGTCGTCGAGACGGAGATCGGGCGCGTCGGGGTCGCCACCTGCTACGACTGGCTTTTTCCGGAGGTCACCCGGGAGCTGACCCTCAAGGGGGCCGAGATCCTGATCCGCATCTCAGCCTACATGGATCCCTGGGGCGCCACACCCCCGATGGATTGGTGGACCGTCGTCAACCGGTGTCGGGCGATCGAGAACTTGGCCTGTGTCGTCGCGGCCAATCAGGGAGCCCAATCCCGCCACTATCCGCCGTTCTCCTGGCCCGGCGGCAGCATGATCGTCGACTGGGACGGACGCGTTCTGGCCGAGGCCCCGTCCGGACCGGGTGAGCGGATCGTGGTCGGACCCGTTCACCTGGCGGCGCTGCGGGAGGAGCGGCGAAGACGAGTGGGTCATACGATGCCGGCCCAGCTCCGCACCGAGCTCTACCCGCGGCAACGGGAGCCCGCCTATCCGGGGAACGTCGGTCCCGAGGCGCGGACGGTGGAAGCCCAGGAGCGTACGATCGCGCGGGCCAAGAGCGAACTCGGATTTTCTCGGTGAGATCACCCGTCCTGGCTCGGTGACGCAACAGGCCGCCAACCGCAGCGAAGCCGTGATCCCGGCAGCGCCGGAACAGCGGGCCGGACGGGAGGAGCCGCGTACAAGAGATGCTCGTTGCCGGCCGCGAGACGGGTCGGCCGTAGCGCCGAATCCCCATCCTTCAGCACCCCGCTCGTGATTTGCCGCACACCCGTCGCGCGTCATGTCGCCCCGGGATCAAACGTGCTAGATTCCCCTCGCGAACTGCGCAGAAACCGCGAGCGCACGGAGAACGGCGACACGCAGGGGGAATCGTGATGGACGGACCCACGATCGCGATCGTCGGGAGCGCACGCCAGGCGATCCTCGATGACACGGCCCAATCCGACCAGGTTCGAGAGGCGGCGGAGCAGATCGGACGGAAGCTGGCCCTCAGCCAGTGTCGGATCATTGTCTACTCGAGCGATGAGGGGTTCATCGAACCCACCGTCGTCCGAGGGTTCTTGGGCGAGAATCCGGGAGAGAAGTCGATCATCTGCATCGCGAACGAGGAGTATCCGATCGAATACCAGGGCATGGACGACCCGAACGGTCCGTTCGAGACCTTCATCGATCCGAATCCCGATTGGGAAATCGCTTTCTACCAGTCGCTGCACGATCGGGCGGATGGCGTCCTGCTCATCGGCGGCGGAGCCACGACCCTGGCCGCCGGTCTCGTCGCCGTGCATGCGAACAAGGCCCTTTACAGCGTTGCCGCCTTTGGCGGAGGCGCGAACACCGCGTGGAAGTACCTGAGCGCCAATCCTCATCTCGAGACGAGCGACGAGCGTCGGCACATGAAGATCTGGCAGGGTGAACCGTCCGCGGCCCGGTGTGTCGAGGCTCTGATCCGGCAGACTGGGGTTGCGGCCACGGAAAGCGCCAAGCGTGCCGCGCTCGAGAGCCGCCTCAAGGAGATGACCCGTCTGAAACGCCAGAACCTCCCGGCGTTGAGCACGGTGGCTCTCTTCGTCGCAATTCTCATCTTCAGTCTTTCCCGGCTGCCCGGATTCGGGACGACTTGGTTTTGGATCTCCCTCTTCTGTGTCCTGATGAGTGCCGGCCTGATGGGCTCGAGCGTTCGCCTGCTGTTGAGGCCCGTACTGACGCATCCGCGGGGAACGACCGCGGTCTTGGGGATCGTCGCCGGTCTCGTGGTCGGTCTTTCGTATCTTCTCCCTCAGCTCATCGCGGGATCGAGTGGAACCGTCAGTGCAACCGTCGCTGAATCGGACAAGACGAGTTCCACGATTGCCTACTTTCTCGCACCGGCGCTCATCGCGCTCTCGGCCGGCTTCGGCTTCGATTACGCATTCGAGAAGTGGCGAGAGACCAGCCGGGCGGACGTGGACACGGGATTCGGCACGGCGCGGGGCTGAGCGAGTGCTTGCACCCGGCCTCAGCGCAGCACCACCAGCTTTCGCGTCATCAACTGCACCCCGTCGGACAGGCTGGCGAAGTAGACGCCCGGGGCCACGCGCGCGCCGGAAGCGTTCCGCGCATCCCACAGGATCACATGGGCGCCGGCCGCGTGGGCGCCGTCAAGAAGAGTGGCGACCCGACGCCCCGACGCGTCGTGAACGCTCAGGCGTACACCGGCCGCCTCGGACAGACGGAAGCTCAATCGCGTGCCCGCACGAAGCGGATTCGGCGCCGCCCGGAAGACCGGACGATCGGCCGCAAGGGCATCCGCGGCACTCGGCGTGACGGGATTGACTGCGTGGACCACATCGCCGAAGGCGCTGCCGTAGGCGAAGCTCGTCCCATCGGGCGAGTAGCCCAGATCGAGAGCCGAGGCATCGTACGATTGGATCAGCCCGCCGTCCGCGAGATCCCAGAACTTGAGAACGCCCTGGGATCCAGTGCGCCCCGAGGATAGCAAGGTCCCCCCGTCTGGAGAGAAGGCGAGCGCGTACACCCAGTCGCCGTGACCCTCCAGGGTGCGCAGCAGCTCTCCGTCCTCGACCCGCCAGATCTTGATGGAGGAGTCGTCGGCGGGATCGTGGCCACCGGCGCCGGTCGCCAGGTACATCCCGTCCGGAGAGAACGCGACGGCACTGACATCGTCGTCGTGGGCGGCGATCACTCCGTCGGGCTGGCCGGTGACCGGATCCCACAGCCGAGCGGCGTTGTCGGAGCCGGCGGTGGCCACCCGCGAGCCGTCCGGCGAGTAGGCCACGTCGAGGATGTAGCTGCCGGTGTAGATCGAGTGCAACTCGACGCCGTCGACGATGCGTGTGAGATCGAGATGGCGATTCACGCCCCCGCCGCCCGAGGCGAGGATCGCGCCATCAGAGGAGACATCGACGAAGCACCCACCGGCGGTGAACAGCTCGGTGCCGAGCTCCGGGTCCCAGACACCCGCCACCCCTCCGGGGGGATAGCCGGAGACCACGTATCCGACGGCGATCAGGTCGGAGCCGGGCACGGCGGCCACGGAGTGGATGCCGTGGGGGGCGAGGGAGAACACGCCGGCCGGTGAGCCGTCGGCCGCGGACCAGAGGCGGAAGCTGCTGTCGGTGGGTCCGGCGCCCGAGATGATCCGGGTGCCGTCCTCCGTGAAGTCGATGCCCCGGACGCTCGCGCTGTGGTCGTCGCGCTGCCAGAGAATGGTCGGAGGTCCCTCGGCGAGGACGGCCGGGGCGCTCAGCACCAGAAGTCCGAGACCGATAATCGTGGGGTTTGCCGTTCGCATCGGATTCATGACTGCTCCCCTCCCTGACCCGAGAGACACATCGCGGGGCGCCCGGGCCGTGACGCGGCGGCGAGTCCGATCGAGAGCAGGAAAACAGTCAGTCGCGGAACTACTTTCGGGCCATGCACCTCCGGCCTCCTTTCGGGGGAGTACGACTCGGCCGTCCCCATGGACGGCCCGAGTGGCACCAAGGGGGTCGCGGCAGGCCCGGTGACTCCCAGGCTTGCGTTCGCGGGTATTACACCTCGGGGGGGATTTTGTGACTTCCCCGTCTGGCCTGCATATCTCACCAGTCTCTGCTGCGGCAGCGGCTCGCGACGAGCCTCGTGAGAAATGCAGGCCAGGGAAACGAGCGGAGGAAGTTGACCGGTCCGCTCAGCGGGTCGATCCGAGGGCCCGCTCGCCGTGCCGCGCCTCGAAGTCGAGCAGGTACTGCTCGTGCGGAGGCGCGATCTCCGTGAGGAGGGGCTCCCGGCGGTCGGCGTAGAGGACCATGCGCTTCCCGGGGGGAACGGGGGCGAGCTCGTCGGCGCTCCGTCCGACCTGTGCCGTCCCGTGCCGCACGCAGACGCACGTTCCCCCCTCGTCCCGAACGGCCGAGACGAGCGTCCCCGTGACGCGGATCAGGCCGTCGGGAGTCTCGACGTCGTACCGATCACCCCGGAAGTCGGGCCCGGTGAGGATCCGGATCTCCCCGCTCTCCAAGCGGCTTTCGGTCGATCGGCCGATCCACCGGCCCGGGGAGGCCGGTACGGTCGCCGTCGCCGACACGAGCTCGATGACCAACTTCCCCGGAATCGCGACGGCCAGCGACGAGCCCTCGGCCAGCTCGAGTCGCGAACCCGACCGGACGGCCGCGGCGAGGCCCGCGCGGTCCCCGGAGTCGTAGACCTGGCCGTCCACGGTGACGGCTCCGGAGACGTCGACCACGGCGAACTCGGGGCCCCGATTCGTGGCGAGCGCCAAGAGCAGCAACGCGGCCGCGAACGCGGGCACGAGGATCCGCGGCCAACGCCAGCCGCCCCGCCGTGGCGCGCGTTCCGGGAGCGCGGCCGATGACTCGTCACCGGCCTCCGCGAGACAGCCTTCGATGAAATCGGCCCTGAGCCGCTCGCGGAAAGCTGCGTCGGCCTTCACGCCGCCGAGGGCGCGCACCGCGTCGCGGGCTCGCGCCTCTTCGGAAGTCAGCTCAGGCTCGTTCGGACTCATCGTTCCACCAGTCCTTCAGTTCCTCGGCCAGCCGCGCCAGGGCGCGGGAGTACCGTTTGCGCACGGCGGCGTGACTCGCCCCGATCAGACGGCCGATCTCCTCGTGCCCTCGACCGTGCCAGTCGTGGAGCAGCACGACGATCCTCATGTCCTCGGGAAGCCGGGAGATCGCCGCCTGCACCGCGAGGTCACGCTCCCGGTCCAGTGTCAGGGTCTCGGGATCCGCCTCTCGGCCGGGAAGCCGATCCTCGCTCAGGACTTCGCCGTCAATGGGGACGGCTCGACCGTGCGCCTTCCGCTCGCGGGTCCTCCAGATGTCCCGGACCACGTTGTACGTGATGACCGTGAGCCAGGCCATCGGATCGCGATCGGGATCGAGACGGTCGGCGGCGCGATAGACCTTGAGGAACACCTCCTGCGTAGCGTCCTCGGCCGCCGTTCGATCACCGAGCAATCGGGCGGCGAGCGAGTAGATGCGGTCGAAGCTGTAATCGAAGAGCTCGGCCAGTGCGTCGCGATCGCGATCGCGGACCCGCAGGAGGGTTTCACGCGGGAGACCTGCGTCCGTCCGCTCCTCGCTCGGCTTCTTCACGCGTTCCTCGACTCTTACGACGGGGACCCGGCCGGTGTGTCCGGCGACGGGCCGTCAACCGGTGTCCGAACATAGAGACTCGGCTCACCGATCGTCAAGAAACCCCGGAAAACGGGAACGGGTCCGGAAATCCGCAAGCCGGCATCTCTCTCCAGACCCGTCACGAGCCGCGGCCGAGGCGGGTGGGGGCGCAGGCCCTTTCCTCGTCACACGGGGAGCGGTCCGGCGTAGGGGGGCATCGCGCGCGCCCGGCTCCGGACGCGGAGCCTCCCGACCCGATCGGCCGATGGCCGGATCTCGACCTGGAGGATCATCCCATGCTTCGTATGATGAATCCGCGCGTCCTCGCGGCGCTGACTCTGACTCTTCTCCCTCTGGTTCTTCTCCTCGGCGCCGGTTGCGGCGAGGATTCCCTTTCGCCCCTGGAAGCCGGCGCCGACGGCGGCGTGTTCGCCGAAGCCGACGATCTCGCACCCGATGGCTCGTTTCGGGCCTCCACGGAAGGAGACGTGGGCGTGCCCGAGGGCGCCCGCAGCTACGAGATCGTTCTCGAGAACCTCACTCCCGAGACGGGACCCGGATCGAGCCAGCCGTTCTCTCCGCCGGTGATCGCCGTCCACGACGGGCGCATCCGCGAGGACGCCGTCAACGGTCCGCTCGTCGACCGGCTCCGGGCGATGTCCGGCGTCGCCGACGTGATCGAGGGGAGCGGTGTCATCGTTCCCGGCGCGACCGACTCGTGGGTCGTTTCGGCCGACCGCTACACGGGCCGCCTGTCGATGGTCTTCATGCTCGTGAACACGAACGACGGCTTCGCGGGCACGACCTCTCTTCGGCTGCCGCAACGTGGGGAGGTCGTCCGCTACCTCCGCGCGCTCGACGCGGGATCGGAGGAGAACACCGAGCTCACCGCCCACATCCCGGGACCGTGCTGCGGCAGCCCCGGTGAGGGGATCGATACGATGGCTCGCATCCGGCCGCACTCGGGCATTCTGGGCGTCGGCGATCTCGATCCGATGGTCTGGGACTGGGACGGCCCCGTCGCGAAGCTGACGATCCGCGCGCTCGATTAGCGGACGCAACCCGGTCCACGGTAGTTGCGGCCAGCGGCCGGCGGTCCCCGAGGATCGCCGGCCGTCCACTATCCGGCCTGCGAGGTCCGCTGAATGCAGCGCCTTCCCTTCGACTCCGTTTCCCTCTAGCCTGCATTTCTCACCAGGCTCTTCGCGAGACGGTGGCGAGCCGCTGCCGCAGCAGAGGCTGGTGAGATATGCAGGCGAGGATGCCGGGTTCGTCGACGGCCCCGCACACAGGAAAGAACAGGAGAGAACCCATGAAACTCGCGGATTCCATCGCCCTCGTGACCGGAGGCGGCTCCGGCATCGGCCTGGAGACGGCCCGCCTCTTGAAGCGGGAGGGTGCCCGGGTCGCCATTTGCGGTCGTACCCGGGCTCGGGTCGAGGCGGCCGCCGAGGAGCTCGACGTTCTGCCCCTCGTCGGCGACGTGGGGAACGAGGACGACGCGCGGCGCATGGTGGCCTCCGTCGTCGGGGAGCTCGGCGGCTACAACACGCTGATCAACAACGCGGGGTGGGGAAGCTTCGGCACCCTCGTCGATCTCGAGCTGAGCGACTTCCGCGCCGTCATGGACACGAACGTGTTCGGGGCGATGCTCATGGCGCGGGAGTCCGCGAAGCATTTCATCCCGCACGGGGGCGGAAACATCGTGAACGTTTCGTCCACGGCGGGATCCAAGGGGTTCGCGGGGGGCACCGCGTACGTGGCCAGCAAGTTCGCGCTCGGGGGCATGACGGAGTGCTGGCGCGCGGAGCTGCGCAAGCACGAGATCCGGGTGATGCAGATCAACCCCAGCGAGGTTCTGACGAGCTTCGCCTCGAACACGGGCTACGAGCAGAAGCAGAGCCGGAAGAAGCTCCGCGCCGAGGAGATCGCGCACGCCATCGCCGCGATGCTGACCATGGATGACCGGGGATTCACGACGGAGCTCACGGTGTTCGCGACGAATCCGGACTGACGGGAGGCGGATCCTCCGGAGACTCCCACGTCACGCGCCACGTCCGGACCAGTCCTCCACGCAGGTCGCCGCGCTCGTCCACCCTGGTGAAATGCCCGAGCCCGGACCGCGTATCAGGATGCGCGCTGTGTCCCGCCCTC
>JALGZR010000226.1 GCA_025774805.1 bacterium
CCACCACCGCATCGCCCGCGAGGAGATCTTCGGACCCGTCCTCACGGTCCTGAAGGCCAAGGACTACGAGGATGCCGTTCGCATCGCCAACGACGTGAAGTACGGGCTCTCGTCGAGCATCTACACCCAGGACGTGGGGAACGCCTTCCGGGCCATGCGGGATCTGGAGGCGGGGATCACGTACGTGAACGCTCCGACGATCGGGGCGGAGGTGCACCTGCCCTTTGGCGGCGTGAAGGAGACGGGGTTCACGCGAGAGGCGGGGACGACGGCCATCGAGGAGTTCACGCACGTGAAGTCCGTGTACGTGGACTACAGCGGACGGCTGCAGAAGGCGCAGATTGACACGGATCGTATCCTCGGGGACCCGTAGGTCGCGAGATGGGAGATTCCGCGAGAAGGGGTTATCGGGGCCCCCGAAGGGATGGGATAGGACGGGGACCCCGTGATGGATTCCGTTGAGGGGCCGCGGCCCTACTCCTGCGGCGCCTCCGGATTGGCCTCGTAGATCCCGAGGGTCGTCCCCTCCGGGTCCTGGAACAGCGCGAACCAGCCCATCCCCGGGATTTCGGTCTTCGGGACGATGATGCGGCCGCCGTTCGACTGGATCTTCCGTTCGTAGTCCGAGACGGAGTCCACGTACAGGTGGTTCAGGACCCGGCGGGGGTCGTTCTCGTCCGGGATGCGGATGCCGCCGCCCAGGCCCCCGGGCGCCTCGAACATCGTGTAGTTCATGTCGGGGAAGTCCTCGAACTTCCATCCGAACACGGCTCCGTAAAACATCTTCAAATCCTCAGGATTCTTGGCCGGGAGCTCGACGTGAACGAACGCGCCCGATGCCGGTGCTTCTTCTGCCATGGTCTCTTCCCCCTTGGGAAGGAAGCCCACCGACGGGCGGCTATTTAGAGGTGGCCCGAGGGGGGTGTAACGAAACTGTCGCATCGCGGTCGCGACCATCCCGTCTAGGGCGAGACGACCACGACCTTCATGGTCTCTGCCCGGGCCGCCAGTGGGACGGCCTCCGCCAAGTCGCGTAGGGGCACGCGGTGGGTGATGAGGTCGGCCACCTCCACAGTCCCCTCGTCGAGCAGGGCCATGGCCCGTGCCGTCTCCGTATCGGTGGCCGCATTACTGGCGACGAGAGACACCTCGCGGGTCACGAGGCGCGCCGCTTCGGGTATCTGGGACGCCCCCTCCGGAATGCCCACCAGGGCCACCGTCCCTCCGGGGCGAACGGACGAGAGGGCGTCCTCCAGCGCGGCGGGGTGGCCCGACGCAGTGAACACCACGTCGGCTCCTCTTCCGTCCGTCAAGGACCTGACTTCGTCGGGGACGTCCAGGGAGGTGGGGTCGAGCGACTGAACGGCCCCCCCACGTCCGGCGATCTCCCGCCGTACGGCGCTGGGCTCGCTCAGGAGGGGCTGGTCCAGGCCGCGGCCTGGGAGGAGCCGCAACAGCAGGGCGCCCATGGGGCCACCCCCCACCACGAGGGCGGTCTCCGTCTCCTGCCAGGACACCCGATCCATGGCGCGGAGGCAGCAGGCGAGGGGCTCGATGAAGGATGCCTGGTCGAAGGCCAGATTGTCCGGGAGGAGCAGGACGCCCCCGCCGCGGACGATCCACGAGGAGACCCGGAAGCTCTCCGCGAAGCCGCCGGGGTCGAGATGGTGGGCACGATACTCGGGACACATCGTAGGGCTCCCGCCCCGGCAGTAGTGGCAGTCATTGCACGGCACGTGATGGTGGGGGAACACGCGGTCGCCCTCGGCGAAACCCTCGACTCCGTCGCCCACCTCGGCCACGACGCCCACGGCCTCATGACCGATGACCGGGGGGGCGGCGGTGTACTCTCCGCTCAGCTTCTCCAGGTCGGAACCGCAGAGGCCGCAGGCCCGCATGTCCACCAAGAGGTCGCCGCCTCGAAGTCGCGGGACTTCGACATCCTTCACTTCCAGGGTTCCCTCCCGGGAGAGGCCCGCGGCCAACATGATGGCGGAGAAGGCCCTGACGCGACTTAAGCCGATTGGAGGCGCATTCAGAGAACCTCGAAAGTCAGGCGGTCGCCGCTCTCAGAGGGCGTCAGGCCCGTCAGGCGGACCTCGCCGACCTCCCCTGTCCGCGCGACGTGGGTGCCGTCGCATGGGATGGTGGGCCCGTCCCGGACGGTGACGAGCCGGACGTCCTCGTACGACGCGTCCACCTTGGTCACGTCCGCAAAGCGGGGGTCG
>JALGZR010000227.1 GCA_025774805.1 bacterium
CCGCGCGTCGGAAGGGACGGGCGGCGGGAGCGCCACGCCCTGCTCCGACACCCGCGTCCCGCAGCGGAGACAGATGTCCCCGGACATGTCCCCACCGCAAAGGTCGCAGGACATCCCGACAGCTTCGGGATGCCATGGCATAATCTTTTCATGGCGGTTACTCGGTCTCACTACCTGTAACGGTAGCGCTCCATCATCCCGCAAGGCGAAGGACCTCCCGTTGTCCACGGACCAGGACCTCTTTCCGTATCCGAGCATCCGGCCGGGACAGCGGCGCTTCCTGGAGGACGCCGCCACGGCGGGCCGGGAGGGCCGGATCCTTCTGGCCCACGCGCCGACGGGCATGGGGAAGACCGCCGTCGGCCTGGCGGCGGGGCTGCGCCGGGCGCGCGAGGAGGGCCTCCAGGTCTTCTTCCTGACCTCGAAGCAGTCGCAACACCGAGTCGCAATCGACACGATCCATGCGATGCGGAACCGCGGCGTCCGCGTCACCGCCGTCGACGTGATCGCGAAGCAGTCGATGTGCCTGCAGGCGGACCGCCCCCGACGGGCCGCCGCGTTCATGGGGTACTGCGACGCCCTCGTCCGATCCCGCTCCTGCGCCTTCTACCGGCGCGAGAGCCGGGCGGTCGCCCGTGTGGTCGGGGACCAGGCCCTGCATGTCCAGGAGGGAGTGACCCTCGCTCGCGAGTACGGGGTCTGCCCGCACAAGGTCGCACTGGAGGCCGCCGCCGAGGCCGACGTCCTCGTGTGCGACTTCAACTACCTGTTCAGCGACCTGCGCGAGACCGTGCTCGGGCGGGTCCGCCGGGACCTGCCGCAGGTCTTCGCGATCGTGGACGAGGCTCACAACCTGCCGGACCGGGTCCGATCCCAGGTCGCCGGGGAAATGACGCCGGGACTCCTCGAGCGGGCGAAGCGCGAGGCGATGGGCGCCGATGCGGGCGTCGCCCAGGGGCTCTCCCGCCTGGCGTCCAGTCTACGGAAGACCATCGCCGGTCGCACGGAAGAGGAGGTGTCCCCGGAGTTCCTTGGCGACCTCGTCTCCGAGGCGTGCCGTGGCGACACGCTCCTCGAGCTGGAGATGCGTCTCGAGGGAACGTACCGCCTCCTCGACGCGTCCGTCCTGACAACGCCGGTGTTCTCCTCCCTCGGCGGGGGGATTCTCATGAGCGGCACCCTGCACCCGGTCGGGATGTACGGGGACATCCTCGGCATCCCGCCGACACGCCGCCTCGCGCGGCGATATCCCTCCCCGTTCGATCCCGCGCGTCGGCTGCTGCTCGCCACGGCGGACCACACCTCCTCGTACTCCCAACGGCGGTCCTGGACGTATCGGGCCCTCGCGAGCACGATCCGGACGACGTGCGAGGCGATGCACGGGAACGCGGCGGCCTTCTTCCCGTCCTATGACTTCGCCGCGCGCGTGTCCTCGCTCCTGCGCGAGGAGGGCGACCGTCCGCTGCTCGTCGAGAATCCGAGGTGGACGAAGGAGGACCGGGACGCGGCATTGCAGTGGCTCGAGCGGCATCGCGATCCGGGCGGCCTCCTTTGTGGGGTGATGGGGGGCGGGCTCGCGGAGGGGGTGGACTATCGCGGCAACGTGCTGCGCCTGGTCTTCATTGTCGGGCTGCCGGTGAGCCCGCCGACGGTCGAGGCGAAGGCGTTGCAGCGCGAGCTGGCGCGCAAGCATGGGAGCGGGAAGGCCTACGAATACACCTTCCTCTTCCCCGCGGTGAGCAAGATCCTGCAGGCGGCCGGCCGACCGATCCGTTCCGAGTCCGACCGCGCGGCGATCGTGTTCCTCGAATCCCGGCTGCTCGAAGGCCGCTACCGGAAGCTGTTCCCGCGGGACTTCGACTACCGGCGGACGGACACCCTCAAGGAGGACGTTTCGGGCTTCCTCGAGGCGGCCGACACCGTCGAACCAGAAGGACGTCCCACACCCGGGGCCGAAGCCTAATAACGCACGTCCCGAATGGCTCCGGCGTGCAGAAGCGCGGCGCCGAGGCCGTGATCACCGCCATGGAGTGGCGGGGGCGCCCTGCCGTGGAGAAGCGCCGGGTGACGAAGGGCTACCGCGACCCCGCCCTCGACGAGGAGCTGCGGCGATCCCGGCTCCGGAAGGAGGTCCGATTGTTCCGCGAGGCCCGGCGCGCCGGCGTCCCCGTCCCCGTGATCTACGACATCGACCCGGCGGGCCACACCCTCGTCATGCAGCGCATCGAGGCCCCGACGGTGAAGGAGCGGCTCCGCGAGCCCGGGGACCGTTCCGTGATCGTGGACGCGATCGGCCGGACGGTGGGACAACTGCATGCGGCGGGTGTCGTGCATGGCGACCTGACGACGAGCAACATGCTGTGGTCCGACGACCGTCTCTACCTGATTGACCTCTCCCTCGGAGAGAAGACGGACAGCACGGAGGCCCGTGGGGTGGACCTCCGCCTGTTGAAGGAGGCGTGCACGAGCGCACACTACGACCGGCCGGAGCTGTTCGACGTGATTCTCGCCGGGTATCGGGCCGCTTTCCGTGACGCCGACACCGCCATCGAGAAGATGCGGGAGATCGAGGAGCGGGGCCGGTACACGTGATCCATTTCGTGACGGGCAACGCAGGGAAGTTCCGCGAGGTGCAACGGCTCCTCGCGGCGGAGGACATCGTCGTGGAACGACTGGACCTGCCGTACCCGGAGGTGCAGGCGGACTCCCTCGAGGAGGTGCTCCGGGAGGCCGGGCATTGGCTGACCGCGCGCGTCGACGGCGACTATCTGGCGGACGACTCCGGCCTCTTCGTGGACTCTCTGGGGGGATTCCCGGGCGTGTACAGCGCGTACGCCTACAGGTCCCTGGGCTGCTCCGGGATCTTGAAGCTCCTCAGGGACACAGCGAACCGACGTGCTCGCTTCGAGTCCTGTTTCCTCGTCCGGTTCGCGAAGGAAACCGTGATCCTCGCCGGCACCTGCGCCGGCGTGATGACGACCGAGGAGAAGGGGTCCGAGGGTTTCGGCTTCGACCCGATCTTCGTGCCAGAGGGGGGACCAAGACCTTCGCCGAGATGACCACGGAGGAGAAGAACGCGGTCTCCCACCGCGGGAACGCCATCCGGGAGGTGATCCGATACATGAGGTCGAAACGGGACGGGTGAGGGATGTCCCGGATCTCGGCCGCCGCCTGCTGCTGTTCTTCATCCCCTTCGTCCTCGCGGGGGG
>JALGZR010000228.1 GCA_025774805.1 bacterium
GGACGGCCCTGGTGAAACGGTCCGGATCGTGAAGCGGGGCGGTGCGCTGATCGTCGACGTGGACACGGAGTGTGAGTCGGTCTACGTGTCGATCCCCTTGGGCGCGGTCCTCTCCATCGTTCAGAAGATCGGCTCGACAGGCCCGGCGGCCGTCGCCGCCTGATCCCGCCCGCTCCCGGAACGAGACACTCCGCAATCGCTACAGATCGAACCTCTCCCGAGCCCTCTCCGCCAGGTGGCGGCCGATTGCGAGCGAGGCGGTCGCAGCGGGAGAGGGAGCGTTGCGCACGTGAAGGACGCGCTCCGACTCCCCGAACGAGAAGTCATCGAGGAGCGTTCCGTCCCTGGCGAGCGACTGAGCCCTCACCCCCGAAGGCCCGAAGACGAGCTGGTCCCCTCGCAGCTCCGGCAGGTACCGCCGGAGGGCGCGCACGAACGCCCCCTTGAACCCATCCCGCCACAGCTCTCGAACGCCCGTGCGCAGGTACGCCCCGATCAGCCGCCAAAAGCCGGGATAGGTGAGCGTCTCGACCAGGTCCCGGGAAGAGATCTGGCTGATCCTGTACCCCTCCCGGGCAAAGGCGAGCACGGCGTTCGGCCCGGCCAGCACGTCACCATCGATGCGGCGGCTGAAGTGAACACCGAGGAACGGGAACGCCGGATCCGGCACGGGATTGATGAGCGCCCGCACCAGATGCCGCGCCTCCGGCTTGAACGTGTAGTAGTCCCCCCGGAACGGCACGATCCTCTGATCCCCCGCGTCGCCCGTCATGGCGGCGAGACGGTCGGAATGAAGGCCCGCGCAGGTGATGACGTTCCGGGCCTCGACATCTCCTCCGGAGGTGCGCAGCACGCGTGAACTGCCGTTTCGGATGATCGCCTCCACGCGGCTGAGCGTCCGCACCTCCCCCCCCATGCGGCGAACCTCGCCGGCGAGCGCCAACGCCACTTCCCGGAAGTCGATCACACCGGTGGTCGGCGAGTACAGGGCCCGCAGGCCAGCCGCGTGCGGCTCGATCTCCCGGATCCGCTCCGGTCCGATCTCCTCGATCCCCTCGACACCGTTGGCCAGCGCCCTCTCCCTGAGGTGGGCCAGGCGCTCCAGCTCGGAGGCGTGCACGGCGACGATGATCTTTCCGCAGCGCCGGTACGCGATCCCGTGCTCGTCGGCGAACCGCTCGATCTCGGCCTTCCCCTCGCGGCAGAGCCGCGCCCGTAAGGATCCGGGCCTGTAGTAGATCCCCGCGTGAAGGACACCGGTGTTGTGCCCGCTGTGGTGCATGGCCGTCTCCGCCTCCTTCTCGAGGAGAACCAGGCGAAGCCCGGGCCGCGCCCGCAGGAGCTGATAGGCCGTGGCGAGGCCGACGATCCCGCCACCAACGATGGCCAGCTCGCAGCGGCCGGTCATCCTCACCGGTCACCCGAGGCCGGGGAGGCGGGGCGCACGATCCCATGTCCGTCCACGATCTTGAAATCGAAGCGGATGTCCAGATACACGGGCACAGGTTCCGCGGAGACGACGTGGTGATAGTCGACAGTCCCGTCACCGTCGAGATCCTCCCCTTCCTTCAGCGTGCGGAGCTGCGCCCCCTCGAACCGCCAGCTCCTGACGGCCTCCTCGGTCGCGTCGCGAAAGTCCTCCGCGAACGGCCCCGGGGTCGACTTCATCAGTGGACTGTCGAGGATCTCCCCGACGAGCCCGTCGGTCCCGACGATGATCCGGACCGCCACGGTCGCGTCACCGAACTGGGCGGCGAGGGGCCGGGGCGGGTAGGTTGGCGGGCCCAGCTCCCTCGTGGCGGTCGGCGGCACGATCTCCCCCGATTCCACGGCCTCCGTCATCGTGGCGGTCATCTTGTCCGGCAGGAAGAGAAAGGACGCCACACCCCGGGCGGGCTCCCGCTCGGGAGGTCCGGGTGGGACCGGGGGGCGCCTCGGACAGCCGGAAAGTCCGGCGAGGAGGACTGCCATCCCGGTCAGAGCGGCGGGCAGCCGGACCCCCACCCCGGAAGCGCACCGCCGGCGCGTCAAGGTCTCACCGCTCCTCGCTCCCCTTCCCGGCCGTACCGCCTCCGTGTTCAGGCAAACCGGTCTCCCGGAGCCATCTCTCGAACGTGGAGGTCAGGTCGGCGCCGGTTTCGCTGTTCATCACGGCGAGGAACTCGTCTGCACTCGCCTCCCTCCCCTCGTAGGAGCGCGCGAAGGCGCCGAGCGCACC
>JALGZR010000229.1 GCA_025774805.1 bacterium
AGAACTGGCGCGAGGTGATCCTCGTCGACGGTAATACCTACGGTTATACTGATAAGATCCGAGTCTTCGGGTACGACTTCCGGCGGGCGCTCGTCTGCGAGAAGCGAATGCGTCCCTGGACCGGCGACGCCTACGGAAATGCGGAGTCGTTTCACGGGACGATCTTCGAGATCGACTTCGACGAGCGGTTCTGGGCCGAACACGAGGCGATGCTCGAGCTCGGCGAGTGGTTCGACGATCTCAGGGGTCACGGGGGCTACCACGGGGACGAGCCGACCGAGACCTTCGACGTCGCGTTCCTCCTTCGGTATCTCCGTGGGTGCGCGCGGGTCCTCCGCGAGCTCCGCGACGGGAAGACCGTTCGGGTCCCGCGCTAGTCCTCGGAATTCGCCAGGACCTTCCGTCGTACCCGCCTAGGCCTGACCGGAGTTTCCTTCGACTCGACCGGGGCGTCGCGCGAGAACGACGCCTCCAACTGCTTCATAACCGCGGTCGCCGGGTGGCCGGCCCCACCGTCGACCGGGATCAGGAGACGGTTGATCTCGTCGACCTGCTTCGTGATGTGAACGCGGAGTTCCTTCACGTCCAGCTGCGTCACGTCGACGGTTCCGCTGACCTCGACCTGCTTCGCGGTCTTGTGGATGATCCCGAGGTCCTGCCCGGTCTTGATGATTCGATCCAGGACGTCCGCGCGCGTCCGGAGGGCGGAGACCAGGGCCGAGAACTGCTTCGACCCGCGGAAGATCTCCGATAGGTCCTCGAGCTCGGAGGTGATCTGGAGCTGCTGCTCGCGGTAGGACGCGAATACCGAGCGGGAGTCGGTCTCCGACCACAGACGGCGGTCCTCGTCCACGACGTACTTCTCGATCGACATAAACCACTGAAGCGACCACCCGGTCTCGAGGAGGATCCGCTCGCGCTCCCAGAGCAGCGCGCGGCAGGCGCGGTACTGGACGGCGTCCTTTTTCTTCTGGTTTAGTTCCTGATTCTTCTTGAGGCCGCGGACTCCCAGTCGGGCGACCCGCTTCGCGCGAGCGCGGGCGCCGGCCTTCGCGGTCTCGATCGCCTCGAGGGACAGCTCCTCCCGCTCCTCCCGCTCCTGCTGCGCCAGCTCCTCGCGTTGGAACTTCCACCTCGGTTTTGCGTCACTCATGCCGACGATCTTAACTCACGTACCTCGTCGCATCCAGTGCGAACGAGCTCATCCGGTTGGAGCAATCGACCGGATGACAGTAAGTTCGTCTCATGCCGAGGAAGTCCGCGCCGGCTGAGGCGCACGAGGCGGCCGACCTTCAGGCCGAGCTCGACCGGATCATGGACTCGAAGACCGAGCTCAGGCGAAAGCTCGTCCTCGAGGAGCGGCGATTGGACGTCCTCGCGCGGGTCCTCGGCTACGACGTCCTCCCGTTCCACATGCTCCTCATTCGGGCGAAGCGCGCGATGAGGGGACCCTGGCGCGGGTTCCTCGCCCCGCGGGGCTTCGGCAAGTCCACGATCCTCACGGTCGTAGACTCCGTCGCCCTCCCGCTCTGGTACCCGAACGTCCGGATCCTGATCGGCTCGCGCGTAAAGGATCAGTCCAAGGACCTCCTCTCGGAGATCCAGGGCTGCTTCGAGAACGAGGACTTCCTCGACCTCTTCGGGGAGCTGAAGGGCGAGAAGTGGGGGACCGGGGAGGCCACGGTCTCGACGCGGACGAAGAAGTACAAGGAACCGACGTGGCTGGCGGCCGGGGCCGACGGCCCGGTGACGTCGAAGCACTTCGACTACGTCAAGGCCGACGACCTCGTCGACGAGAAGAACTCCCGGACGGAGACCGAGCGGAACCGGATCCACACCTTCTTCTACAAGACGTTGGTCCCGACCCTGATCATCCGGCGCCCGGACGGGACGGCCGGCGAGTTGGACCTGATCGGGACGCGCTACCACCCGGACGACCTCTACTCGCGCGCGATGGACCAGCGGTCCGGAGACCGGAAGTTCTCGGGAAACCTCTGCGAGATCCCGGCGTTGGTCGACCCGGAGACCGGGGAGCGCGACCCCACCGGCGTCTCCGTCTGCCCGGAGATGGCGCCGGACGAGGACCTGAAGGAGATGCGGATCTCGATGGGATCCGCGCACTTCGACTCCCAGTTCCAGCAGAACACCGACCGGATGAAGGGCGACATCTTCAAGGACGAGTACTTCCGGCACTACGACGACGACCCCCACGACCTC
>JALGZR010000230.1 GCA_025774805.1 bacterium
CCCTTGTTTACCAGGTCAAGACGTGGATTAGCAGGCACGAGCCTCCGGGTAGCGCGGACATGCTGGGGAGGCTCTCTCTGAGCCTTCTCCGTGCGGATGGGATCGACTATGGCACCTTCGGGACGCTCCTCGACATTTCGCCCGACAAGGCGTTTCAAGTCGCCGCGCGGCTGCACAAGGAGGAGGGTGGGGATCTAAGGGGGATCACGATTTCGTTGCGGACGCCCCCAGGTGCGCGGCGTCTCTCCCAGGTGGCGGAGTTCTACGAGGCGATGTTCTCGCGCCTGGAGCTGGATGGAGATGCTCGGATCGAACTGTACGCGGGCGCGTACACTCGGCTGTGCGACTCTATCGAGTCGAAGGAGGAGCGAGCCGCCGACGGCAGAGTCCTCCTGGAGATCTTGCTGCGCCGCCAGCGCGAAGAGACGAGCGAGGCCGCACGGGCGCGACTCAAGTACACGATCTATCACCTGAAGAGGCAGATCGAGGAGTGCGAGAAACAGTAGGGACGGCCCAGTTGTCGCCCGCGGGTGACCCTACGCCGCCAGTAGGAGGCCTGAGGGCTCAAATCCCTCCCCCGGCGTCATCCAACTGGAGACCAGATTGCGGGTTCCGCCGATCCAGATCAGGCTGAACCTCCTATGCGCGATGCGGGATTACCCTTGTGGTGGAGCCGAGAGGCGCCGCTTCGGAGGGTGTCATGAAAGCGAAGCTGGCCCGCGCTGCGGTCCTGGTCTGCCTCCTCGCCGTCGCCGGCGTCGTCTGGCTCGCCACGCGCGGGCCGTCGCCCCCCGGCGAGAGGACTGATCCGAAGCACCGCGCGGCGGAGGTCGAAGATACGATCGAGGAGATCGAGACCCCTCGGATGGCCGAGGGAGCCGCTGTGGCGGAGGACCAAGCATCGGCGGCCGCGTCCCGGGAAAGACGGAAGCCCCGGCCCGCGGACACGGAGAGGGCGGCCCCCCCGCCCGAGCCCTACCGGTTGGCCGAGGGTCTCGCGGACGGATCCAAGGGCGGGCTGCGCGTGTTCGTGGTCGACGAGTCCGAGCGGCCGTGGAGCGAGGCGCGCATCTGGTTCTCACGGTACGGCCGCGACGACCTCCAGGGCCGCGTCGAGAAGACGACGGACGCAAGCGGCGTGGCGGTGTTCACTGACGCGGCCCCGGGCAAGTGGCAGCTCTCTATCCGGGCGGGAATGCTCCATCGGATCACCAAGGTCGAGCTCGTCGGCGGCCGGATGACGGAGGCGACCGTGCAGATGCCCCGGACGGGTGCGTTCATGGAGGGGATCGTCCGCCATAGCGAGAAGGGGCCGCTCCCGGATGCGACGGTCCGCCTGACGCGCCGCAAGGGGGGCTTCAGCGACTCCATGTACACCAGCGCTGCCGAAGAGGGGCGGTACCGGATCGGTCCGATTCCGGTCGGTCGGTTCCGGATCAGCGTTGACAGCAGGACACTCGGCTATCCGCCGCGGCGGTGCGGAGAGGTGCAGGTCGTGGGCCTGGAGACGATCCAGCGCGACCTGGAGGTCGGGAAGATCAGCGTCGCCGGCCGTGTCACGGACGCGGAGACGGGCCTCCCCATCCCCGGCGTCGCGGTCACGCTCCAGGAGCCCGGCTACCGGACGGGCAACACGGACGCGGAGGGGGAGTTCCGCTTCGCCGACCTCCAAGAGGGCAAGGGCCGGATCGTCTTCACCAAGGAGGGCTACGAGCTGAAGTTCGTGCACAAGATCCGGATCGTGGCGGGGGAGACGGCCACCGTCGACGTCGCCCTCCATCCGGCGGCGGTACTCCATCTCCACATCACTGACGAGCAGGGCCGTCCCGTGACCGGGCCGGTCCGCCTCTCGATCAGCAGGCCCGAGGAGCCCGGGCGTTCCATCGGCACGGGAGTCGTCGCAAACGAGGACGGCCGTGCGGAGTTCCGCAAGATCTCCCCGGGCACGTATAACCTCGCCGTCTACCGGGGTCTGGAGACCCGATCGGAGAGCCAGACGGTGGTGATCCAGCGGGGGGTGAACAACGTCGAGTTCGTGCTGCCGACAGGGCCGGAGAAGAAGGAGGAGCCGAAGGGACCAAAGGTCCTCGGCGGGATTGTCACGGACTCCTCGACGGGCCGGCCGGTCGCCGGCGCGCAGGTGCAGGTCCAGTCCTTCCGCCGCCAGACCGCCGTCACTGACGCGGAGGGACGCTACGACATCC
>JALGZR010000231.1 GCA_025774805.1 bacterium
CGGCGTTCGCCACGAGAGATTCGAGCTCGTCGTATGACGTCTCGGGCCGGACGAACTTGACGAGCTCGACCTTGTCGAACTGGTGGATACGGATCAGCCCCCGGGTGTCCTTCCCATGGGCTCCAGCTTCCCGACGGAAACAGGGGGTATAGGCGACATAGTAGACGGGGAGCGCATCCGTCGCGAGGATCTCTCCCCGGTGGATATTGGTGACGGGGACCTCCGCCGTCGGGATGAGGAACGCATCCTCCTCGGGGAGTCGATACATGTCGCTTTCCAGCTTCGGCAGCTGTCCGGTCGTCGTCATGCTCTCCCGATTGACTATGAAGGGGACCTGGACCTCCATGTAACCGTGTTCCCTCACGTGGAGGTCGATCATGAAGTTGATCAGGGCCCGTTCCAGAAGGGCGCCGGCGCCTCGGTAGTGGATGAATCCGGAGCCCGTGATCTTCCCGCCCCGGCCGATGTCGATGATCCCGAGCTTCTCTCCCACCTCCCAGTGGGGTTTTGGCTCGAAGGGGAATTCGACCGGCTCTCCCCAGGTCCGGATTTCTACGTTGGATGCTTCGTCCGCCCCGACGGGCACGGAGGGGTGTGGGACGTTCGGAACCTCGAGCAGGAGGGCGGCCATGTCGTCCTCCACGGCACCGAGCCCCTTGTCGAGCTCCTTGATCCGGTCAGAGACCTCCTTCATCCTCGCCATCTGCTCCCCGGCGTCCTCCCCCCGTTTCCGCATCTCTCCGATCTCTTTCGACGATCGGTTGCGCTCGCCCCGGAGCTCCTCGACCTCCTGCAGGATCCTCCGCCGATCGCCGTCGAGCGACAGGATCCGCTCGACGTCAAGCTTTTCTCCCTTGTTCTCCGCGGCCTGCCGGACGAGATCTGCGTTTTCCCGGATGAAACGGATGTCGAGCACGTCTTTTCACCCTTTCCTGTGGATCGATCGTCCCCATTCGTTGCTCCACGAAGTATAAAGGATCATCTGGAGATCGTCAATGGAGGGACGGATGCACAAGTCGCTCTGTTGGGTGGACAACGATCCCTCGATCGACCGTAAAGGCGTTTCGGGGTGTCCGTCTTCGCGAAGGAGAGCTGTCCCGCAGGGACGCGAGTCACCTGCGACCGGAGGTCGACAGGGCGCAGCGAGCGAGACGAGCGATAGCACGGGCACGAAACGCCGACTTCGGGAGTAGGAGGGATCGTTGTCCACCCGACAATCATGATGAAGTCGGGAGGGATTTTTTTCTTCCTCCCTCCGATGATACGAATGGAAGCGTTTCGGGCCGATCGTCACGACGCCCCGAAGAAGGAGCGGACCCCCTCGATGACGCGATTCACGTGTCCGTCGTCCATGTGGGGGCCTATCGGAAGCGAGACGACCTCCCTCGCGAGCCGCTCCGCGACCGGGAAGGCCCCCTCCCCCGGACCGTACGCACGATACGCCGGTTGCATCGGAAGGGGAAGCGGATAGTGGATGGCCGTCGCGATCTTTCGCGCTGTTAAGTGGGTAATCAAATCATCCCGCCGGCGGGTCTGGACGGTGTACTGGTGATAGACGTGCTCGTTCCCCGGTCCGACCGTTGGAATCCGAAGCTCGAGGCCGGTGAATGCGTCGTCGTACATCCGGGCGATCCGGCTACGGCGCGCGTTCCACTCCTCGACCCGGGGGAGCTTGACCCGGAGGATCGCGGCCTGGATCTCGTCGAGCCGGCTGTTCATCCCGACCAGGGCATGCCGGTACTTTTCGACCTCGCCATGGTTCCGGAGATACCGGAGCGGCTCCACGGCCTCCGGATCCCGCGTCCCGACCAACCCACCGTCCCCCATACACGCCAGGTTCTTCGTCGGGTAGAAGCTGAAGCAGGCGAACTCTCCGATCGATCCGGCCGGCTCTCCCCGGTACCGGGCACCAAACGCCTGGGCGGCATCCTCGATGATCCGGACGCCGGCCGGTCCGGCGGCGGCGACGATCGGATCCATGTCGGCGCACTGCCCGAAGAGGTGGACGGCGATGACGGCCCTCGTCCGGAGCGTGAGACTCTCCCGGAGGGCCGCGGGATCGATATTGAAAGTCCCGGGATCGACGTCGACGAACCGCGGGGTGGCCCCGCACAGGACCGCGGCCTCGGCCGGCGCGACGAAGGTGAAGGCGGGAACCAGGATCTCGTCCCCCTTCTCGACGCCGGCCGCCATCAGCGCGAG
>JALGZR010000127.1 GCA_025774805.1 bacterium
TACGCCGTCCGCATCCGGGGTGATTTCCATCTGCCACTTGCGCTTGTTGTAGAAGACCCCGTCTCCCGGGAAGGGCCGCGTGTGGTCGATACATGCGCTCGTAGAACAGCTCGAAGTCCGCGGCATCCCGCGTGAGCGCGACCTCGAGATCGCTCTCGCGGATGGCACGGAGTTCCTTCCGCAGAGACCGGGGGGCCTGAGCCCAGCGCGCCTCCGGGTCGACGACCACCTCGCGCCCGAAGACGACCCATTCGGGAATCACGAACCAGCCGGCGTGACGGAAAGCTTTCGTGTACAGGCGATTGATTTCGACCAGGGCCAGGTCCCACGAAGTGTCGGGCAGACGCACCGCTTTCGGGGTTGGCAGGACGAACGTCGATCCGAGCGCGCGGGACTCCGGAACGCACCCGTACAGCTGCTCGACGAACGCCCGTCCGCGAAAGGCGTCACCGGCGTGGAGGACACGCAGCGTTCGTCCGGTCACGGCGTGCTCTCCCGTCCAGAGCCGAACCGGTTGCCGTAGCCGGAGCAGAGCGAACACGGCGCGCTTGGCCGTCCACCGCACGCCCTCGAGTCTCGATCCGAACGCCGTTCTCATCTCAGCCCTCCGGCTTCGGCGGGACGAGGAGGCCGTGCCGCCGGTGCGCCTGCCAGAGCAGGCCCGTTCCGACCGCACCGATGCAGAGGCAGCGAGCGCCGGTCCGGACGAGATCCGTCTCGAACGACCCGGCACCGGCGGGCAGGAGCATGACCACGGCGGCCACGGTCGCGGCGGTGACCACATACGGCCAAAGCAATCGCATCAGAAACGAGCGCACCCGGGCGGCGGACATCCCCGAGCAGCACAGCGCGGCGGACAGGATCAAGACCGAGTAGAGGAGATAGGCCGCCGCCGTTCCGCTCGCGGCGCCAACGAGCCCTTCTCCTCTCAGGAGAAGGGAGACGACCGCGACGCCGCCCGCGGCGACGGCGACCGCCGTCAGCGCGAGAAGGAGCTTCTGGCGATTCTGGGACACGAGAACGATCTGGGCGATTCGCGGGATCGCCATGAAGAAGAGGCTCGCGATCAGGATCTGCCCCGGGACGATTCCCTCCTCGTACTCCGGCAGCAACCACCGGAGCGGCAGGTGCAGTCCGACGTAGAGCATGCCCAGGAGAGGACAGGAGAGGTATCCGATGAGCAACGTCGGTCTCACGAGGAAACGCTCGACTGTCCCTTCGGGCGCCGGCCCGCCCAGGCGCTCCATGAGGCGGGGATACAGAACGGTCGCCACGGCCTCGGGGAACATCGTCGTGGAGATGACCAGATAGGACGGCAGGGCGTACACGCCGAGGCTCTCGTGAGGCAGCAGGCACCAGATCGCGATCTTGTCCACGTTCCAAAAGAGGATGCCGAGCCCACCGGAGGCCATGATGGGGAAACCGACGCGGACGAGTCGGCGGAGGACGACGCCGTTCCACTCCGGGCGGGGAAAGGGGAACCCGCGGATCCCCGTACACGAGATCGCCAAGACGTAGGAGAGGCAGAGCGCGACCAGGAAACCGGAAAGACCCGAGTGATCGGCAGCGACGACCCCGAACAGGGTGGATGCGCCGGCGAAGGCGATCATGATCCGACTCACGTTCGTGAACCGCTTCTCGGCCCGCAGCCTGAAATGGAGGTACCAATAGAATTGCCCCGCCAGGAAGACGGCGGCGACGAGGCTCCACCCGTTCGCCGCGAAACCGGTCCACGATCCCGACCGGAGAGCGACGACCCCGACGATTCCGGCGGCTACCGTGGCCGCGACGATCAGACAGAGACCGAAGACGTTGCGCTCGATCGCCTCGACCTCTCCGAACCGCCGCCGACCCACCGCGAAGGGCACCTCGCGCAGCATGGCTTCGTGAACCCCGAGCTGCGCGTGGTGCAGGAGAAGCAACACGATCTTCATCTTCGTCCAGATCCCGTAGAGTCCCGGACCCAGGATGCCCGCCACCAGGAACCCGCGAATCAGGAAGAGGGCCTCGGAGAGGACCCGTCCCGCGGAGTAGTAGGAGAAGTGCGCCACGAGCGACTCTCGTGGATCGGCGGGTGGGCCCTCGGTCGCCGCGGGGAACCGCTCGAGGGCGCGTGGGCTCCGCTCCGCGATCGGGGACGTCGGCGTCGTGGACATCTCAGGTCACCGTGGCGTCGCCGAGCTGGCATTCGACGACACGGAACTTCCGCCCCGGCACCGGGGCCAGTCGGTCGACCATCTCGATCTCGACCGCCGCGGCGCTCCCTACGATGGCGCGGACGGCGGCGTGGACGTCGGCCGGAACCGAGCCCCCGGCCATCGGGGAGACGAACGCAGTCGACGAGGCGACCTTCGACTCGCTTCAGCCGCGAGAACATCCGGCCGCAGGTGCAGGGGGGCCCCTCGTCGAAGACGCCGATGTCACCGGTCTCGTAGCGGAGAAACGGCATGGCGTGCAGATCGAGGTTCGTCATCACGAGGCGGTGCCGACCGTCGTCACCGAGTGGGGCCGGCTCGACGATCGTCGTGTCCTCGGCGATGTGGTAGCCGCCGCGCTCGGGGCACTCCCAGCCGACGACGCCCATCTCGATCATGCCGTAAATGTCGAAGACCGGACATCCGAAGACGTCCCCCAGCCGTCGTCGCGTGTCGGAGTCGAGTGTCTCGGCGGTCGCCACGACCCCGCGGAGAGGTCGGAACCCGCCCCCGCGGGCGCTCAGCTCTTCCGCCAAGAGCCGCAGTGGGGTGACGCAGCCGTAGAGGACGTGCGGCGCGAAGCCCAGGAAAACCTCACGCAGCTCCTCGGGTGGGGCTTCGATGGAGACGTACCGCCAGCGGGGGCGTGACCAGGGTCGCTCGTTCCTCCGGGTGGTCGTGACGAGCATCAGCTTGCGACCGAGACGGTATCCCGCGGTCTCGAGAGCTCTCAGGAAGAGCGCATCCCGAACCGAGCGGAACTGCTCGTCATAGAAGACCGTGAAGGGCTGGCCGGTCGAGCCGCTGCTCCGATGGGGTAGCAAGTCGTTCACGTCGCGGCGCTCGTCGAGCAGGGCCTCCGGGGGACAGGCCTGAAGCATGGCCTTCGTGGTCACCGGAAGGTACCCGAGTTCTTCGGGGCCCACGATATCGTGGGCCGACACGCCGACACGCTTCAACAGGTCCCGGTAGTAGGGAACGTGCTCGGAGGCGGTGTGGATCAGCTCTCGGAGCTTTGCGGTCTGCAGCTCGCGGAGCTTGGCCCGGTCCCGCCACTGCCATGCCATCAAGTGGCGGTACGCCCCGTACGTCGCGGCCAGGCTCACGGGAGCGCCTTCTTCGTCAGGATGCTACCCCCCTTTTCCTTCAAGAGCTCCGTTTGGCTCGAGGGGGCCGCTCGCGGAATCGAGACCGGCGGCTCGTCCTGACCGGTCAGGAGACGCACGGTGCAGATCCGAGTCGTCTCGGTCAGTTCCTTCAGTCTGTGCGGGATCCGGCGGCCCTCGCGCAGACCGCTCACGAGAAGGTCCGACAGATCCTCGACCCTGCGATTCCGGACGAAGTCCTCGATCGCCATGACGCGATCTTCCCGGTCGATGAGCCGGAAGAAGCCCTCGAACTTGAGGTTGTACGAGAGCCCCACGACCGGCGTCCCCATGGCCGCGGCCATGATCGTGGCGTGCATCCGGCCGCCGAGAAGGACGCTGAGGCGGCCGGACACCGCCTTGTAAGCGCGAGGCTCGGTGATGCGGGCGATGCACGGCCGGACCGTCTGCATCTTTCGTCCCACCTCTTCACAGATGCGGTCGTCTCCTTCGTGGGAGACACCGTAGGTCGGGAGAAAGACGATGTGCGCCTTCCGCTCCTCGCGGACCCGGTCGAGAACTTCGGCGAGAAGCGAGGTCATCCGCGCACACGACTCCTGGCCGCGGACGCGCCGCAGGTGGTATTTCACGGCGTACTTGTGCGGGATCACCGTCGGATGGTGGTGAAACCAGCGGCGAACGGCGACCCCGATGACCGGGGACCCGTCGTCGGGGACTCCGACCGTCGCCAGAATGCGCGCCGCCACGGAATCCTCTGCGGGGGGGAGCAGCACTGCGGGATCGGGAACGAGCTGGACCGGCTTGGACGTGAGAGGCTGGGTCAACGCCTGCGCGAACTCGTCGCGCACCGAGAGCTCGTCGAAGCAGGAGAACGCCAACCGGGCGCACAGCCGGCTCACGGACCAGTCCAGGGGACCGACACCGAGCGAGTAGCCGACCAGGCGGCGCGCGAAGAGGCGCACGAAGGCCAGGCGGACCGCCCAGTAGGGCATCTTGACGAGGCTGGCATCGTCGTGAAAGAGCCCGCCCCCTCCGCAGAGCACGAGGTCGCTCCGGCGGGCGGCCGTGGCGAGCTGAGCGATCCCGCGCCATCCCCGGGGAATGGTCTCGGCCGAGAAGTGCGCTTGATCCTCCTCCGGTCGGCCCGAGACGAGGGTGATGCGGACGTTCGGATCGCTTCTTCTCAGGGCCAGACAGGTCGAGAGAACGATCGCGCGATCGCCGACGTTCCCATCCGTGTCGCCCGCCAAGATCAATACGTTCATGGACAGTCCCGGATGTGGGAGCCAAGGGATGCCGGCTCGTTTCCCAAAGCTCTTGCAGGACGCCTCGTTATCGTCTATCGGAGGCCTGTGCCTTGCCGTTGAGTGGGGTCAAGGAATCTGGACCCCGATACGAAGCGAGTGCGCGCTCGCGGTCGGCGGAGGAGATCTGAAACGGAACACTTCTGGAAAGCACTGCTCAAAGGTGGCCAAGGAAGCCAGCCGCTGTGCATGGGGCGCCACGTTTCGGGAGTCGTGCCGGTCGTCCGGAGCGGGGCACGGGCAGAGCAGGGCCGGGGTGGGACGGCGGAGGCAGAGACGACGTCCGTGACCGGCCTTTCCCGCCGATCGGGGCGTCCGGGCCGCCTCAGGACGAGCGGGCGAGAATGATGGCGATCATCAGGATGTTCAGGACGACGTGTCCGGCGGACAGACCGAGAACGTTCCGCGTCTTCAGCGCCACCGCGTCCCCGAGCACCCCCAGCAGAACGAACAGAGCGATCGCCCCGACCCGGCCGTACGCCGCCGTCATGATCTCGATCTCGTAGGTGTGGCCGAAGAGCCAGAAGAAGTTCTGCATCAGGATCGCGAACCCCACCGACGAGTGCTCCACGAGCGCGAGCAGGACGAACCCGCGGGTGGCGATATCCGTACCCGCGACCACGAGACACATCGTCACGCCGAGCAGGATTTGCCTGCCGAGCCCGAGCGTCGGAATCGGGTGGTCCGAGATCGCGGGGCTATCGAGGGCGAGAATGAACGCCGTCCCCGCGACCGCATACACGCCGAAGCCTCCGAGCATCGAGAGACCCAGATTCCGGCGCGTCAGCCCCAGATGCGCCGGCGAGAGTCCCATCCGCTTGGCGGCCCAGACGTACGGAAGGACGACGGTCCCCAGCACCTGGATCGTCGCCGCCGCGGCCGTGTGATCCACGGGCTCGGAGGGCAGCGGAATGCGCAGCGCCGTGATCGAAAACCACGTCAGGAAGATCCCCAGCCCGAAGATCCCGATGACCCCGGCCACCGCGTTGAGATCACGGGACGTTCTCGCGATGTGGAAGGAGAGGGTGAGGGCCATCGGGGCAGGATAGCACAGGCAAGACCATCGGGAACGGCCACTGCACAGGACGGATGCCCAAGCCTGTGCGTGAGCGTCGGCTCCGCCATCGGTTCCCGGCGACCCGCCCCCACCCCGATGCCGGGCTCAACCGGTCCTCGCCGGCCCGCGATGCGATTTCCTTCTACGGGGCGGGCGGTCAAGACGTGCTCCGACGATTCGCCAAGCGCGGGTCTTGCGTCCGGCGTCCACATCCGCTGATCCGGTGGGTTGGTCTTTCCTCATGACGGGGTCGTCACATCCACGGAGCGCGGGACCGCCCCGCGGATGTCTTCGCTCCCGGCGGCGCCGAGTCGGTGTCGAGTCGCCGGAAGGCGCGGTCGGTGGGACCCCGCGTACATGGTGCCGGAGACGGACCGTTCGATCCCCCGCGACCTGGAGTTCCTCGTGCTCACCTGTCTCCGGAAGAACCCGCACACGCGGGCGCGTCGATTCCACCACGGAGGCATCCCAAGGAGGGATCTCTCCTCCCACGTTGGACTTTGCTCTATTCCTGCCTATATTGACCGGTTCTTGCCCATATTGACTCTGCCGTTCACGATTTCGTCATTCGTCTCGACCTGAGGCCCGGGTGCACAAGGGGCTCCCCTTACTGCATCTTCACAGTAAAGAGAATGGCCCACACTCTGTTGGCCGCGATGTCGAGCTGTGCGTTCGCCGCACTCTCGTTGCCCACGTCGATGGTCCGCGAACCTGAGCTGTAGCTGACCTCGTCCCCATCCACGGCGTCCGTGCTCGCAACCGCGGCGTCAACGGCGTTGAAGATACTGGACTCCTCAGCCTCAGTACATGTGTCGGCGGCGCAGTTCGCTATGGAGTTGTCCATCTTGATTGTGCCTGCTTGATATCCAAATGTGACGTCCAAGGTGTCTTGAATGCTCAAATCAGTCCGGGCTAGGCTCGTGTTGTTTATGTAGATGAGGTACTTGAGATCTTGGCCCCTTCGCACCGTGTCCCCGCTAGTAATGGGCGTTCCATCGGGCAGAAAGGCTGTCTTGACGAGAAACAGCCGAGGAACAACCGTGATGTTCGTGGCATCGGAGTCGTTGCCAGGGTTGGGATCGGTCTGATCGATGGCCGCGACGCTCGCCGTGTTGATGATCGTGGACCCCGCAGTCCCGGCATCGACAGTGACATCGATTGTGAGGGTGTCGGGTGCCGTGGTCGCGACCGTTCCCACGGTCCAGATCCCCGTCCCACTGTTGTAGGATCCCTGGGTCACGGTATCGGAGAGGTAGGTTACCCCGGCCGGTAATGCGTCTGTGACGTCGACGTTCGTGGCGCTATCCGGTCCATTGTTCGTGAGCGCGACAGTGTAGGTAATTGTGTCGCCCTCGCTGGGAGTGTCGTCGTCGACAGTCTTCGCAACTTCGAGGTCGGCGGACTGAGACGCCGAGGACGCCCATTCTAAGGATCGACGGAGGATCAGCTCGCCGGAGCCATTCAGATCGGCGAAGTCGAAGAAGTTGTTGCCCCAGGGGAGCTTGACGCGACGCCCCGCGGCCGTGCCCCCTCCGAAGAGCGCACCTCCCACATCGATGACAGCGAGGTACTCCTTGCTTGGCTCTGCAGGCCGATGGGCCAGGGTCACCAACCCTCCGGCGTTCGTGTTATAAAGATAGGGTAGGGAGTTACTCCCGCTAAGGATCGTGAGTGATCCAAGGGCAAATGGTTGGGTGATGTAGTGTGTGTTGTCGACGATTTCGATGCTCGTGTCGCCGTCCGACCGGAAGTTCGAGGCGAAGCCGATGTCATCAAAGCTCTGCTTTTGCTCAATCACCAACCCGATCGACGTGCCTCGGAGCTTCGTTCCGAACGGAATGTCCGGCGTCTCTTCGGACGCATAGGCGACGTCGTTCAGCGCGGCCGCGGAATCGAATGCCGCCTGTGACGCATCGTCGTCGATGAGCGTGACAACAAAACCCCAGGAATCGATGAGGGTCGTTCTCAGAGAATCCTGACTCGACAGGCTGACGGGGTCTTGAACCACGAACAGAACGTCTTGAGCTGCCACGTTGCTTGCGTAGAGCCACAGCAAGAACGCCGGCGTGCTCGTGCGACCCAGGGATCGATGCATTCCGAGTGCCCCCAACATCCTAACCGATGGTCATCGCGGGAGGTGCTGGCAGTCAATGGATCGGAATGCCGAGACTGAGCCTTGAATTCAACGAGGACTGCACTCACTTCCGGGGCTGGTGCGGTTGCCAGATTCGACTGACACTCCCCTCCGCCCGGCACCGCCTGGGGCACTTGCGCCATAGGAATGTCGCAGGGGGAACAGATGGGGTGGCCCCTATTTAGCCGCCCGTATCTCTCCCTGTCCACCACCCCTCCCTTTTCCGCCTTCCGCCCCCTCCGGGGTCCCGAGCGGAGCATCCCTGGCCGCCAAGAGGGCCGCGGCTGACCCACGATACCCCTCCGCCCAACGCCCTCTCATGCAGTAGACTCCCCGAAACCCGTTTCCCTCTCAACGGGGTCCCCTGCCTTGCACGACGATCCGACAGAATCTTCCCCTCCGGATGAACCGGGACCCACCGAGACGGCTCAACCCTCCCAAGAGCCCCTCGGGACCATCGGCAAGTACCGAGTCCTCGAACGGGTCGGCGAGGGCGGGTTCGGCGAGGTCTACGCTGCCGAGCAGACGGAGCCGGTCAAGCGCCGCGTCGCCCTGAAGGTCCTCAAGGCGGGCATGGACACCCGAGAAGTCCTGGCCCGGTTCGAGGCCGAGCGCCAAGCCCTCGCCATGATGGACCACCCCAACATCGCCAAGGTCCTCGACACCGGAGAGACCGAGCAGGGCCGGCCCTACTTCGTGATGGAGCTGGTGAAGGGGGAGCCGCTCACCAGGTACTGCGACCGCGAGCGCCTCTCCACGCGGGAGCGGCTCGATCTCTTCCTCCGGGTCTGCCAGGCCATCCAGCATGCCCACCAGAAGGGTGTGATCCACCGGGACGTGAAGCCCTCCAACGTCCTGGTCACGATCGTCGACGGCAAGCCGGTCCCGAAGGTGATCGACTTCGGCATCGCGAAGGCGACGGCGTCCTCGCTGACCGAGAAGACGCTCTACACGATGCGGGGCCAGGTTATCGGGACGCCGGCCTACATGAGCCCGGAGCAGGCGGAAATGTCCGGGCTCGATGTGGACACTCGGACGGACGTGTATTCGCTCGGCGTTCTTCTTTACGAGCTTCTGACCGGCCGGCTGCCCTTCGAGGCGGAGACACTGAGGGAGGCGGGGCTGGACACGATGCGTCGGATCATCCGGGAGGAGGAGCCGCCCAAGCCGAGTACGAGGGTGAGCACGATTGGGGAGGGGGCGAAGGAAGCGGCGGCGAGACGGCGGACGGATCCGGCTCGCTGGAGGAAGGCGCTCCGACGCGAGCTGGATTGGATCGTGATGAAGGCGCTGGAGAAGGACCGGAACCGCCGGTACGAGACGGTGAACGGGATGGCGATGGACGTGGGGCGTTACCTCGCCGACCAGCCGGTGATGGCCGGCCCTCCGAGCGCGATCTATCGCATGCAGAAGTACGTGAAGCGTCACCGGGTGGCCGTCGGTTTCGCGGCGACGATCTTCCTCGCCGTGGTACTGGGGCTCGTTCAAGCCAATGTTCAGAAGGCGCGGATTGCGGCAGCAAGGGACGAAGCCGTGCTGGCAATCACTTCGCTCGAAGAGATGCTGGCCTCGGTAGACCCGACGAAGAGCGGGCGGGACGTCACGGTCCGAGAGACGCTCGACGAAACTGCGAAGACGCTCGGCGAGAAGTTCGAGGACCAGCCGCTGGTCGAAGCGCGGCTACGTCGTACGGTGGGGAACACGTACTACGGGTTGGGCGAATACGGTACCGCGGAGGAGCATCTCCGAAGAGCGGTGGAAATCCGCCGCTCACGGCTCGGGGAAGAGGACGCGGCCACCTTTGAGGCTCTCGGCGACCTGGCCTGGGCGTACGATGGTCAGGGGCGGTACGAGGAAGCCGAGGCGCTGTTCCAGCAAGCCCTGCGACGGCGCGTGCCCGGTGAAGAGGACATCGGGATCGTGGAGACGATGAACGGTCTGGCCACCGCGTACAAGCATTTGGGCCGGTTCGACGAGGCCGAGGAGCTGTACCGCGAGACATTGGAAGTCAGCCGCCGTGTTCTCGGGGCCGAGCACGAAAGGACTCTGACGACGATGGGGAACCTCTCCAGCAACTATGTGAGTCAAGAGCGGTACAACGAAGCCGAAGCTCTCAGCCGGGAGGCCCTGGGGGTCTCGCGCCGCGTCCTCGGAGAGGACCATCCGCAGACGCTCTCGTGCAAGGGGACCCTGGCCACCGTCTTATGGGGTCAGAAACGGCACGATGAGGCCGAGGCGATTCAAAGGGAGCTCCTGGAAACCAAGCGTCGAGTTCTCGGAAAGGACCACATGAGCACTTTGTCGAGCATGAACTCCCTCGCCAGCGCCCTCATGAATCTGGGGCGCCAAGACGAGGCGGAGATTCTTTACGTCGACGCTCTCGAGACTTCTCGGCGGGTGTTTGGAGAGGACCATCCTCAAGTGCTGGTAGTCGCGGGGAACCTCGCCGCCCTCTACTGGTGGCAGGAGCGATTTTCCGAGGCCGAATCGCTCCAGCGGGAGACTCTCGAGATTCAGAGTCGCGTTCTCGGCCAGGAACACCCCGCGACTCTTCGTTCCCGGGAGAACCTCGCCTGGACGTATCAGAAACTCGGGCAACCCGAGAAAGCCACGGCGATCTTCGAGGAAGTCCTGGAAGTCAGCCGTCGTGTCCTCGGGGTGGAGCACCCGAGAACCCTGACCACCATGCACAACGTCGCCAAGGACCTCCACACCGGAGGGCATCGGGACGAGGCGGAGAAGCTTTTCGCAGAGATCTGGGAAATCAGCCGTCGCGCGCTAGGGGAAGAGCATCCCACGACACTACACGCGGTGACTCACGTCAGCGAGTCCCTCCGCGGGCAGGGTCGCCATGAAGAGGCGAGAAGCCTGGAGCGGGAGAGCGTGGAGATCTGTCGCCGCGTCTACGGGGACGATCACCGGAGCACGAATGATCAGCGCTACAACGTGGCTTGCTGCGCAGCGGTAGACGGATGCCGGGACGAGGCGATCGCCTACCTACGGGATGCTTTGGACCATGGCTACGACGGGGGATCCCTTTCCTGGATCCTCGACGACTCCGATCTCGCCTCCCTCCGTGACGACCCGGAGGCTGTGGCGATCGCGGAAGAGATGAGGAGGCGGAGGAACGAGGAGCCGAGCGAGACGGAGGCGGCGGCCGCCGAGTCCGAGTAGCTCGCCTGTTCACCACTTTCCCCCTTTTCCGCCCTCCGCCCCCTCCGGGGTCCCGAACAGTACAGGTACGTCCACCGTTTCGCCGGAGAGACCCGAGACCCAGAGAGATCCGGCCCAATCCTGCCTCTCTCGGGCGGGA
>JALGZR010000035.1 GCA_025774805.1 bacterium
GGAGCGCCGACGTATCTCCTGGCCGACATCGCCTACCACCTGGACAAGGCGGCCCGCGGCTTCCGTCGGGTGATCGACGTTTGGGGTCCCGACCACCACGGATACATCAAGCGTCTTCACTCCGCGACCGTCGCGCTCGGTCAGCCCGATGATTGGCTGGAGATCCTGATCGTCCAGCAGGTGAATCTGCTGCGAGGGGGAGAGCCGTTCACGATGTCGAAGCGGGGCGGGGAGTTCGTGACGCTCGACGAGCTCATGGACGAGGTGGGGAAGGACGTCTCGCGCTTCTTCTTCCTGATGCGGCGGGCCTCCGCCCACCTCGACTTCGATCTGGAGCTCGCGAAGAAGCAATCGCTCGAGAATCCGGTGTTCTACGTGCAATACGCGCACGCCCGCACGCGAAGCATCTTCCGGCAGCCGATGGCGATTCGGATCCTCGAGGGGGCCGAGACACCGCCCGACCTCTCGCTCCTCACGATGGAGGAGGAGGTCGTCATGATGCGGACCCTCCTCCGGTACCCGGAGATCGTCAAAGACGCGGCCCGCGCCCTCGAGCCCCACCGGATCGTGGCGTATCTCCGTGAGGTCGCGGGGACCTATCACCGCTACTACACGCGGGGCAAACAGGAGGCGGGCTCCCGCGTCCTGGTCGAGGACGAGGAGCTCTCGCGGGCGCGTCTCTTCCTCGTCGAACTGTTGGCGGAGATCCTGAGGGAGGGGCTCGGACTCCTCGGCATCGTCGCCGTCGAAGAGATGTAGGATCGCGCCCCGAGGCCGGGACCCGGAGTCCGGACGGCGTCCCGCGGCAACCGGATCCCTCACGAAAGGAGGCGGGGTCATGGGCATACTGGTGGTGGGCTCGATCGCGTACGACGACGTCACCACGCCGCACGGACGGGTGGAGATGTCGCTGGGAGGCTCGGCCACCTACTTCACGGCGGCGGCGAGCTTCTTCTCGCCCGTGCGAATCGTCGCCGTCGTGGGGGAGGACTTCGACGTCGGCGCGCTCGGCTTCCTGGAGGCGCGGGGGGTCGACACGTCGGGCCTCGCCGTCCGGCCGGGAGAGACCTTTCGGTGGTCCGGATCCTACGGCGAGGACATGGGAGAGGCGACGACGCACGCGACCCACCTCAACGTTTTCCAGGACTTCCGACCCGTGATCCCCGCGACCCACCGGAGCGAGGACTACGTCTTCCTGGCGAACATCGATCCCGAGCTGCAGCGCTCGGTGCTCGATCAGGTGGAGAAGCCGCGCCTCGTGATCTGCGATACGATGAACTTCTGGATCGACGGGAGGCGCGATGCGCTCGAGAAGCTGCTGCGTCGCGTCGACGTCTTCGTTCTGAACGAGGCGGAGGCCAGGGACCTCGCCGGCGAGAAGAACGTCGTGAAGGCGGCCCGGAGGATCCTCGATCTCGGGCCCTCCCGGGTGGTCGTCAAGCTCGGGGAGTACGGAGTCATGCTCGTGGGAGCCCACCGGATTCTCCGACTCCCCGCGTACCCGGTCGAGGAGGTCCGGGATCCGACCGGAGCGGGGGACACGTTCGCGGGAGGCTTCGTGGGGTGCCTCGCGGAGTCGGGGGATGACTCGTACGAGGGAATGCACCGGGCGCTCCTGGCCGGCACGGTCACCGCCTCCTTCAACGTCGAGGCGTTTTCCATGACCCGGCTGCGGGAGATCGACCGACAGGCGATCGACGAACGGTGCCGCCATCTCGAGCGCGTGGCCGGGTGGCGTCCGTGGGCGGCGGCCGTTCCCCCCGGATGCTGACCGGGTCGACCCGTCAAGGATTCCCAAAAGCGGCAACCGGCCGAGGGCGGTCGGGGTCCAATCGGGGGCGGATGGGGTCCGAGCCGCTTCCGGCCGGGGGCCGGGACGACCGATCGTTCGCAAAACATGATAGACTCGATGCCGGATTGGCATGGACGATGGCCGGGAGGACGGATTCGTCGCGGTCTCCTCGGACGCCGTGACGACCTGGCATGAGTGTCTCGGCTTCAGAACCCAGCTCTTCGCTTGTCTCGGATCGCCCGATCAGCCCGAAACGGAGCGCCCTTCCGATGGAGAATCCCTCGACCCCGTATACCGCAGCGGAACGCATGATCTGCAAGCTCCGGGATGTCTATTCCTGTGACATCCAGGTGGGTTCCAGCGGAGCGATCACCGCCGTGCACGTCACGGCGCGCGCGGGCCGTTCCCCGAAACAGATCGCGCGAGACATCGAGGCCATCCTGGCGGCGGAGGAGCGGGTCCAGATCGATCACCGCAAGATCTCGATCGCGCAGTACGGCGACGCCGACGCCCCCGCCGCTCAGGTGCTGGAGCGCCTCTCCATCACCGGCGTCAGCCTGCACCAGGGGACGCACGGGTTCGAGGCCGAGGTCACGCTGTCGAGCGGAGAGACCCAGGCGACGGGGAGGGCGATGGGACCGAACACGCGGTACGAGACGAACCGGATCGTCGGCGCGGCCACGCTCGACGCCATCGCGAAGCTCGTCAGCGGAGATCCGGCGTTGTCCCTTGGGGAGCTCGAGGAGACGGAGCTCGGATCGCGCCGGGTTCTTCTCGTGTGCGTGAATCACCTCTCGGGACGCACGGAGACGAGCCTGATCGGGAGCGCGGAAATTGGCTACGATCCGACGCGAGCAGTTATTTACGCGATCCTCGACGCCGTGAACCGAGTCCTGGGTTCCTTTTCCCCGCGAGAGCCCGTAGAGTACGAGATCGGGCCGGCGCCTGCAGAGTAGGGCCCGAGCGAAGCCCTGAAATCGGAGCGGAACTCCCGAGTCGAGCGGATGGCCACCTGCCGAGCGGCGGCGGGTGAGACAGACAGTCGAAGGGAGAGATCTACTTGCTCGCGTTTTGGGCGGGCGTTCTGGTTAGCGTGGTGCTCAGCGCCCTGACCAGGGGCGGCCGCAACGACTGGTAGACGAACTGAACACCAGGCGTCGGTTTTTCCTCCTGACGAAGAGCCCCCCTCGAGCGAGGGGGGCTTTCTCGTGGGATCCTTGATCGATCTTGGCGCTTGCCAGCCCCGCGGCGGATCGGCAACCGGTCCGCCCCGAGGCCGAACCGGCTCCCGTCCGGCGGCGCCGCGGCGGATTTCGGAAGACAGAGACCTCGATTTCGCGTCACATATAGCCGATAGCGAGAAAAGGCCGGATCGACCCGGGTCCGACCGGGCTCGCGCCGTGAGGTTTGCGTGAGAGATCTCCATCCGCTGTTGCGGATCTACGTGCTCGCCGTCTTCGTCGGCGGCTTGGGGTTGCTCGCCTTCGTCAGCGCTGACCTGGGCGTGCTCGACTGGCACCCCCGGTCTCTCGCGAATCTCGTCCTGTGGACCGTGATGATCGCGATCGCCGCGATGTGGCCGATTCCGCTTCCGCGGGGCGGAGCCACCGTCACCGTCACGTCCGCTCTCGACTTCGCCGCCATACTGATCTTCGGACCCGCGATCGCCATCTGGTTCGGCGTGGTCTCCGATCTTCTCACGAACGTGGTCGTCAAACGGAATCCGCTCTACAAGGTCGCCTTCAATCTCGGCCAGATCGTTCTTTCGATCGGCGGCGCCGGCCTGGCCTACCGTGCGCTCGGCGGCCGGATGGGCGCGGCGTTCACGCTCGACTCGTCCCAGGTCCTTCCCCTGCTCGTGGCCCCGCTCGTCTACTTCTTCCTGAACACCGGGCTCATCTCCCTCGCGATCGGGCTCAAGGACCGGATCTCCGCGGTGCGCGGGAGGTCCTTCACGTCATCTTCTTCCTCCCGTTCGGGATTCTGCTCGCGCTCGTTCATCTCCGGATCGGTCCCGTCGGCGTCGCCCTGTTCCTGATCCCTCTCTTCCTGGCCCGATTCTCCTTCAAGCTCTGGATCGACACGAAGGGCTCCCACATCGCCACGGTGCAGGCGCTCGTCTCCGCGATCGACGCGAGCGAGAGCGATCCCTTCACGCGCGGCCACTCCTACCGCATCTCGAAGTACGCGGTCCGGATCGCCCGTCACCTGGGCGTCTCCGAGAAGGAGGTCGAGGAGATCGAGTACGGCGCGCTCCTGCATGACATCGGGAAGATCGCCATCCAGCACGACGTTCTCCTGAAACCGGGCCGGCTGGACGAGAGCGAACGGGAGCTCATGAAGACGCATCCGAAGGTCGGTCACGACATCCTGAAGGGCCTGAAGTTCCTGGAGGCCGCCGCGGAGATCGTCTACTGCCACCACGAGCAGCCCGACGGGCAGGGCTATCCGCGCGGCCTCGGGTCCGAACGGATTCCGATGGGCAGCCGGATCATCATGGTCGTGGACGCGTTCGATGCGATGACCTCGGACCGACCGTACCGGCGCGGGCTTCCTCCCGAGGTGGCGTACGAGGAGCTCCGGCGGCACAGCGGGACCCAGTTCTTCGAAGACGTGGTCGAGGCCCTGATCGAGCTCCACTCCTCGCAGACACTGTTCGACGACATCGACGTCGAAGAGCTCGAAATGTATACTTCCGACCGGTACAACTCGCGCATTCTCGAGGAGTTCGTGATGAGCCGGCTCGAGAAGGCGTACGGTCCCGACACCGGGGGCCACTTCGAGCGGCTCCGAAGGAGAGAGTCGGCCGAAGGGCTGGCCATTCCGGTTGCGTCCACCATCGATCCGAACGCCCGGTCGGGCGAGACGGAGTCCGGCGGCGCCGGGTGACCCCGGGATCGCCGGCGGGCGGTCCCCTTGAGCGATTCCCACGAACGCGACCTCTACCGTGACGCCGGCGTCGACGTGCGCGCCGGCGAGGACTTCGTCGAGCGGATTCGCGCCGCCGTGGAGGCCACGCGCACTCCGGCCGTGCTCGGAGCGGTCGGGGGGTTCGCCGGCCTGTTCGCGCCCGACCTCGCCGGTATGGAGGAGCCGGTTCTCGTCTCCTCGTCCGACGGCGTGGGCACGAAGCTCAAGCTCGCCTTCGCCACCGGCGAGCACGCCCGGGTGGGAGGGGATCTGGTGCGGCACTGCGCGAACGACGTCGCCGTTCTCGGGGCCCGCCCTCTCTACTTTCTCGACTATCTCGCCACCGGTCGTCTCGCCCCCGAGACCCTCGCGGCTCTCGTCGAAGGGATGGCCGCGGCCTGCGCGGACGAGGGGATGGCGCTGCTCGGAGGAGAGACGGCGGAGATGCCGGGCTTCTACGCCGACGGCGAGTACGACTGCGCCGGCTTCATCGTCGGGATCGTCGACCGGGCGAAGATGATCGACGGATCCGAGATCGCTCCCGGGGACCGCCTGATCGGATTCCCGTCTTCCGGGCTCCACACGAACGGCTACAGCCTCGCCCGGAAGATCGTCGACGACTCCCCCCGGCTTTCGCTCGACCTCGCTCCTCCCGAGCTCGGGGGGGTGACGGTGGGGGAGGCTCTCCTCGCCCCTCACGTCTCCTACACCCGCGAGATCCGCGCCCTCCTCGACGGCCCGGACGTCGGTGCGAAGGGCTTCGCCCACGTCACCGGAGGCGGGGTCGAGGGCAACTTGAAGCGGATCCTCCCCGCCGGGGTCGACGCGCGCGTCCACCCCGACCGTCGGCGGGAGCCTCCCGTCTTCGATCTCCTGCGCCGGGCCGGCGGCGTTCCCGAGAGCGACATGCGGTCGACGTTCAACCTCGGCGTGGGCCTGGTCGCGGTGATCGGAGGGAAGACGGAGCGGGGCTTCCCGATCGGAGAGATCGTCCCGGGTTCGGGCCGCGTCCTCTGGGACGACTAGCCTGCATTGCCCACCGGGCTCATCGCGACGCCGATGAGAGATGCAGGCCAGCCCGCACCCCGGCGCGGGCGGTACGCGCGGTGGCGGGGCCGGCGAACTCGGGTATCGGAGAGGTCCCCGACGCGCCCCCCGTTTCCGGGGAGCGTGCCGCCGCTCCGATGCGCCCGGCGCGCATGGTCTTGGCGACTTCCGAGCCCGCTGCTCACTCCCCGACGCTCCTCCCGCGGCACGCTGTCCGTCCCGTCCCCCCCGTCCCGCTCCGAGCCGTTTTCCGACGCCGTCCGCCGGGTCCTGCCCGTCGTGGGAAAGAGCCGCGCCTTTCTCGAGATGCTCTCCCTCGTCGAGTCCCTCGCGGGCACCGACACCACCGTTCTCGTCACCGGCGAGAGCGGCGTCGGCAAGGAGCTGGTGGCCCGGCTGATCCACGAGACGGGAAGCCCTCGCGGCACGTACCTTGCCCACAACTGCGCCGCGATCCCGGAGGGAACGCTCGAGAGCGATCTGTTCGGCCACGTGGCCGGAGCGTTCACCGGCGCGGTGGGGGCACGGCGAGGGCTGTTCGCGGAGGCGGAGGGAGGAGCGCTGTTTCTCGACGAGATCGGGGACATCAGCCCCCGCCTTCAGGCGCAGCTCCTGCGCGTGCTCCAGGAGGGAGAGATCCGGCGGGTGGGGGAGTCCCGCGTGCGGCGGGTCGACGTCCGGGTGATCGCCGCGACGAACCGGGACCTGGCCGCCGAAGTTCGCGCCGGAAGGTTTCGCGAGGACCTCTTCTATCGACTGAACGTGGTCCAGGTGCGCGTGCCCCCGCTCCGGGAGCGGCGGAGCGACATCCCCCGGTTCGTGCGGAGGTTCCTCGAGCGTTCCGTGCGCAAGGGAGAGCCCGTGGGGGAGGTGCTCGGACCGGACGCGATGGAGAGCTTGCTGACGTATTCCTGGCCGGGCAACGTGCGGCAGCTCCGCAACGAGATCGAACGGGCCACCTTGACGACGCGGGGCCGCGGTCGAATCGAGCGGAGGCACCTCTCCGAAGAGCTTCGGGACGGCGGAGCTTCGCTGCCGGCCATCGCCGGAACCCTCCGGGAGCAGGTCGAGAGGGCCCAACGACGGATCGTTCTCGGCACGCTGCAGCGTCACCGGTGGAACAAGACGCGCAGCGCTCGCTCTCTCGGGATCACGCGGCAGGGGCTGATCAAGATGATCCACCGGTTGGAGATCCCGATGCAGCCCCCGGCGGCGATGCGGCGATCGTGGGAGGAGGCGCCGACCGGCGAGGCGGCCTGATCGCCCGCCGGTCCTCCGCCGGCCCCGCACCGCCGGTCACCCGCGCCGTCGGTACCGGATCTGCCAGAGCGTCTTCCAGCTCTTTTCCCCGTCCTCGGACGACTCCCAATCCCAGAGGAGCGAGTTCTCCCCGATGTCGTGAAAGACCATGCGCTGCGAGATCTCCTTGCCGTCGCGGGTGGTCGTGCGGGAGAGGACCATCCGGTCGTCCTCCCACCCTCCGACGAACTCGAGGTAGCCGCCCTGGTTGTCCACCCAGGTCTGGCGCCAGGCGCCGATCGCGGGCACCCAGGTCGACATGCTCATTCCCTCGAAATCGCCCCCGTCGAATCTCTCGAGGATGACGCAGTCATCGTAGGCGCGCTCGATGACGTTCGTGCCGCGGCCGTCCTCTCCCCAGGTCAGATCCCAGGTTCCGACCCAGAAGTCGAGCTGACGGAACTCCGGGGCGGAGCAGGGAGGCGGGGGAGGGGGCTCCTCGGGCGCGGCCTCCTGCGCGAGGCCCGGTCCGGGAACCACCGAAAGGCCGCCCAGGACCCCGAGGAGAAGCGGAGCCCTCACTCGGGCAATCCCGTCTTCCGGATGATGTTGTCCATCGGACAGAAGCCGGTGAACGCCGACTGGAACATGTTCGCTCCGATGAACACGGTGAAGAGGTACCACCAGGGGGAGACCCAGTGGCCGAGGGCCACGCTGCTCAGGATCATCAGGCCCACGATGACCCGGAAGAGATCACGCTGCGTCATTTCGTTCCTCCTGTGCTGTCCCGCGCGGGGAGTGGTTTCCGGGCTAGAAGCTGTACCGGAGTCGAGTGTATACGTTGTCGTCCTCGTCGAAGGCGCCGAAAGTCGTCGTGCTCGAATTCCCCTCGAACACGTTCGCCCCAATCACGACTTCCACGTCATCATTGACCTTGTAGCTGACGAGAGCCCGCACATGGGCGTCCTCGTCGGTCGGGGAGAGGAAGGCGAACACGGAGACTCGAATCGTCTGGTAGTGGAGCATCTTCTCCGCCCGGGCCGTCCAGAGGTGCCGGAACTCGTCCTCGGCGCCCGCTCCCCCCACGCTCTCCACGTACGCGTCGTGCTCCCGCATCCACTCGCCGTAGTACTGGAGCGTCACGTTGAAATCGGACAGGAGCTGTCGCTCGTAGCCGGCGAGGTAGCGAAGGGACGAGTTCTCGACGCTCGGATCGTCGCCGTCCCGGTCGTCCCGGGAGTCGTACCAGCCCCCCTCGACCCAGGTGATGCCGCCCAGCGCGGAGCCGCGCAGGCTCGCTCCCCAGACGGAGAGCTCCGGGTGGATCGGATGGAAGGCGGGCGGGGGACCGGGGAAGAAAGCCCCGGGGTCCGAGCTCGATCGGACGCCCTCCGGGGTCTTGAAGAAGCCGTGGTAGCCGTAGAGCGATGCGGTGAAGTTTCCCACGTAGCGGGAAAGACGGAGCGCCCACTCCGCATTCCGCAGCGTGTTCGCCGGGCGCCGCGTCGGACCGAAGTCCGGCGGGGCCGTGATGGAGTAACGGTCCCCCGGCGCGGGCAGGCGATCGGGGGTGAACTCGGGCGTGACGACCAGGTCCACGTCGAAGGGCAGCGCGTAGAACCCGAGACGGATCGCGTCGGAGGGCGCCTTGAGGTACTGGTCCTCGCGTCCCGCGAAAAAGGACTCCCAGTCCTTCGGGAAGAGATCGTTCACGAAGACGAGATCGCCCGTACCCCAGGTGAGCGCCTGCCTGCCGGCCTTGACGTCCAGCAGATCGCGCAGCGTCGTGAAGCGGAGGTATCCCTCCCGCAGCGCGACGTCGGTTTCGTCCCCCGCGACGTGATCCTGGAGGACGTCGAGCCGCACAAACGCCTCGCCCGCGTCGCCGTAGGCCGTGAGCCGGAGCTGGGCCCGCGTCTCCTGGAGCGTGAAGTCCTCCGCGTCGCCGTGGATCGAGGACTCCGCCGTGCGGACCCCGAAGGCCCCCTCCACGAAGCCGTGCACGTCGGCCTGCCCGGCCGCGGCGCCCGGGAGGGCGGCCGCGGCCAGTCCGGCGAGGAGTGAAGCGAACGGCGAGCGGAGACCCCGTGACGCCTTCATCCGACGGCTCTCCCTACCGGCCCACGACGTCGGCGGGCGGGTTCTTGAGGTGGCGCTCGGTGAACACGTCGTCCTCGACTCCGATGTCGTACTGGACGTCGGTGAACTCCACGACGGTCCGGTGGTTCTTGCGCTCATTCTTCATGCTGCGCCGGGTCACCGTGACGTAACCGCCGACCTCCTCGATCTCCTCGGCGAGGAACGTGCGCTCGAGGCGGTCCTTCTTGTCGTAGAACTCCTCCTTGAGGGGGAGCATGTGCTCCTTACCCACCCAGGTGACCTTCTTCGCGAAGGCGTCCTTGGACTTCGGAACGCTCTCGATCACCCAGCAGGGCTTCCCGTCCAGCTCTTCCTCGCGCAATAGGGTGTGGTCGTCCTCCGTCCAGTGCCGGCCGGAGACGTCCTCGTAGGAGAAGTCGCTGCCCACGAAGGAGGAGCCCTTGTCCTTGGACGAGATGCGCTTCACGAGATCGACGGCCGGAATGTAGATCCACCGGGAGTCGTCCTTGTCCTGGTACTTCCAGACCATGAAGCTGGTCTTGCGGACGTCCCCCGGCTCGAGAAAGTACGTGTAGTACTTCTGCTCTCCGCCGTCCTCGGCGTCCCGGCGCACCATGACGAACTTCCGGGACCGGGTCTTCCCCCGCTCGTCCTCGAGGGTCATCTCGACGACGGCGCTTCCGTCGTCCCCGGCGTAGAAGAGGTTGAGGTGCGCCTCCTTCATGATCTCGGTGGCGTCCTGGGGAGCGGCGGCGGTCGTTGCCGGGGCGTCCTCCTGGGCGGCGGCCGGAGCGGCGGGAAGCGTCGTCAGCAGGGCGAGAGCCCCGGCCGCCGTTCCGAGGAGGACACCCATGCGCGTCCGATTCCACGTTTTCCGAGACATCGTCGTGCACTCCTTTCGGGATCGGAAATCAGAGGGAAGGCGCCGGAGGGGCGGCCTTCGGGGTTCGGGAGCCGGCCAGGAACTTCGGGCTCATGAGCGACAGGATGGCCGGCAAGGAGAAGAGGGTCGTGAACCCCGACACCATCATGATCGCGAAGAAGAACGCGCTCACGGTGACATAGGGGACCAGGTTCGCGAAGAACATCGGGACGAAGCCGATGGAGATCACGAGAATGTTTCGGGTGAGGGCGTGGGAGGGCGCCTCGAAGATGAGCTGCATGGCCTTTCGGAAGTCTCCGGTCGCCCGGTAGGCCTCGCGGGTCCGCTGGAGGAAGTGGATGGAGAAGTCGATGGAGAGCCCCAGCGTCAGCGAGGAGAGGACCGCGATGGGCATGTCGTAGGCCTTGCCGGCGAAACCGATGGATCCGTAGACGAGGGTAATGGTCGCGGTGAGCGGGATCATGGCCAGGAGGCCCAGCTTGACCGAGCGGAAGAGCCCGACCATCATCAGGAGCACGATGATCGCGCTCCCCGCCAGGGCCTTGCCCATGCCGGCCACCATCTTCTGCTGCCAGACCACGTTGATGTAGGGAAGCCCCGCCCACGCGATCTCCAGACCCGGATACGGATTTCCCGCCAGGTATTCCTCGACGCTCTCGACGACGCTCACGACCTCCCGGTTCTCGCCCCGCCGCATCTGCACCCAGATGTTCGCGCGGTCGTTCTCCGGGGTAATGAGTTTGAAGAGGTCGTCGGGATCGCCTCCCGACATCTCGTAGAGGAAGATGTACTGGGCGATCTCCGTCCGGTCGTCGGGAATCACGGCGTGCTCCGGCCCCCCCTTCAGCTCCTCGCCCACCTTCTTCACGATGTCGGCGATCGACGTAGCCGCACCGACGTTCGGGTGCGCGGCGATGTGGTTCTGGAGCCGCTCGATGTAGCTCATGACCTCCGGGCTCTTGATGCCTTCCTCCTCGGGGCTCTGCACCGACAGGTACGCGAGGTACGTGCCCGCGAGGTGGTCGTTCATCACGTCGTCGGCGACCCGCATCGGATGGCCGGCCTTGAACCACTTCACCGGGTTGTCGTTGACCTCGATCCTCGTCAGACCGATCAGCGAGACGATCAGGATGGCGATCCCCGCGACCACGATCGGAATGCGGAGCCGGAGCGAGAGGTCACGCACGAGGTGCATCGAAGCCCGCATGACCTTTCCGCTCTCCGGGGCGGCGCCGAACTTCTCGAGGGCCTTCTTCGGCAGCAGAACCGCGTAGGCCGTGTTGAACGTCACCGATAGGAACCAGGCGCTCGCGATGCCGAACGCAACGAACGCCCCGAAGACCCGGACCGGAGGGATCGGGGTGGCGGTCAGTGAGGCGAAGCCGACGACCGTCGTGATCGAGGTGAAGAGCATCGGGACGAAGAGATCGTCCATCGTTTCCCGGACGGTTCGCTTCATGTCGCCGTGCTCGGGGTACTTGGCGTGGAACTCCGTGAGCACGTGGATGGAGTCCAGCACCGCGATCGGGATCAGGAAGATCGGGATCATCGAGCTCATGATGTGAACCGTGAACCCCGTTCCGATCAGGAGCCCCATCGTCCAGATGACACTCATCATCGCCACGATCATCGGGGCGAGCACCAGCCGGACGTTCCGGAAGAAGTAGAGCATCAGGAGGAAGATGATCAGGAACGCGGCGGGAGCCGAGATCGCCATCTGCACGAACATCTCGTTTCCGAACGTGTCCTGGGCGAGCGGGACCCCGGCGAGGTGGTACTCCTCGTCGCCTCCCAGCTCGTCGATCACGGCCCGGATCTCGTCGGCGACCCGCTTCGCCACGTCCTTGGACTCGAGAGGGATGAACAGCGCCATCGCCCTGCCGTCGTCCGAGGCGAGCTTCCCGCGCAGGACCGGGTTGTCCCGGATCTGGACGAGGATTCTCTCCGAGTCGGCGACCGTCTCGGGAACGTCCTCCATCAGCGTGCTGACGCGAAGGGTGCCGAGCTCGTCCGTCGTGATGTCGTCGACCTCGGTGGGGGCGAGGATGTCGTACTCGATGACCCCCTCCATGTCGCGGACCGCCTCGGTGATCGCGGCGACGCGCTCGAGGGTCTCCGGACGGAAGACGCCCTCCTCGCGCACGATGCCCACGACGAGGATGTCGTTCAGCCCGAAGGTCTCCTTCACGTCGTCGTGAAAGACCCGAACCGCCTCGTCCGCGGGGAGCATGTTCTCGGGATCCGTGTCGATGAGGATCCTCGGGATCTGCAGTCCGAACGCGACCGTGACCAGCACGGTCGCCGCGATCACCCACCTCGGGTGGTTCAGGGAGAGCCGGAGCAGCGCCTTCTTCATCACGGTTCCTTCCGTCCGAGAGAGCTTCGATCGTCTTTCCCAAGGGAAAAGCAACACTCGGGCCAATTGTCCTCGGAGGGCCCGGTCGTTCGATCTTGATGAATGACAATGGGTTATGAGAACATAGACACCCTCACGAGCAGGAATGATGATGCGGAATGTTGCGCGACAGCGAGTTCCGGGGCATCATTGTGTTGCAGCCCGCGTGCAACATGATGCAACGTCCCGGAGGACCTCGTGACCGAGCGAGCCGGAACCCTCGAAGTCTGCATGGCGCAGAAGGCCAACATGGAGGCCATCTTCCACAGCGTGGCCGACGGAATCCTCACCTTCGACAACGACCGCCGGGTGGTCAACGCAAATGTCGCGGCCGTCGCGATGCTCGGCGTGGACGAGACGCGGGTCGCCGGACGCCCCGCGGGAGAGGTGCTTCCCGGGCGTCTCGGAGACGTGGATGCGCTGCTGGCCGAGACCCTCGCCACGGGGGAGAGCGTCCACGGTAGGGAGAATCTCCTCGTCGGGGCGGCCGGGCGGGAGATCCGTGTGCTGATCACGACGAGCCGACTCTACGACCGGAACGGGGAAGTCGGCGGCGCGGTCGTCGTGCTGCGCGACGTGACCCACGTGCGCGAGCTGGAGGTGCGCCTCGAGGAGCGGACCCGGCTGCACTCGATCATCGGGAAGAGCCACGCGATGCAGGAGATGTTCCGGTTGATCGAAGAGGTGGCCCCGACCGACTCCACCGTTCTGATCGAGGGGGAGTCGGGCACGGGCAAGGAGCTCGTCGCGGACGCGATCCACCGCTCGAGCCGCCGCGCGCAGGGGCCCTTCGTCAAGGTGAACTGCTCCGCGCTCTCGGAGGGGCTGCTCGAGAGCGAGCTCTTCGGTCACGTCAAGGGTGCCTTCACCGGCGCGCTGCAGGATCGCGTCGGACGCTTCGAGAGGGCCGACGACGGCACGCTGCTCCTCGACGAGGTCGGAGACCTTCCCGAGAGGATTCAGGTCAAGCTCCTGAGGGTTCTGCAGGAGCGGGAGATCGAGCGGGTGGGGGACAGCCGCGTTCGCCGCGTCAACGTACGCATCCTGGCCGCCACGCACCGATCGCTCCGCCGCCTCGTCGACGAGGGGGCGTTTCGCCAGGACCTCTACTACCGCCTGCACGTGATCCCGATCCGGGTGACGCCGCTGCGGGAGCGCCGGGAGGACATTCCCGATCTCGCCGCCGCGTTCCTCCATGAGCTGGGCACGGCGGCGGGCAAGAAGCTCGAGCGCATCTCCCCCGACGCCCTGCGCGTGCTCATGGATCATCGCTGGCCGGGCAACGTCCGCGAGCTCCGCAACGCCGTCGAGCACGCGGTCGTCAAGTGCCGGGGCTCGGTCCTTCTCGTCGAGGATCTTCCGCGCGAGCTGATCGAGGAGTCGGCGGGAGTGTCCCGTCTGGCGCGCACGCCCTCTCGCGACCGCGAGGGGGAGCGCATCCGGGAGGCGCTGGAGGCGACGGGATGGAACCGGGGAGAGGCGGCCCGACGGCTGGGCATCGATCGCTCCACGCTCTGGCGGAAGATGAAGAAACTGGGCATCGCACCGGGCTAGCCTGCCGTCCGCTCCGCCTCCGACCGGCCGGAGACGCGGGCCACCGCCCACAGCTCGCGGACGATCCGGGCCACGTCCTCGGAGGCGAGGGTTCCGCCCGCCACGGGCAACGCGCAGGCCGCGAGCACGCGAGCGCGAACGCCGTCCTCGTCGAGCGGAGGACGCTCATCGAGATACCCCTCTCCGGTGAGATACTCCCTCAGATCGTCGCGCTTGCTCCGGCGGAAGTGCTTCACCTGGCCCGCCTCGATGGCCTGCATCAAGAGACGCGCGTCCCCCCCTTGCGTGTCCACGAGCTCCAGCACGCGCGGCCGCAGGGTCTCGCTCACTCCGGCATCGCGCAGGGCCGAGGCGTCCACCGGTCGCCCGCGACCGATTCGCCAGGCCGCGATGAACGCGTCGACGAGCTGCACCCGCGCGGCGATCCGGGCGGCGGCCTCCTCGCCGACGAGACCCTCGGCGGTCTCGTTCTCCTCCACGGCGCGCCACTGGCCGATCGTCCGGACGTGGTTCCGGAGCAGCCGGTGAAGAAGGGGCAGATCGTCCCGCAGCAGGTGAAAGAGGTGCACCTCTCCCGACGGCCGGCTCGGGTCGAATCGTTCCACCTTCAGGCGCGCCCCATAGTCCTCCGGACGTTCGTCGCCGGGCGACGGAACGGAGGGAAGGCCCGGGACCACGAGCTCCCCGGCGTCGGTCACGGCGCGATCGAACCCGCGCAGAGCGGCGAGGTCGAAGCGCACCGCTCCGGGGACCCCCTCCCTCTCCAGACGGTGGTCCCACGCGGCCGCGTCGGCGGGATTCGCGCTCAGGTAGAACACCTGCCGTCCCTCGTCCCGGACGAGTGCGGCCAGGCTGCCCGCTACGGCGTGGAAGCGCTCGGGGTCGCTCGTGGTGAGCACCTCGTCGAGCACGAGGGGCAGCGGCCCTCCCGACGTCCGTTCCACCGCGCCCGCGAACGCGAGGCGCACGGCGAGAAGAAGCTGCACGCGCGTGCCGTCGGAGAGCTCACCGAGAGATCTCGTCCGGAGGGTCGCGCTCTCCCGCGCCCGGAGACGGGGCGGTTCCGTCTCCGTGTCGATCTCGAACGACCACTCGTGACCGGTGAAGCGATCGAAGAGCGCGCGGGCGCGACGGACCACGGCGGGACGTTGCGCGCGATCGTGCTCCTCCCGAATCCGCTCGACGAGGAACCGGCCGGCGGCGGCGCGCATCGCCTCCTCCCGCCGGGCGGCGAGCTCCTCGATCGCCTCGTCCCGCCGGGCCAGGGCCGACTCCAGCTCCGCGCCCTTCCGCGCGCGCTCGACGCCGGCCCGGATGCGTCCGATCCGCTCCTGCAGCTCGCCGAACCGATCCGCCTCCCGCTCCGCCGCGGCGATACGCTCCTCGAGGCGGGTCCCGTCCAAACCGCGAAGATCGTCCCGATCTCCGAGCCGCCTCTCCGCCTTCGCGACCCCCGCGGCGACCTCGGTCCGCTTCGCGACGAGCGCGCGGCGCCTCTCCGCCAGCGGGATGTGCTCCTCCAACCACGCTTCGTCCGGTGAGCTCCGACCCAAGGTGCGCCAGAAATCCTCGAGTTCGCGATCCGTGGTCGCGAGCTTCTTCCGGAGGATCTCGAGGTCCCGCTCCTCGCGCTCCCGGGCGGCATCCGCGTGGCCGCGCGCCGCGCTTCTCTCCCGAAGTCCCTCGATGCGCGTCTCGGCCTCCGCGGCGTCGTCGGCGATCGGCTCGCCATGACCGGCCAACCACGCATTCAGCGCGTCCCGGCTCGCGGCGGTCCGCCTCTCGATCTCCTCGTGCAGCTCACGCGCCGCCTCCGCCGCCCGCTCGGCGTCGCGCCACGCCGCGAGCTCGCGTCCGAGCGCCGCGAGGGTGAGGTCGGATCGACCGGGGTCGACGCCCAGCGTGTCCCGGATCGCCTCGCGTTCGGCCGCGAGCTCCTCGCCCTCTTCTCGGAGCGCCTCCTCTCGCCGTCTCAGCTCGTCGATCCGAATCCGAGCGCTCTCGCGCAGCACCGCCTCCGCGCGGGCCGACGCGAGCTCTCGCCGGCGCCTCCGCACCGTGGATGGGGACCACTCCGCCGGATCCTCCAGCCCGAGCTCGCCCCACCGCCGGCCCATCTCCTCGCGGCGCCGCTCCGCGCCCCGGCCGACGGCCCCTCGCGCCGCGGCCAGCAGCAGCCCGACTCCCACACCGGCAAGGCCCCAGGCGACGGGATCGACGAGCAGCGCGAGCGCCGTGCCTCCGGCCAAGAGGAGAGCGGCGGCAATCCCGGCCGCCGGGATTCGGGCGCGGGGACGCTTCGATTCGGCCAGCCACGCGTCGAGGATCTCGACTCCCTCCTCGAGGACGTACGGGGGAACGGCGTCCTCCCCCCCGGCCGACGCCCCGAGCCAAGCGCGCTCGTGATGGAGAGCCGTGCCGGCCTGACGGAGCCGCTCGGCTCTCTCCAGAAACGCGTCCAGGGAATCGAGGGCCTCGCCGTCGGGCGGCGGCGACTCGGCGACGTCCCGGTCGCCGGCGAGAGCGGCCCTCGCCTTCCGCGCCGCGCCCGCGGTCTCCGCCGCATGCCGCGCCGCCGCCTCGCGCTCGCTTTCCCGCTGCCGGAGCTTCCGGCCGCGCTCGCTCCACGTGCGCCACTCCTGCTCGTCGAGGGGTCCGTCGGGGAGACGCGCCGCCGCGGCGGCGGCAATCGAGTCGTCGCGTCGTCGGGTCGCCTCCGCGATCTCGTCGGCGAGCTGCCGTCGTCGCTCCTTCAGGTGGTCGAGGCGCTCCCGCTCGTCCCCGCGAAACCGCTCGAGCTCCGGGGGGAGCGCGGCGAGCTCGGCGTCCACGTCCTCCAGATCTCCGCGCTCCTCGGCCAGATCCCGGGCCCGTCGCAGGGGCTCGAGGTCGGCCGCCGCGCGGCGCGCCCGATCACGGTCGCGCTCCGACTCGCGGAGCCCCCGCTCTTCCTCGGCGAGCGCCCGCTGTTCGGCGCGGACTCGCGCGACCTCCGACCGCGCCTCGCGCAGCCGACTCACCTCCTTCAGACGCGCCGTGCTCCGCAGGGGGAACAGCTCGTCGCGCACGCGGCCGGGCTCGTACCCCCCCGCCATCTGCCGTCGGATCTCCCGCGCGATTCCCGCGTCGGTGCCGCCGTCCTCGACGAGGAGGTCGCGGAGCCCCAGGAAGAAACAGCCGCTCGTCTCCGGATCGGGGAGCGGGGGCGGCCCGTACGAAGTGCCGTCGCGGAGCCATCGGACGTCGCGGCCGTCGCGCTCCGCGATCCAGACCGTCTCTCCGTCCGCCCACTCACCGACGACGGAGACCCGATCGGAGGAGAGTGTCGACGGCCAGAGGAGCGCGCGGACCGCACGCGCGAGGGTCGTCTTCCCCGAGCCGTTGGGACCCAGGACGAGATTCGTGCCCGCGGCGATGTCCTCGAGCGTGAACCCGTCGGGGACCCCGGGCATCCGTCGGATCTCGAGTCGAGTGAGTCTCACCCGCCGTCCTCCTCGTCCTCTCCGCCGGCGCCGCCGGGACCGGGGACCTGAGCGAGAAGCTCGTCGAGTACGGCCCGACCGCTCTCCAGAAGAAGCGTGCGCACCCGGGCACGGTCGAGCTCGAGGGGCGAGAGATCGGGGTCCCGCCACGCGGCGTCCTCGGCGGCGGACTCGAGCGCGCGCCTCGCCTCGTGCACGAGGGGCTCCGCGTCCGGGTCGTCCCGTTCGAGCGCGAGCAGTCGCCGCGCGAGCACTCCGGGAGGCGTCGGGACGCCGGCCAGAGACTCGAGATCGACGGCGGGGACGGTCCGATCGAGGACCCGCTCGACGAAGAGCAGGACTCCGTCACGATGTACGGAGAGGGAGGCGAGGTCCCCCTCGGCCAGGAGCTTCCGGAGCTCCCGGCGACGCGACACCCGGCCGGTCAGTACGAGGCGGCACCCGACCGCGAGCGCCCCTTTCCCGTCCTCTCCGAGGTCGTCCCGTAGATCGCCGAGGGCGCGCATCACCCGCGCGGGGAGACCCGCTCCTCCGAGAGGACCGTCTTCCTTCGCATCGCCGAGGACGATCTCCACCCGCTCCCAGCGGAGCGGTGCTCCCCCCAGCCGCTGCACCGTCACCCGCCCGGCCGCGTCGACGTCGACGCGCACCGGGCCGTGTCCGCCCGGCTCTCCGGGATCGAGCCCGACCAGCGATCCGACGTAGCCGAGCGCGCGCTCTTCGATCCCGGGAGACGGGGTGTGCACGTGTCCCAGAAACCACCCGTCCAGGGCGGAGCGCTCCAGCTCCGCCCTCGCGACCGGGGCGTACCGGCTCGAACGCTGGTCGAGATCGGCGTGGAGGACGCCGAAGACCGGGGAGTCGCCCGCCGGTCGCCCGGGGAAATCGAGAAGGGGGCTCGTCGTCACCCGGGGGCCCGGGAAAGACCACCCGATGATTCGCGCGAACGGTGCCTCTTCGTCGGGCATCCCCCGAAGTCGCAGCTCGGCGGTCTCCCAGAGACCTCCCTGTCCCAGAAGACGGAACCCCTCGACCGCGTTCGCAAGGCGCGGAAGGACGTCCCCGTCGTGGTTGCCGGAGACCGCGAAGACCGCGATCCCGGCGTCCGTCAGCTCGCGAACGCCTGCGTCGAGAGGGCCGAGCGCTTCGAAGAGGCGATTCCGGTCGTCGACGACATCGCCGCAGAGCACCACCGCGTCGATCCGACCTTCGATGGCGGCACTCACGGCACGACGCCAAGCCGCCGCCGGGCCCAGGTCTTCCGCCCGCAGCCCGTGGGTCGCCAGATCGTGGGGAAGGTGTCCGGGCCTTCTTCCCAGGTGGATGTCCCCGACGAACAGCACGGACCCGGACCGGGACGACTCCAACGCGCGCACCTCCACGGAGAACGGAGAGGAGAGGGAGAGAAAGATACCGCGCGTACCCGGAGTCCGTCACCTTTCGCCCTCTCGATTCCCATTGACGTTTTCCGCCGATGCCGCAGTCTTGGGCGATCGGGTCTCGATTGAGGGGACGACCGTCGCCCGAGACCGGGCGGCGCGCCCGATCGTCCCCGCGGGAGGAGGTGCTTCGTGCAACGATCGTTCGCCGCCCTCGCCGCCATTCTGTGGTGGCCGGAACCGCTCAACTCGACTGGTACTGGTAGATGATGCCGGCCGCCTCCCCCGAGAGCCTCGCGCGCGATCTCGCGGTGTTCATCGACTTCGAGAATCTCGCTCTCGGGTTCGAGGGGCGGGAAGGCGCGCCGTTCGACGTCGAGCGGGTTTTCGACCGCCTCGTGGAGAAGGGAAAGATCCTCGTGAAGCGGGCCTATTCCGACTGGAGCCGCTATCGGAAGTACACGGCGGGGCTTCACGAGGCGGGAGTGGAGCTCATCGAGATCCCCAAGCGCTCGATGACGGGGAAGAACTCCGCCGATATCCGCATGGTCGTCGACGCGATGGACCTGAGCTACTCCAAGGAGCATATCGACACGTTCGTCATCGTCTCGGGGGACAGCGACTTCTCCCCGCTCGTCGCGAAGCTCAAGGAGAACGGGAAGTACGTCATCGGGCTGGGGATGCGGAAGTCGACGTCCAAGCTGCTCGCCGACCACTGCGACGAGTTCCTCTACTACGAGGATCTCAAGCCCGAGGAGCGGGAGGACAACGGGGCCTCCGCCGACTCGAAGCAGATCCCGAAGGAGAAGAGGGACGCGTGGTTCCTCCTCTTCGACGCGATTCGCGCGCTGCAGCGGGAGAACTACGAGGTCCTCTACTCGTCGCAGGTCAAGGACACCATGAAGCGGAAGCGTCCCTCGTTCACGGAGTCCTCCTACGGCTACCGCAGCTTCTCCGAGCTCCTCGAGGACGTCCAGGAGGCGGGGCACATCGCCCTGAGAACCGACGAGCGGAGCGGGACGTACGTCGTGCAGAGCCTGCACTACGGTCGCCGCCGCCGGAAGCGGCGCTCCTCGACTCGCGCGGCCAAGAAGTCGGGGAAGGACTAGCCCGCATCTCGGACTCGACCCGACCCTCTGTCACCAGCAGCGGTCGGTCGGGGGTCCCTCCCAGGCCGAGTGGCGAGCCGCGAGCTGAGCGATCCGAGTCGTGTGCCGCGATCCTGTCGGCGAGCTTCGAGGCTCGGGAGGGATCCCGACCGACCGTGGCGGAGGCGCTGGTCCGGTGAGAAACGCGGGCTAGAGCGGGGCCCGCGCCGCGGTGATCCTCCCGACACCGAGAAGTCCCCAGACGCCGAGATAGAGGACGGCTCCCGTCATCCCCACGAGCGCGTAGCCCCAGATCATCGACAGCGCCAGCGACGTCACGCTCGCGACGACGCTGAACGCGCCGTTCATCGCCCAGAACCAGGCTCGGTTCTCCTCCGGGAATCGGATCATGCCCACGGGAAAGGGGAACCCCATCAGGAAGGAGGGGGGGAGCAGCAGGACGAGGGAGATCGCGACCCGACCGGGAAGAGGCCAGCCGAGCGTCCCGGCGAAGATGGGGGGAAGCGCGAGGCCGACCCCGGCCACGACGGCCGGCAGCGCGAGACCGGAACGCCGCACGCGGTCGACCGGGACTCGGGAGGCGGTGAGAGAGCCCGCGCCCGCGCCGAGCAGCATGGCCGCGAGCACGACCGTGGTCGCGTAGCTCGGGTGGCCCAGGTAGAGAATGAACCGATGGATCCAGGAGATTTCCACGAACAGGAACGCGAGTCCGATGCCGGCGAAATAGAGGCTTCCCGTCCAGAATCCGGGGGCCCGCCGCCGGCCGCGCCAGACCGCGAACGGAAGGAAGAAGAGGATCCCGGCGAGCAGCAGGACGACCGCGATGAGCTGGCGCAGCAGGACCACCGACTGCTCGTTCACCGAGAGGCGCGCCACGAGTCCGGCGTCAACCCGTCCGAGAATCGGAACGGTCTGGAAGAAGAAGGGCCGATCGTCCGTGGGAGGGGAGAGATCCAGTCCGGTGCTCGCCAGAGCTCCCGGTCCCTGCGTCAGTAGCCGGGGGATCATCGCCTGGCGGGGAGTCGACGGGAGAGGGGGCCAAGCTCGCGTGAAGCCGCGCTCCGCGCACACCTCGTCGATCCGTCGGTAGTCCGCCTCGGAGAACGGGGGCTTGGAGACGAGAAGGGTGGCCACCGCCCCCGCGTGCACGACGACGAGATGGCTCTCCGGACTGCCGATCCCCTCGCGTCGAAGGGCCGACTTCGCGAGCAGCACGAGCCGCGCGGTCTCCACGAGGTGGCGGTCGAGGAACCAGCGACTGATCGACACGATGCCCGTCTCCGTCAACCGTCGCCAGTAGAGGCGAAAGGCCTCCGTCGTGTAGAGGAAGTTCTCCGAAAGGGAGTAGGCGCCCGCCGCGGTCGCGGCCCAGCTGTCGACCATCGAGACCTGGATCAGGTCGTACCGCTCGCTGCTCCGGGTCAGGTGGCTCCTTCCCTCCCGCGCCACCGGGCGCACGCCGGGAAGGCGGTAGACGTCGCCCGAGTACTCCCGAAACGGACCGGACACCACGTCGATGATGTGCCGGTTCAGCTCCACCGCCTCCACGCCGGTGGCCCCGCACCTCAGGGCCGTCAGCACATCGCGACCGCCGCCCGCGCCGATCACGCAGGCGCGCTCCACCGGGCGAACCTGGTATCCGAGACTCGTCACGTCGTAGAGCAGGTGATCCATCGCCTCGAGAGTGCCGGTCCACTTCGTGATCGGGCTCCCCGCCGATCCGTCCTGCTCCAGCCAGAGCTGTTCGACGGGCCGCGGCTCGAAGCGACTCCCGAATCCCCACGCGAACGCCTCGCTCGGATCGGCGAGGTGAAAGACGTCGGGGAAGACCGCGATCCTCCCCGTCGGAGTCCACTTCTCGTGAAGGAGCCGGCCGCCCTCCCGGTACTTCTTCGTGTAGGTCAGGCGATACGCCTCTCCGTGGAGGAGGGACGCGAGGAGAACCACGGCGATCCCTACCGCCCACACGACTCGCCGGGGCGCGAGCAGGGCCGCGGCCCCGAGCGGAAGGAGACCGGTCGCGGCGATCAGCGAGGGCGTGGGAAGGGCATCGAGCAGCGGAACCACGAACGCCGCCCCGAGCGTCGCTCCGAGCAGGTCCGCTCCGTACATCGTTCCGATGCTCCTTCCCGGAGCGCGCAACAGGAGCAGGCAGACGCTCGAGCCCAGCGCGAGGAACGGGATCAACAGGACGACCACGGTGAAGACGACCTCGAGGCCGAGGAACGAGGCCTGCGCGCTGTCACCGAAGCTCGTCGCGGCGTCTCCGACGAGGTCCCCCCGGTGGAAGCGTCCGAGCCCCTGCGTGATGGCCACGATCGAGGCGGGAATCGTGATCCCGGCGGCCAGCAGGGAACCGGTCAGCACGCCCCGCCGGGGAGGAAACCGGGAGAACCAGATGCCGGGCACTCCGAGGCCGAGGAGCGCGAGGGACACGGAGAGAAACGCGAAGTGATACCAGAGGACCACGCTCAGGACGCGCGTGATCGCCACCTCGTACAGGAGCAGGGCGGCGGACGCCGCCGCGATGGCGAAGTAGCGGTGGATCGCGGTGCCGATCATTCGCTCCCACAGAGGCGAACGAGAGGAGGTGGTTCGCGGGTGGGTCACGGTATCACGGGCTCGCGCGGTTCAGCAACGACGCGCGGAACGGGGGAGATCGGTCGCTCGTGACCGGGACCCTCGGCCGTGATATCCTCCGCGCCGGCTCTTCCCTTCCGGAGGTTTGCTCGTGTCTCAGGACATCCTCTCCTCGCTCTTGAACGACTCGCCGGCCAAGATTCTCCTTCTCGTGCTCGACGGTCTCGGGGGTCTGCCCGACCCCGCCACCGGTCGCACCGAGCTCGAGACGGCCCGGTGCCCCCGGCTCGACGAGTGGGCCGCCGCCGGGGCGACGGGACTTCTCGATCCGATCGGTCCCGGGATCACGCCGGGGAGCGGGCCGGCCCACCTCGGTCTGTTCGGCTACGACCCGATCGGCGACATCGTCGGTCGCGGCGTGCTCGAGGCGCTCGGCTGCGGGTTGGAGATGGCGAAGGGCGACGTCGCGGCCCGCATCAACTTCGCGACCCGGGACGCCGCCGGCCTCATCGTCGATCGCCGTGCGGGTCGCATCTCCTCGGAAGAGGGACGACGCGTCTCCGAGCTGCTCGCGAAGAACGTCGAGATCCCCGGCATCGACGTCACCGTACGCGCCGTGAAGGAGCACCGCGCGGCGGTCGTCTTCCGGGGCGACGGGCTCGGGGGCGCGGTACGCGACTCCGATCCGCAGTCGACCGGGGTCCCGGCGCGGGCTCCGACCCCGCTCACCGACGATTCCGCCGCGAAGCGGACCGCCGATGCGGCGGCCGCCTTTCTCGCGCAGGCCCGGGAGATCCTGGGCGGGGAGAGGGCCGCGAACGAGGTGCTTCTCCGCGGATTCGCCGCCTGGGACCCTCCGGTTCCCTTCCGGGAGAAGTTCGGCCTGACCGCGAGCGCGATCGCCATGTATCCCATGTACCGGGGGCTCGCCCGTCTCGTCGGGATGGACGTGCTTCCGGAAATGCCGTCGATCGAGGCGGAGTTCGAGGCGTTGCCGGGGGCGCTCGAGCGATCGGACTTCGTCTATCTGCACGTCAAGCAGACCGACAGCGCGGGCGAGGACGGAGACTTCGCCCGAAAGGTCTCCGTGATCGAGAAGGTCGACGCGATGCTGCCGGCGGTCGACGCGGCCGGTCCCGACGTGGTGATCGTCACCGGCGATCACAGCACCCCTTCGCTCATGAAGTCCCACTCCTATCACCCGGTGCCGGTGCTCATGAGGGGCGGTACGACCTACGTCGACGCCACGAAGGAGTTCGGAGAGTCCGCCAGCCGCGGCGGAGCCCTCGGCCGGTTCCCCTCCTGCACCCTCATGCCCCAGGCGCTGGCGGCGGCCGGCCGCCTGGCCAAGTTCGGGGCGTGACGGCGGAGTGAAGCGGCCCGAGGTCGGCCCCGCACTTGACCACCGACCGGGGAGGGCGGTCCTTCTCGGGAAGTCCCTGCTCGCCGGTGGGCTGCTGGCGACTTCCTTTCCGCCGTTCGATCTGACGTTCGTCGCGTTCGTCGGACTCGTGCCCCTGCTCGGCGTCCTCGAGGATCTGGCGCGGACGGGCCGGGATCGTCCCCTGCGCGACTGGGGAGGTTCGGCGTTCCTCTCGGGAATGGTCACCGGGTTCGTCTACTTCCTCGCCCTCCTCTGGTGGATCGTCGTCCTCGACGCGCCCTCGCTGACCATTCCGTGGGTCCGGTACCCGGGTACGCTCGCGATCGTCGGCTACCTCGCCCTCTTCCACGGGATCTTCGCCCTCGCGTACGCGTGGATACGAGCCCGCGTCGGGACGCCGCCGGCGTTCTTGGCTCCCCTGCTCTGGACGATCTGCGATCTCGCCCGGGCCCGGGGGCAGCTCGCGTTTCCGTGGGGCGAGCTCGGGTACTCCCAGGTCCCGTTCCTGCCCGCGCTCCAGATCGCCGCCGTTCTCGGGTTGCGGGGGATCACCGCCTGGACCGTTCTCGTCAACACGCTCGCCCTCCCTCTCACGCGACCGGGGGGGTTCCGTTTTCGACCGGCTCTGTGGCTCCTACTCGTCTTCGGGCTGCCGGTGGCGGGCGGCGCGCTGCGGCTCGCCCGTTCGACGGAGCGGCCCACGGCCCGGGTCGCCCTCGTCCAACCCGACGTGGGGAACGACGAGAAGTGGGATCCCGCCCGACGGGCGGAGATCTTCGAGAACATGGCGTCGTTGACGCGCGCGGGCGTCGAGGCGGGGGCGGACCTGGTCGTCTGGCCGGAGACCGCGGCCCCCTGCTACCTGCTCAAGGACCGCACCTGGCGGCCGTGGGTCGAAGAGCTCGTCGCCGAAGGCGGCACTCCCCTCCTCGCGGGAATGCCGGACTACGAGATCGTCGAGGATGGAGAGGAACGACGGGTCGCCTACCGCAACACCGGGGCCTTCTTCGACGGTACCGGGCGGTTCGTCGATCGCATGTACAAGATTCAACTGGTTCCGTTCGGCGAGCGGGTGCCCTTCAGCGATTGGATCGGGGCGCTCGACCGCGTCGACTTCGGCGAGGCCGACTTCATCCCGGGAACGCGGTTCGTCCTCTTCGACGGAGGGGGCTGGAAGTTCGGCAACCTCGTCTGCTTCGAGGCGATCTTCCCGCACCTCACGCGGCGTTACGCCGTCGACGGGGCCGAGATGCTCGTCAACATCACGAACGACTCCTGGTTCGGCGCCGGATCCGGGGCCGAGCAGCACGCTCGAATGGCGGTCGCGCGGTGCGTGGAGACCGGCTGCGGGATGGCGCGGTGCGCGAACTCGGGGATCTCTCTCGGCGCGGATCCCTACGGACGGATCACCGGCCGGACCCCGCTCTTCGAGCGGACGCTCTCCGTCGTCGACGTGCCGCTCCGCCGGGGATGGACACCTTACGTCCGCTTGGGGGACTGGATCGCTCGGCTCTCGCTCGTCGGGGCTCCGCTCCTGATCGTTGCGGCGTTCCTCCGGGGCCGCAAAGGAGTCCCCCCCGGGCGCGCGGTGGGGTAGGATCCACCTCGGGACTTCGCGAAGGGCAACGCCGTGAGTGAGCCTAGCCTGCATATCTCACCAGCCTCTGCTGCGGCAGCGGCAAAGCCGCGCCTGACTTCGTCGTTGGGGCGCTTCCGCCCTGCGACGGGGCTACGGCCTCGCCTCGGGCGAAAACACCCCATCTCCTCGCCATACACGACTATCCGCTGCCTCGCGACGAGCCTGGTGAGAAATGCAGCCTAGTTTCTGGACGATTCGGGATTCCGTCGATCTCTACCGGGTCGACTCCTGGGGGGCGGGGTTCTTTCGGATCAGCCCCCGGGGTCACGTCGAGGTCACCCCGCGCGGACCCGACGGCCCCTCGGTCGACCTCCTCGAGCTCGTCACCGGGCTGAAGGAGCGAGGGCTCGGGTTGCCCCTGCTGCTTCGCTTTCCCGACATCATCGCCCGCCGGGTCGAAGCGCTCTGCAATGCCTTCGATCGGGCCATCGCCACCGAAGGCTACCGCGGCGCCCACCAGTGCATCTACCCGATCAAGGTCAACCAGCAGCGCAAGGTCGCCGAGGCGGTGCTGAGCGGGGCCGACCATCGTACGCTCGGTCTGGAAGCCGGATCAAAGCCCGAGGTTCTCGCCGCCCTCGCCCTCGCCGACGCCCCCGAATCCCTGATCGTGCTCAACGGCTACAAGGACCACGAGTACGTGGAGACGGCGTTGCTCGCGACGAAGCTCGGGCGGAACGTCGTCCTGGTCGTGGATCGCTACCGGGAGCTCGATCTCATTCTGCGCGTGGCGGAGCGGCTCGACATCCGACCGCAGGTCGGAGTCCGGGTGCAGCTCGACACCCAGGTGGAGGGGAGGTGGATCGGATCGAGCGGACTGGGCTCGAAATTCGGTCTCGAGTCCGCCGAGCTCGTCGCCGGAGTGGAGAAGCTCCGGGATCGAGGGATGCTCGACGCGCTCGTGCTGCTCCACTTCCACGTCGGCAGCCAGATACCCGGGATCCGCGGCCTCAAGGACGCGGTGCAGGAGGCGGCCCGGGTCTACGTCGAGCTCCACCGCCTCGGCGTTCCGCTTCGCTACCTCGACGTGGGCGGTGGGCTGGCCGTGGACTACGACGGTTCGCGGTCGACGAGCCACTCCTCGATGAACTACGACCTCCAGGAGTACGCGAACAACGTCATCTACCACGTTCGCGAGATGTGCGACGAGCTCGACGTGCCCCACCCGATCATCGTGAGCGAGTCGGGACGGGCCCTGGTGGCCCACCATTCCGTGCTCGTGCTGAGCGTGCCCGACATGGAGGAAGGACTGCCCGACGTCGTCCCCGACCCGGTCTCCTCGGACGAGCACCGCGTCCTCCACTCCCTGTACGAGACGTGGAGATCGGTCTCGCCGTCGAACGTCAGCGAATGCTGGACCGACGCCAATTTCGCCCGGGAAGAGGCGGTCACGCTCTTCGCGAACGGCGTGCTCGACCTGAAAGGCCGCGCCCGCGCCGATGAGCTCTACCGGGCCTGCTGCGCGCGGATCCTCGACCTCGTACGGAGGATGGACTCGGTCCCGAAGGGGCTCGCCGACCTCGAGCGCGAGTCGTGCGACATCTACTTCGGGAACTTCTCGATCTTCCAATCGGCACCGGACAGCTGGGCGATCGATCAGCTCTTCCCCGTTCTCCCGATCCACCGCCTCGACGAGGAGCCCACCCGGCGGGGCATCCTCGCCGACCTCACGTGCGACTCCGACGGGGTGATCGACCGCTTTCTCGGATCGCCCGAGGGCCGACCCGTCCTCGAGCTGCACCCTCTCGACGATCAGCCGTACTACCTGGGGATCTTCCTCCTCGGGGCGTACCAGGAGATCCTCGGCGACTACCACAACCTCTTCGGGGACACGAACGCGGTGCAGGTCTCTCTCGATCGGGAGGGAAGACCGCTGCTGGCCGACGTCGTCGAGCTCGACACGGTGACCGATGTGCTCGGTTACGTGGGATACGATCGCCGGGACCTTCTCGCGCGGATGCGGCGCGCGGTGGAGAAGGCGCTGCTGGAGGGGACACTCACGCGCCGGGAATCGGCCCTCTTCCTGCGGGACTACGAGCACGGCCTCTCCGGCACGACCTACCTGGAGGACGAGGCGGTCGAGGAGGCGGCCGAACCGACGGGGTCCGGCCCGGAGATCTCCCGAGAGAAGGTGTCTCCTCCCGTGGTGCCCTGAGCGTCTCCGCCGGCGAGGATCGCCTCATGTCGTCTCCGCTCGTTCGTCGTTACCTTCCCCTCCTGATCACGCTGGCCGCGATCGTCCTCTACCAGGTCGATCTGGAGGAGGAGAAGTACAACGCGGACGAGAACCGCTGGATCTACCAGGGCGTCGAGTCGTGGCGGCATCTGCGCGCGCTCCAACTCGACGCCCCCTACTGGTCCGAGGCAGATCTGTTCTGGGGGCGGGCGAGCCCGACGATCTCGAAGTTCGCCATCGGAATCGGAATGTCGGGAACGGAGGTCTCGGTGCCTCTCCCCGAGGGTCGTCCCCCGGACGACATCCTTCGGGCGGCCCGGCGCTCCTCCGTCATCCTGGGGGCGGCCGGCGTTCTCTCTTTCTTTCTCCTCGTCCGGCGGGTCGCGGGGACGCCTCGGGCTCTCCTGGCGTGTGCCCTCCTCGGGATGTCTCCGATCTGGGTGTCGGCGTCCCGCCGGGCCATGACGGACATCCACGGGGTCGCGTTCGCGGTGGCCGCGACGTACTTTTTTCTCGTGTCCCGCGATTGGGCCCGCCGGACGCGGGGGCCGCTCGCCCTGGCGGGTTTCGCCGGCACCGGGATCCTGCTCGGCTGCGCCGTGGGCTCCAAGTTCTCCGCGGCGGGGGTCGCCATCGGGCTCGGACTGTTTCTCCTCGTGGAGACCGTCATCGCGCCCCGGGCGCTCGGATGCCGTCGAGACGCCGGAACGCGCCTCTTCCTTCTCGGGGGGGGAGCCCTGATGGCACTCGCGTCCCTGGCGGTGTTCGTAGGCTCCTATCCGTACCTGTACGACGACCCCTACGGGAAGCTCCGTCACGTGATCGAAGCCTGGACCAGCCTCCGCGAGAAGCACGCCGCCTATCCGGTTGGTGCGTTCAAGACCGCTTACCGACCCGGCCTGCACTCCATCGGCGAGGTCGGCGGGTTGCTCGTCTGGCCGGAGAGCATCACCGGGGCTTTCCTGGCTCTTCCGGTCGCGGCCGCCCTCCGCGCTCGCGCCCGAACGCTTCGCGATCGCGAGGACGGGTTCCGGAGCCGCGCCGTCGTCTGGTTCGCGCTTCTCCCGGCCGCAGTGGCCGTTCAGTTCGCTCCCGGTCGGTTGAATCACCTCTGGATCGGCTGGTTCGGGCTCATGGGCGGAATCCTGGCCTCCCTTGTCGGGGGTGCGGGCCGACCTCGACCGGCCGGAGAGAATCCTCCCCCGGGCGCGATTCCCGCCCTCGCCACGGCGACTCTCGTCGCGCTCGCGTTCATTCTGAGGAGCACGTACATCACGTGGGCGCGCTACTACATCTACCTTCTCCCCGCCTGCGCCTTCATCGCGGCCGGCGGTCTCCTGGATCTCCTCCGGCTCGCGAGGATGCTGGCCGGACGAACGATGGCCCGCGGGATCGCCGTGGCCATCGCTCTCGCCCTGCTGTCGGTGGTGGCGGCCTACCCGCTGCCCGGTGCGGCGAAGCTGGTGAGTCTTTCGAAGTCGGAGGGAATGTCCGCCGCCCGCGGCGCCGCCGATGTCACGGCGGCGCTTGTCCTGCTGACCTCGGGGGCGGCACTCGTCTCCGGTTTGCGTCGACCCCGCGCTTCGGCCTAGGACGGGAGCACGCCGTTGACCCGCCCCGGGGCCGGTGCTATCGTGCCCGCTTCCAGCTCCCCTTCGGCGCACGATTGGCGGCAGGGCACCTTTCTCCGAGGCTTTCCTGGGATGCGATTCGCGTTTCGGCGGGACGTCGCCCTCGGTCGTTACGTGTCCCTCGACACGCCCGTCCACCGGCTCGATCCTCGGACCAAGCTCCTGGGATTCGCCGTCGTCCTCGCCGCCCTCTTCCGCGCCGGGGAGACGGGATGCGCGGGCCTCGTTCTCCTGCTCGGAGGCCTGACGACCTGGGCGGGGATGCCGGTCCGCCGGACCGTCGGAGCACTGAAGGGAATGGCGTGGATCCTCGCGCTGACCGTTCTGTTTCAGGCGCTCTGGGTGGGGCCGCGCCACCTCGGGGGGATCGCCGCCGGCCTCCACGTCGGGATCGAGATGGGTCTGCGGCTGGTCGGAATGCTCGTCGCGGCCATGCTCCTCACCTTCTCCACGGAGCCGATTCGTCTCGCCGACGGCCTCGGGCGGCTCTTCGGGTTCCTGGAGCGCTTGCGCGTACCGGTCCGCGATCTCGCGATGGTCTTGACGCTGGCGTTGCGCTTTCTCCCGACCGTCCTGGAGGAGGCGGAGCGCCTCGTCACCGCCCAGCGGGCACGCGGCGCGCGATTCGGGGGCGGCCTGCTGACCCGGGCCCGGCGAGTTCTCCCCCTGGCGGTGCCGCTCTTCACCGGCTGTCTCCGGCGGGCGGACCGCCTGGCGCTCGCGATGGAGGCGCGCGGATACCGGGGCGGGGCGTCCCGGACCCAGCTCGACCCGCCGGCGTTCGGCCGAGGGGACGGGGTGGCGCTGATCGCCCTGACGGTTCTGCTCGCGGTGGTCTTCGGAGCGCCGGCCGACTGACGCCGGTGAAGGGGTGAGGCGTGACGAGCTGGAAGCTCGTCGTGGAGTACGACGGCTCGGATTTCGCCGGGTGGCAGATTCAGCCCGGGCTCCGTACCGTACAGGGAGAGCTGACCCGGGCGCTCTCTACCGTGCTGCGCCACGAGATCGGAGTGCAGGGAGCCGGTCGGACCGACGCGGGGGTCCATGCCCTCGGACAGGTCGCGAGCCTCGCGACCGATGCGGACGTGGCCGGCGCGCTCTACGGAGTGAACTGCGTGCTTCCGGAGGACGCGATCGTCCGTTCGGCGGAGAGGGTGCCCGACGGGTTTCACGCCCGCTTCGACGCGATCCGGAGGCACTATCGCTATCGGCTTCACCGGGGCCCGGTGGCCCTGGAACGGAGGACCTGCCTTCGCGTTCATCCCGTTCCCGACGTACAGAGGATGCGCGCCGCCGCCTCCCGGATTCTCGGGGACCGGGACTACGCGAGCTTCGCGAGCGACGTCCCCGAGGGCGACGGCACCGTCTGCCGGGTCGAGCGCTGCGACGTCCTCGAGGACGGAGGGTTCGTGAACGTGGAGGTGACCGCGAACCGGTTCCTCCGAAAGATGGTTCGGACACTCGTCGGGACCCTGCTCGAAGTGGGGTGGGGAAAGCGCCCGCCGGAGTGGATCGACGAGGTTCTCGAGGCGCGGGACCGCCGGCTCGCCGGCCCCGTCGTCGCGCCCCGCGGTTTGATACTGACCGCGGTGGACTACCCGCATCCCCCGGAAGGGGAGGAGGCTGCCCGATGAAGTTCTTTCTCGACACCGCCAACGTGGACGAGATCCGGAAATACCAGGATCTGGGAATCGTGGACGGCGTGACGACGAATCCGACCCTGCTCTCGCGCGAGAAGGACCGGGGCGACTTCCGCGACGTGCTCCTCGAGATCTGCTCGATCGTGGACGGCCCGGTCAACGCCGAGGTCGTCGGTGAGAACTACGAGACGATGTTCGAGGAGGGCATGAAGCTGGCCCGTATGCACGAGAACATCGTGGTCAAGATCCCCATGACCCGCGAGGGGATGAAAGCGGTCCACGCGCTGAGCGGCGAGGGAATCCAGACGAACGTCACGCTCGTCTTCTCTCCGAACCAGGCGCTGCTCGCGGCGAAAGCGGGCGCGAACTACGTGAGCCCGTTCGTCGGCCGGCTCGACGACATCAGCACGTTCGGAGTCGAGCTGATCCGCGACCTGGTCACGATTCTCGGCAACTACGGATTCGAGACCGAGATCCTCGCGGCCTCCCTTCGGAATCCGACCCACGTCGTCGACTGCGCGGCCGCGGGCGCGCACATCGTGACGATGCCGTTCAAGGTCCTCGATGCGATGTTCAACCATCCGCTCACCGACAAGGGCATCGCGGCGTTTCTCAAGGACTGGGAGAAGATGGGGGCGAAGATCTGACCGATGAGAGCGCTTCTGAGGGCCGGACTCGCGCTGCTCCTCCTCGCCGGGAGCTCTGCCGGAGCCCTCGGGGCCGACCGTGCCGAGCGGGAGCTGATCGGCGAAGAGATCCGTGCCGAACGTCGCAGCGCGATCGTGCGGGCGGCCGAGGCGGTCGGCCCCTCGGTCGTGACCGTGTCGGTGCTGCGGACGGAGATCGTCGAGGGGCCGGCCTTCTCCCGGCAGCGGGAGTTCTTCTACCCGTTTCTGCGAAGCCTCCGCCGGCGCTACTACCGGCAGGCGCAAAGTGTCGGCTCGGGGGTTCTCGTCCGGGACGACGGCGTGCTCCTCACGAACTTCCACGTCGTGTCCGGGGCGCGGCAGATCAGGATCACGCTTCCCGGCGGTCGCGAGTTCTCCGCGGAATACGTGGGGGGATCGAAGCTCTACGACCTGGCGGTACTGAAGATCGAAGGCGAGGGGGAGCGGGTTCCCGCCGCTCCCCTGGCGGAGTCGGGGGATCTCCTCATCGGAGAGTGGGTCATCGCGATCGGGAATCCCTTCGGTTACCTGCTGGGCGACACCGAGCCCACCGTGACGGTCGGGGTCGTCAGCGCGGTGTCGCGCGACATCCTTCCCGAGCAGGAGGGGGGCGACACGATCTACAAGGACATGATCCAGACCGACGCGGCGATCAACCCCGGCAACTCGGGCGGGGCGCTGGTCAACTCGGTCGGCGAGGTGATCGGGATCAACACATTCATCTTCTCCAGCTCGGGGGGAAGCCAGGGCATCGGCTTCGCGATCCCCATCGAGACCGCCCGTCTCGTCATGCAGGAGATCCTCGAGCACGGAGAGGTTCGGCCGGTCTGGGTCGGCATCCAGATCCAGGAGTTCGACGAGGACCTCGCGGACATGCTCGACCTCGGGATCGACCGCGGGGTCATCATCACCAAGGTGGATGCGGGAAGCCCGTCGGAACGGGCCGGCCTCCGCCGGGGGGACGTGATCCGGACGATCGACGGCCAGCGGATCTGGGACTATGAGGACGCACGCCGCGCGCTGTACGGTACGCTGGTGGACAAGCTGGTCGAATTCGAGGTGGAGCGCCCCGGGAAGCGCTCCACTCATGTCCTTCGACTCGTGGAGCGCCGATGATCGCGAGATACACGCGACCCGAAATGGGTGCGCTCTTCACCGATCAGAAGAAGTTCGAGACCTGGCTTGAGGTCGAGATCGCGATTCTCGAAGCGCTGGCGGACGCGGGGCAGGTTCCCGCGGCCGACGTCGCCGAGGTCAAGGCAAAGGCGAAGGTCGACGCGGCCCGCATCGCGGAGATCGAGGCGGAGACGAATCACGACGTCGTCGCGTTTCTCCGCAACGTGACGGAGCACGTGGGGGAGGCCGCGCGCTGGGTGCACCTCGGAGTGACCAGCTCCGACGTGGTGGACACGGCGTGGGCTCTCCTGCTGCGGGAGGCGGGCACCCGCCTGCTCGACGGCATCGACGGCCTGCGCCGGGCGGTCGCGAAGCTCGCCGTCGAGCACCGCCACACCCCGATGATCGGGAGGACGCACGGCGTGCACGCCGAGCCCACCACCTTCGGGCTGAAGCTCGCCGTGTTCTGGAAGGAGCTGGGCCGGAACCGGGAGCGGGTCGCACGGGCCGTCACGACGATCTCCGTCGGGAAGGTCTCCGGCGCGGTCGGCACGTTCGCCCACCTCGACCCGGACATCGAAGCGGGCGCGTGCCGCCGTCTCGGGCTCGAGCCGGCCCCGGTCTCCACTCAGATCCTGCAGCGCGACCGCCACGCCGAGTTCGCGTTCGCCCTGGCGGTCACCGCGGCCACCCTGGAGAAGATGGCCCTCGAGGTCCGTCATCTGCACCGGACCGAGGTGCGTGAGGTCCAGGAGCAGTTCGCCCGGAAGCAGACCGGCTCCTCCTCCATGCCCCACAAGCGCAACCCGATTCTCTCCGAGCGGATCTGCGGGCTCGCCCGGATCGTGCGGGGGGATCTCCTCGTCGCGCTCGAGAACGTCGCCCTCTGGCACGAGCGGGACATCAGCCACTCCTCGGCGGAGCGCGTCACGCTCCCCGACGGCTGCATCCTCGTCGACTATCTTCTCGCGAAGACCACCGCCCTGATCGAGAACCTCCTGGTCTTCCCCGAGAACATGCGCGCGAATCTCGACCGTACGCGCGGACTCGTCTTCTCCCAGAACCTCCTGCTCGATCTCGTCCGTGCGGGCCGGACGCGCGAGGACGCCTACCGGGCCGTGCAGCGGGCGTCGGCGAGGGTCTGGGACGAGAACATCACCTTCCGCGAGGCGGTGACGGGCGACGAGGCGATCACTTCCACGCTCAGCGGCGAGGCCATCGACGCGGCGCTCTCGCTGGAGCGGTCGCTGCGCAACGTGGACCGCGTGTTCGAGCGGATCCACATCACCGATCGGGAGGCCGCCGTTGCCGGTTGATCTCACCGGATCGGGAGCGCGTCCGCCCGGATCGGACCCGGCGGCACGCGACGCGGAGTCCCCCTCGATCGTTCGGCTTCCGTTCGCGGCCGGCTCCGATGCGGACGTCGTGTCGGCGGTGGAGACGCACGGTCTCGGCTTCACGATCGAGGAGGCGCGCTCCCTCGCGCGGCTGCTCGGGCGCGATCCGACCGTGCTCGAGGCCCACCTCTTCAACACGATGTGGTCGGAGCACTGCTCGTACAAGTCGAGCCGACCGGTGCTCAAGCGGTTTCTCCCGGTCGACGGTCCCTTCGTCGTTCTGGGCCCGGTCGAGGACGCGGGGGTCGTCGAGATCGGCGAGCACGAGGGGGAGACCTGGGCTCTCGCGATCGGACACGAGAGTCATAACCACCCCAGCCAGATCGTACCCTACGAGGGCGCCGCCACGGGGATCGGGGGGATCGTCCGGGACGTCTACTGCATGGGGGCGGACGTGTTCGCGGTGCTCGACTCCCTTCGCTTCGGCGATCTCGACGGGCCGAACGCCCAGCGCTGCCGCGAGATCATGACCGGGGTGATCGAGGGAATCGCCGGCTACGCGAATCCACTCGGCATTCCGAACCTGGGCGGTGAGACCACGTTTCATCCCGGCTACGACGACAACTGCCTCGTCAACGTGATCTGCGCGGGGGTGATGCCCGTCGACCGGCTGGTCCACTCGGCGGTGCCCGCCGCGGCGAAGCGCGAGGCGTACGATCTGATCCTCGTGGGCAAGGGCACCGACTCCTCCGGGTTCGGCGGCGCCGCGATGGCCTCGCGCATCCTCGAGGAGGCCGAGGACAACCGCTCCGCGGTCCAGGTGCCCGATCCCTTTCTCAAGCGGGTCCTGCGCAACGCCACGCGGGAGGTGCTCGATCTCGCCCGGAAGCGCGGGATCGCGGTCGGCTTCAAGGACCTGGGCGCCGGGGGGATCGCGTGCGTCGCGTCCGAGATCGCGCACGCGGGCGGAGTGGGGGTCGAGATCGACCTCGATCGCGTTCCTCTCCAGGAGGAGGGACTTCCCCCGGAGGTGATCGCCTGCGCCGAGACCCAGGAGCGCTTCGGGTGGGCGGTTCCCCGCTCCTTCTCCGCCGACGTGCTGCGCATCTACAACGAGGAGTACGAGCTCGGCTCGGTGAGCCGGGGAGCGGCGGCGACCGTCGTCGGCCGCTTCCTCTCCGAGGATGAGGTCATGCGGGTCCTCTGGCGGGGCGCCGTCGCCGGCGAGGCGAAGACGGCGGACATCACCGCCGGCGTCGTGGCCGAGCGCGAGTCCGCGCCGGCGGAGCGGCCGGAGGAGATCGAGGAGGTGGAGTACGGGGGAGACCTGGGCCGACTCGCGCTCGAGGTGCTCGCGTCTCCGAACATCTCCAGCAAGCGCGAGCTGTTCTCCCACTACGACCAGGAGGTCCGGGGCGAGACGTTTCTCCGGCCCGGGGAGGCGGACGCGGGAGTCTCTCTGCCGGTGGAGGGGGCTCCGCTCGGGATCGCGCTCGCCGCGGACGGCAATCCCCGCTACGGCGCGCTCGATCCCTATTGGGGCGGAGCGAACGCCGTGCTCGAGGCCGTTCGAAACGTGGTCGTCACCGGCGGCCGGCCTCGCGCGCTGACCGACTGCCTGAACTTCGGGAATCCGGAGAAGCCGGAGGTCTTTCGCGACTTCGTCGAGTCGATCCGCGGTGTCGCCGCCGCCGCGCGGGGCGTCGGCACCGTGGAGCTTCCGGACGAGGTGCCGCTTCCGTTCATCAGCGGAAACGTCAGCTTCTACAACGAGTCGTCGACCGGGAACGCGGTTCCCCCGTCTCCGATCGTCTGCTGTGTCGGCGTGCTGCCCGATGCGGCGGCCGCCCCCGGAATGCGGCTCGGCACGGTCGGAAACCGGATCGTCCTCGTCGGAGAGCGTCGCTCCGAGCTCGGCGGGTCGGAAGCGGCCCGGGTGTTGGGGCAGGAGTCCCGGGGCCGGGTCCCCACCGCCGACTTCGCCGTGGAGCGGCGCTGCGCGAAGGCGGTGCTCGCGGCGATCGAGGCGGGCGCGGTCGTCTCCGGGCACGACATCTCGAGCGGCGGACTCGTCACGGCGCTCGCCGAGATGATGCTCGGCGCCGGGGCCCGGGTCGAGCTCGGGCTGGACGTGGACCTCACGTCGCTGCCGGGCCGGAACGACTTCGAGCGGATGTTCTCGGAGACCGGAGCGTACCTGCTGGAGGTCGCGGGAGCGGGCCCGCTTCCCTCCGAGCTCGCGAACGTGCCGGCGGTCGTGATCGGACAGGTGATCTCCCGGCGGGAGCTCCGCCTTCGCGGCGAGTCGGGAGACGTGGTCCTCCCTGCGGACGACCTCGAGGAGTCCTGGGGTCGCTCCTTCCGAAAGGCCCTGCCGTGAGGAGACGTCGATGAGAGTCGGGGTCGTTCTGTTTCCGGGGATGAACTGCGAGCACGAGACCCAGCGGGCCCTCGTGAGCGTGGGGGTCGAAGCCGAGATCGTCCGCTCGAATCAGCGGGAGCGGCTCCGCGCGCTCGACGGCTACGTGCTCCCCGGGGGGTTCTCGTTCGAGGACCGGATTCGAGCCGGCGTCGTGGCGGCGCACCTGCCCGCGATCGAGGTCGTCGCCCGCGCCGCGGAGGCGGGGAAGCCGGTCGCCGGCATCTGCAACGGCGCGCAGATCCTGCTCGAAGCGGGACTGGTCCCCGGACTGACGCCCGGTCGGGTGGAGATGGCTCTGGCGCTGAACGAGTCGGGAACGCGCGTCGGATACTACTGCGACTGGCGATGGGTGACCGGCAGCCTCTTCGCGGAGCCGGTGCCGCTCCCCTTCGCGCACGCGGAGGGCCGGTTCGTGACGGAGGACGAGACGGTGCGGCGGGCCGTGCTCGAGCGCGGGCTCGTGGCCGCGCGGTACTGCGCCCCCGGAGGGAAGGTGATCCGCGACTGGCCGGTGAATCCGAACGGAGCCTGGGAGAATGCGGCCGCGATGACGAACCCGGAGGGCCATGTCGTCGCCATCATGCCCCATCCGGAGCGGGCCAACTGGGCCTATCAGGTGCCGCCCGACGTCGGCGGAAAGTGGGCGGGGCGGAAGCGCCGGTCGGTCGCGGGGCTCGCCGGCGAGCCGGGACCGGGCCGCGAGTTCTTCGAGCGGTTTCGAGAGCTTCTCCGGAGGGCCGTGGCATGACGGTCTCGGTGTGGGTTCGCCGCAAGACGCGCGACCTCGTGCGGGACGCCGCCGAGGATCTGCTGCGGGCGACCGGCGAGCGCGTGGAGCGGATCGAGCGCGCGGAGCTCTGGCGCTTCGAGGTCGAGAGGAGCGACGAGCCGGAGACCACGGTGAGGCGCATTCTCGACGAGACGACCCTGGTCGTGAATCCGAACGTCCATCGCTACTCGCTCGAAGAGCGCGGCGGCCCGCCCGCCGCCCGCACCCGCCTTCGCGTCGAGGTCCGCGATCGGGTGGACGCCAAGGGAGCCGCGGTCCTCCGGTCGATCCGAGAGCGGCTGGGGGTCGGGAGCGTGACCGGCGTGACCCGCTCGGTCCTCTGGTCCATCGATCTCGATGCCGACGAGGAGCGGGCCCGATCGGTGGGTCGAAGGCTCTCCGGCGACGGCGAGCGGGGGGCGGGCGTCCTCGCGAACCGCCACGCTCAGATCACCGAGATCCACCTGGAGACGGAATGACCGGACCGAAGGAGAAGTGCGGGGTCTTCGGGGTGTGGGGCCATCCCGAGGCGGCCTGGCTGACGTACATGGGGCTCTACGCGCTGCAACACCGGGGACAGGAGGGCGCCGGGATCTGCACGTGCGACGAGGGGTGCATCCGCATGCACCGCGGGCGGGGACTCGTGCACGAGGTCTTCCCCGAGGAGGCGTTCGAGGGGCTCGCGGGTACCGCGGCGATCGGACACAACCGCTACTCCACCACGGGGTCCGACCTCTCCGCGAACCTCCAGCCGCTACTCGCCTCGTACCGGAACGGGCAGATCGCGATCGCCCACAACGGAAACCTCGTGAACGCGCAGGAGCTGCGCGCGGAGTGCGAGCACCTCGGCTCGATCTTCCAGACGACCGTCGACAGCGAGGTCATCGTCCACCTCGTGGCCCGGGCGATTCCCGACGATCTCGTCGGCAAGCTCAAGCAGGCGCTCTCCCGGGTCAAGGGTGCGTACTCTCTCGTGGCGCTCACGCCCGAGTGCCTGATCGGAATCCGGGATCCGCACGGTTTCCGGCCGCTCTGCCTCGGTCGCCTCGGCGACGTCTGGATGCTCGCCTCGGAGAGCTGCGCGTTCGACATCCTCAACGGGGAGTACGTGCGGGAGATCGAGCGGGGCGAGATGGTGGTGATCGACCGGAGGGGCCTCCGATCCCGGCGCTTCGGGCAGGACAAGCCGCTCTCCGAGTGCGTGTTCGAGCACGTCTACTTCGCCCGGCCCGACTCCCGGACCTTCGGACGGGGGGTGGGGCGGATCCGCGTCAGCCTCGGACGTCAGCTCGCCAAGGAGCACCCCGCCGACGCGGATCTCGTCGTCGCGGTTCCCGACTCCTCGAACGGGGCCGCCCTGGGCTTCTCCCGGGAGTCCGGGATTCCGCTCGACCATGCGCTCATACGAAACCATTACGTGGGGCGGACCTTCATCAGCCCGAAGCAGACGCAGCGCGACCTGGGAGTCCGCCTGAAGTACAACGTGGTTCGCGACATCGTGGAGGGGAAGCGCGTCGTCGTCGTGGACGACTCGGTCGTGCGGGGGACGACCAGCCGGAATCTGATGCGCATGATCCGCGAGGCGGGCGCACGCGAGATCCACTTTCGGATCAGCTCGCCGCCGATCACGCATCCCTGCTACTACGGCATCGACATGCCGACCTTCGAGGAGCTGATCGCGCACGAG
>JALGZR010000128.1 GCA_025774805.1 bacterium
CCCCGATCCGGAACTCCCGATCGACGAGGTGATTCAGGGGGACATGGGACGTGAGGAGATTGCGGCGGGTGTCCGCCGCCGTCAGCTCGAACCCGGAGTCGCGGGGCAACGCCTCCAGGGTCTCACACTCGATCAGCGTGACCTCGCGGTGGGGCTCGGCGTCCCGTCCTCGCGCTTCCGCCCGGAGATACGTGCGGTCACCCTCCAGCCCCCGACCCGGCACTACCCGCACCTCGTCGACGGACCGCATCGGGCCGCCCTTCTCCGAGGCGATGTGGATCTCGAGCAGCTTTCCCTCACTCACGGTCACCCTCCCGGCTCTTCCTCCGATCCGATACACCGATGAGAACGAGCGCCAGCAACCCGGAGACGGAGGCGAGCAGCCCGCGCGAGACGCTTTCCGGGCGGTAGTCGAACCGGACCTCGCAGGAGCCGGGCGGAACCGCCACCGCCATGAAGAGGAAATCCGCGCGGTAGATCGGAGCGGCGCGGCCGTTCACGATCGCCGTCCAGCCGGGCGCCCAGCTCTCGAGAACGCGGAGGATCCCTCCCGCCGTCCAGCCGGGCGCCCAGCTCTCGAGAACGCGGAGGATCCCTCCGTCTCCAGACTGCCACGCGCTTCGAATCCGGTTCGGTCCGTACTCGCAGAGCACCTTCTGTCCCGGACCCGGATCGGCGTAGCCGGGGGGACGGGGTGCCTGTCCGCCCGGGCCCACCTCGAGCAGCGCCTTCGAGCGCGGGTCGTGGTTCGGGGACAGCAGCCTCCCCAGCAGTGATCGCCCGTCCTCGTGCGTCTCCCACCGGGAAAAGAGGGTAGCACGTCCCAGTCGCGGCTCGTGCCGGTTGAGGTCGGGCCCACGGTCGGCGTCTGCGAGCGTGGGAATCTCGTTCGGCCGAACGTCCGTCGACACCAGAGCCGCCGCGTCCCACAGATCGAAGATCCGCTCCCGGATCGGGTGCGGAGTCGACGGAGCATCGAAGGCCTGGACGAAGGCCTCGTGGCGGCGGGGACTGAGCGGGTCGCAACCCTGGACCTGGGAGATCCCCAACGGGATGTTTGCGTTGCAGAGCATCATCCCCTTCGCCCACTCGTACGCCATGAGGTTGTCGCTCCCGTAGAGCAGGTTTCCGAGCTGGTCGACGGACCGCGGCGTGTAGATCCGTTTTCCGGCGAGATCCTGATCCAGCTCGGCCGCGCGCTCCGGTACCCGGTCGTAGAATCCCCGCGCGGTGGGCATTCCGAGCGACCGTCCGACCAGGAAGAGGTCCACCAAGAGAAGCGTGATCCACACGGGGGCGACACGGGTGCGGACGGTGCCGAGAAGAAGCCCGACCCCCCCCGCCGCGAGGACCACGCAACCCCGAACCACGAGGGTGGCGAGCCACGCGCTGCGCGTCGACTCGTACGCCGCCTGCTGGAACGGCGCGATCCCCCCGGTCTGCAGGGACCGGAACGCCTCCGCCAGCGGACCGCGCGCCAGCATCCAGACCCCGATCAGCGCGAGCCCGATGGCCGCGATTCCGATGCAGGCCCAATCGAGTCGGGCCCGTCTCCGTAGAGCGGTCTCCAACCCGATCCCCGCGAGTGGGGCCAAGTGCATCGCGATCAGGGCCCCCGCGGTCGCGGGCCACCGGATCCGGCCGAAGCCGGGGACGTGCTCATGGAGGAACGGGTAGACGGGGGTGTGGCGACCGATCGCCAGGACGACACCGATCACCAGACCGGTCAGCAGAAAGTAGGGCAGAGCCCGCGGAACGACCGGAGAATCGTGGTCGGAGCCCGGTCCGTCTCGGCGTATCGGACGTTGCCGTCTCGAGCCGACGAACGTCGGTCCCGAGGCCGCCACGAGAACGAGGGCCATCGCACCGATGTAGAACGCTCCGAATGAGTACTCGCCGATCTCACCGCCCCAGAATCGAGTCCCGCCCGGAAACCCGCGGAAGAAGGGATCCACGAGCCCGAGGAGGGATTGCGGAGGAAGAGAACGGGACAGGGCCACCGTCGCCTCGTACGGGGCGACCTTGGAGGAGAGCCGGGCCATCTCGATCGACGGCAGGATCTGCGCGGCGGTGAGGATCCCGCCGATCATCAACCCGGCCGGCCACGCTCCGAGCCGGTGGAGCCGGGCCGACCCGTCGAGACTCTCGTCGCTCCACATCCCGAGGATCAGGCAGACGGCGAGGATCGTGGCCGAGAGAAAGCCGAACAGCGCGAGCTGGGGATACCCGGCCAGCACGGACAGCGCCACCCCCGAGGCGGTCCACACCAACCCCCGGCCACGTCCTCTCCGGATGGATTCCCAGATGCCGCTCCAGACCAGAGGGATCCAGACGACGGACCCGATCTTCATCGGGAACTCGAGGTAGGACAGAGACCAGCTTCCGAAGGCGAAGAGCGCACCGCCCAGGAACGCACCCCGCTCACTCAGACGGGCCCGCCGGAGGAAGCTCCGCATGAGGAAGCCCGCCACCGTGAGGTGGAGCATCATCCCCAGCGTCAGGGCCTGGTCGAACGGCAGGAACCAGTACAGCCAGTTCAGCGGGTAGTAGAATCCACACTGCAGATTCGCCAGGAGGGGAATGCCGCAGTACGTGCCCGGGTTCCAGAGGGGCAGATGGCCCGATTGCACGGCCTCCCGCACCGCCGTCTGCCAGGGGTGGAAGAACGTGAGGATGTCCCGGAGGACATAGGCACGACCCGTGAAGACGACGTCGTAGAGAAAGACGGCGGAGAGACCGAAGTAGAGAGCGAAGACCAGCAGTGCACGTCGCCGAGGGTTGACCGGAGATGCGGTCGAGGACGGACTGAGAGGTTGGACCACGCCCGAATGCTCCCCGAGGGTTCCGTGGACACCTGACACCTAACTCGGCCATCTGAGGGAAGGTGTCCAGGGGATTGTAGGTTGTGCTTCGAAGATTGTGTTTTTGGCCGGAAGGTGGACGAGGACCGTGCCATGCCCACGATCCAGGCAAGATCCGTGCTAAACACATTCTTCGAAGCACAACAAAAAGGATAGCCGGACCCATACCTCTCGGTCCGGCTATCCTCTCTTGGGACGTGTCCTGTCGCCTGGCGTTCGCTGCGGGAACCCCGCCCGACGCCTCAGTAGGACTTCAGCTCCGTGATTTGGGAGATTCGGTCGCATTCGAAAACGAAGGCGACGCGTTCCGTGTAGTAGTACCAGGTCTGCATCGGTTCGCAGTCGACCATGTCATCGGGCCGGCCATAGATACGAGCCACCGAATGCTGCATGGAGCTCACACCGTGGCGTTCCGCGATGTCTTTGGCGAAGCTGCGGTCCTTGGTGATGTAAACCATTTGTTGAGCCGGTTGCCTTGTCCGGAGTTGCGAGTTCGCCGGGAACGACCGAAACGGTCGCCCCGACCGGCAATGTCCGGTCTGGTGGAGCACGACGAGGGTATCAGAATGCCCCAATCGAGTCAAGGTAGGCCCTCTGCTTTCGGCTGGAGGTGGGGGCTGAAACCCTTGTCAGGCTTGATCTTCGGCGCTATTTGTCAACTTTGGGCCCTACCGTGGGGTACGTGGGGCAGGGGCTTCGTCGCATGTGCGGTGCGGCCTCGGATGCGGCCCCGGAAGAGGGGAGATCGGAGATGAAGGTCCTGGTCACCGGCGGGGCAGGATACATCGGGAGTGTCGTGTGCGAACGGCTTCGGGAGGAAGGTCACGACGCCACCGTCCTCGACGACCTCAGCCAAGGGCACCGGGAAGCGGTTCCCGTCGGGACCGAGCTGCTCGAAACGGATCTGCGGGACCGCCGGGCGCTGCGCGCGTCGCTGTCGGGACGGTCGTTCGACGTGGTCATGCACTTCGCGGCCTCCAGCCTGGTCGGAGAGTCGATGAAAGACCCCGGCCGCTACTTCGAGAACAACGTCTCCGCCGGAATCAACCTTCTCGAGGAGTCGCGGCGCATCGGCGCCGACCGGTTCGTCTTCTCGTCCACCGCGGCGACGTACGGCGAACCCGAGCGGAGCCCGATCACCGAGGACTTCCCGACGATCCCCACGAACCCGTACGGAGAGTCCAAGCTCATGTTCGAGAGGATTCTGGACTGGTACGTTCGCGTGCGGGATCTACGCTACGTCGCTCTCCGGTATTTCAACGCGGCCGGTGCGTCCGGGACCTGCGGAGAAGATCACGATCCGGAGACGCACTTGATTCCGTTGGTGTTGAAGGCGGCGGCGGACGGGGGAAAGGTTCACGTCTTCGGGGACGACTACCCGACTCCCGACGGGACTTGCGTTCGGGATTACATCCACGTTCTGGATCTGGCCGACGCCCATCTCAAGGCGATGGAGGCCATGGACCGGGGCGTCGGGGGCGCGTTCAACCTCGGCAATGGAGCGGGGTTTTCGGTCACGGAGGTCATCTCCGCGGCCGAAGACGTCACCGGAAGGCGGATCCGGAAGGCTCGGGCGCCGCGGCGTCCCGGGGATCCCCCGACGCTCGTCGCGTCCTCCGCACGCGCCGAGGAAGCTCTCGGGTGGAAACCGTGTCGGGAAGATCTGCCCACGATTCTGGAGAGTGCCTGGCGGTGGCACCGGGAGCATCCCCGGGGGTACGGCGGGTGACGGCCGCACGGGCGGGAGGCCGGGGGCCGTGCCATTGACAGCGCGGGGGCAGTCCCCTAATCTCAGCTGTCCTCGTATCGGGAAAAGTCCGGAGTCCGGGGAGAGCCGGTAGCTCAGTTGGTAGAGCACAGGACTGAAAATCCTGGTGTCCCCAGTTCAACTCTGGGCCGGCTCACCACCTCGAAACTCGAGGACCGAAGCACGCTCCCTCCGGGAAGAGCTGGTGTAGCTCAGTTGGTAGAGCAACGCACTCGTAATGCGTAGGTCAGCGGTTCGACTCCGCTCACCAGCTCCATCTTCTCCGCCGGGACGGTCGGCCTCGCTCGCCGGCCCGGCTCCGTCTTCCCCTCCGTAGGGCCGATCCGCCGGCCGGGAGAAGACCCCTGAACGGCCTCATCTTCTCGGTCTCCGGGGCGCGCGGCATCGTCGGCCGCGATCTCGACCCCCTCAACATCACCGAGATCGCGGCGCATTTCGGTTTGTGGTGCGGTCGCGGGCGCGTGGCGGTGGGGCGGGACTCTCGCGTCTCCGGCGAAATGGCGATGGCGGCGGTCACCTCCGGGCTGCTGGGGGTCGGCTGCGACGTGGTGGATCTCGGCATCGTGAGCACGCCCACCGTCGAGGTCGCGGTGCGGGAGATCGGGGCCGTGGGCGGAATCCAGATCTCCGCCTCCCACAATCCCGCCGATTGGAACGCGCTGAAGCTGCTCTCCGATCGTGGCATCTTTCTCACCCCCGCGGAGGGGGCGGATCTCCGCTCCCGAATCGATTCCGGAAGACCCGGGTTCCGAGAATGGGACGCCCTCGGGGTCCGTTCCGAGCGGCGGGACCTCTCGGCGATTCACGTCGATCGCATCCTCGACTCCCCCTTGGTCGAGACCGAGCGGATCAGGGCCCGGAGGATCCGCGCGGTCGTCGACTGCGTGGCCGGCGCCGGGGGAGAGATCGCCGGCATCCTCCTGGGGCGCCTCGGAGTGGAGGCGACGTTGCTGAACCGGGAGCCCACCGGTCTCTTCCCGCGCGATCCGGAGCCCCGACCCGAGAACCTGGCCGAGCTGAGCGAGCGGGTCGCCTCCACGGGGGCCGACGTCGGATTCGCGCTCGACCCCGACGCCGATCGGCTGTCGGTCGTCGACGAGTCGGGTCACCCTATCGGGGAGGAAGTCACGCTCGCCGTGGTGGTAGACTCCGTTCTGCCCCGTGTGGGAGGCGACGTCGTCATCAACGTGTCGACGACGATGGCCATCGACGACATCGCCGCCCGCCACGGAGCCCGCGTGCACCGAACCGCGGTGGGAGAGGTCAACGTCACCGAGAAGATGCTGGCGACCGGATCCCACGTCGGGGGAGAGGGGAACGGGGGAATCATCGTTCCCGCGGTGAATCCGGGGCGGGACGGCCTTCTGGGCATCGCCCTGGTCCTGACCGCCCTGGCCCGGGAGGGCACGAAGGTGTCCGAGTTGGCCTCGCGGATCCCCCCGACCACCATGCGGAAGGAGAAAATCGAGATCCCCGACCTGGATGTCGATCAAGTACTCGGAGGATTGGAGAGAGGCTTCGTCGACGCTCGCCCCGATCGTACCGACGGACTCAAGCTCCTCCTGGAGGACGGCTGGGTCCATGTGAGAAAGTCGAACACCGAGCCCATACTGCGACTTCTCGCGGAGGCCAGGCACCCGGAACGAGTGGACGAGCTCATGGCCAAAGCCCGCAGGCTCGTCGCCGGAGCCTGATCGCCAGGAGAGATCCGGGAGATCCATCATGTGCGGAATCGTCGGATACATCGGATCGGAACCCGTCGTTCCCATTCTGATCGAGGGCCTGAAGCGACTGGAGTACCGCGGCTATGACTCCGCCGGCGTCAGCCTGGTCGACGACGGCGGCATTCACACGTTCAAGACCGCGGGAAAGATCTCGAACCTGGAGACCCTGCTCGACGGAAACGGCACCCTGTCCGGACAGGTCGGGATCGGTCACACCCGGTGGGCGACCCACGGGGCGCCGACGACCGTGAACGCCCACCCTCACAGCGACCATCTGACGAGGGTCTCCGTCGTCCACAACGGCATCATCGAGAACTACCGCGTCCTCAAGGCGCAGCTCCTCGAGGCCGGAGTGATGCTGCACACCGATACCGACTCGGAGGTCTTGGCCCAGCTGATCGGCTACTACCACGGGGGATGCCTCGAGGATGCGGTGCGGCTCGCCCTCAAGCGGGTCGAAGGGACCTACGGGATCGCGGTCGTCTCGGCCGACGAGCCGGACCGGATCGTCGTCGCGCGCAACGGGAGCCCGCTCCTGATCGGAATCGGAGAGAACCAGAACTTCGTGGCGTCCGACGTCGCCGCGATCCTCCACCACACTCGGCAGGTGATCTACCTCGACGACCACGAGATGGCGGTGGTGACCCGCGACGGTTTCCGCACCACGAGTCTGGACAACGTCCACGTTCCGAAAGAGATCGAGGAGGTGGACTGGGACCTCGGAGACATCGAGAAGGCGGGCTATCCCCACTTCATGCTCAAGGAGATCCTCGAGCAACCGGAGACGGTGTGCAACGCAATGCGCGGGCGGTTCGACGACGAGGCGCTCACCGCGCACCTCGGCGGGCTCGGGATGTCCGACGAGGACCTGCGGAACATCGAACGAATCATCATCACCGCATGCGGGACCTCCTGGCACGCGGGAATGATCGGCGAGTACATGATCGAGGAGCTGGCTCGGATCCCCGTCGAGGTCGAGTACGCGTCCGAGTTCCGCTACCGGAATCCGATCATCACGCCCAACACCATCGCCATCGCGATCAGCCAGTCGGGCGAGACGATGGATACGCTCTGGGCGATGCGGGAGGCGCGGATGAAGGGCGCGCTGGCCCTGGGGATCTGCAACGTCGTGGGCTCGACCATCGCGCGGGAGTCCGACGGCGGCTGCTACACCCACGCGGGACCCGAGATCGGGGTCGCGAGCACGAAGGCGTTCACGGCCCAGATCACCGTTCTCGCGCTGCTGACGTTGGCGCTCGCCCGTGTCCGCGAACGGGATCGCGCCTGGGGCCGTGAGTTCATCGCGGAGATGCGGCTCCTGCCGGAAAGGGTCCGGAGAATCCTGGAGAAGAACGACGAGATCCGCTCCCTGGCCGAGAAGTACAAGGATCACGACAACTTCCTGTACCTCGGTCGCGGCTACAACTTCCCGGTGGCCATGGAGGGAGCGCTGAAGCTCAAGGAGATCAGCTACATCCATGCCGAGGGATATCCCGCCGCCGAGATGAAGCACGGACCGATCGCGCTGATCGACCGAAACATGCCGGTCGTGTTCATCGCGCCCCGGGACCGGGCTTACGAGAAGGTCCTGGGCAATATCGAGGAGGTACGGGCCCGTTCCGGACAGGTCATCGCGATCGCGACGGAGGGAGACGAGGAGATCCGGGAGAAGGCGGATCACGTCTTCCACATTCCGATCACTCTGCCCGCCCTCATGCCGATTCTCTCGGTCATCCCGCTCCAGCTTCTCGCCTATCACATCGCCGTTCTGAGGGGATGCGACGTGGACCAACCCCGGAATCTCGCGAAGAGCGTGACGGTGGAGTGAGTCCTCGACCCGGTCGGGGGTAAGGAGCAGCCGTGGGAATGGGTAGGTTCTGGTGAACCTCGAGGACTTCAAATCCTTCTGTCGGGCGCTGATACCGTCCGGGGTGGGTTCGATTCCCACACATTCCCGCCACCCTCTCCTGTTCGCTCTCCTCGCGGGGGTCATCTTGGGGGGTGGTCTCCCCGGTTCGATCCGGGCCGCGGGGGTCGAGCGGCGGGACGCCCCGCCCGGGCCGAGCGCGTTCGAGCGGGCCGCGCGCAGCGCTCTCTTCCCCGCCTGGGGTCAGATCACGAACGGGAAATCCCGCAAGGGGGCGATCCTGTTCGGGATCCAGACGTATCTCTACACGAGGATCATCGTGGAGAGCCGGGCGGCGGGAGAGGCGGACCGTCTCTCGGCCCGCCTGGAACGGGAGGGAGCGGACCCGGGAGAGATCGCCCTCGTCGAGGGGTGGGCCGAGAACCACTACGATCGGCGCCGCGACCTCTTTTTCTGGGCGATCCTGGCCGGGTTCTACGGAGCGTTGGACGCCTACATCGATGCCCACCTCGGCGACATCGACCGGGAGCTCGAGGAGGGGCGCGGCCTCTTCGCCCGGGTCGATCCGAGCGGAGAGCCGGCCGTCGAGGTTGGCTGGAGATACTGAGACCACGGACCGGGCGGTCGGGACGGCCTCCCCACACCGGACGGAGCGAGATGAGCCGAAAGCACAAGAGGAAGAAGGGCGGGGCGGGATCCGGCCTCGAGACCTTCAAGACGTTCTTCTTCGCGATCCTGATCGCCCTATTCATTCGGACGTTCTTCGTGCAGGCCTTCCGGATCCCGTCCGGGTCGATGGAAGACACCCTCCTCGTCGGCGATTTTCTCCTCGTGGACAAGATCACCTACGGCGCGAGGATCCCGGGCACCGACTGGCGGTTGCCCGGATTCCGGAAACCCCGGCGGGGGGACATCATCGTCTTCAAGGATCCCGGGACCAACCGCGACTACATCAAGCGGTGCATCGCGGTGGGGCGGGAGACCGTCGAGCTCGTGGACAACCAGGTCTTCATCGACGGGAGGCCGCTCGAGGAGTCCTACAAGGCCATCAAGAACGTGGCCGCCGGAAACAAGGACAACTATCCTCCGCACCGGGTCCGGCAGGACGCCCTCTTCATGATGGGGGACAACCGGAACAACAGCCAGGACAGCCGGTTCTGGAGTGACCTCAGTCCCCACCTCAGTCCCGACCTCGATCTCGA
>JALGZR010000129.1 GCA_025774805.1 bacterium
CTTCGCGGATTCCGTCACCCGGGGGTCTGTCCCCCGGGGGGGGTCCGATCGCCTGGATCGCCGCCAATCAGAGGAAAGGCGTCTCCACCGCGCCGGCGGTCACCATTCACGCGACTGCGGCTTTCAGCCTGGAACACTGGGATCGTGACCGAAAGGATTGCGGGCGAGAGCTGCTTCAAGCAGCGGAAGTCTGGCTGGGATCGGCTGTTACCGAGTTCCAGGTCCACGGCTGGCGCTACAGCAAACCCGTCCGCGTCGAAGAGAGTCCCTGCCGGATTCTGAGTGAATCGCCGCCGTTGGTTCTTGCCGGAGATGCCTTCGCGGGCCCGCGCGTCGAGGGCGCCGCGCTTTCCGGCTGGGCCGCCGCCGAGGCCCTAAAACAGACGAACCTCGACGCCGAAGATCGACGCTGACATCGCAATCGCTTCCGGTCCTGCACGTTGCATTTCCGGAGCGGGGAGAATCGGGCAAACGAAGGAGTGGATCGCTTTCCCGTTTCCGGCATCCAAAACAGGAAAAGGACGGAGACGGAAAAACCCTATGAGGCGGCGTTTGGGACCGGTCGGAATCGGATTTCTCGCCGTTTTCGCGTTGACGGTTCTATCGTGGGGGTGCCAGTCCGTGCCCGAACCCGGCCATAAGATCGTTTCGCAGGAAAAGGGGTACGAGATCCGGGAGTACGAGGGGTACGTCGTCGCCGAGGTGGTGATGACCGGCGCTTGGCGCGATGCGCTCTATGGGGGGTTTCGCGTCCTTTTCGACTACATCCAGGGAAACAACGAGGGACGTGCCAAGGTCGCGATGACGGCGCCGGTCCTGTCCGGTCGTCCCGAGAAGATCGCGATGACGGCCCCGGTTCTGCAGGAGGTCGTCCAGGCCCCACCGGAGAAAGACGGCGGGGGTGAAGGGCCCCCGGGGTCGTCCGGGTTGCAGCGGCACGCGGTCGCCTTCGTCGCACCCGCGGGATACAAGGTCGACACGATGCCGGTGCCGAAGGATCCGCGCATCCGAATCCGGGCGGTTCCGCCCCAGAAGACGGCGGTGCTTCGGTACGGCGGGTGGACGAATGCAGACAAGGTCATGGAAAAAACGGAGAAACTGCGCGCGATGCTCGCGCGCGACGGCTGGAAGCCGGCCTCGGAGTTTCGATCGGCCCAGTACAATCCGCCCTGGACGCCTCCCCCGTTTCGTCGGAACGAAATCATCGTGGAGATAGTGCGTAGCCAACCGTGACCCTAGGAAACGCTGGGGATTCTTCATCGCAATCCAAAAGCCCGTTTCATGAAACGCGGGTCTGTTATTTTCGAGTTACGGCCATCGCTGCGGGACCCGCCGAATCTGGCCGGTGTCGTAGCCGGCCGCGGCCAGTTGCTCCACGATCCTTCTGTAGTCCGTTTCGGGGATATCGGGGGTGCGGGCCATGATCCAGACGTAGTCGCGCTTGCTGCGGCCGATGACGGTCTGGGTGTAGCTTTCGTTCAAGTGAATGATCAGGTATTCTGCCTTAAATGGCCAAATGAACTGCATTCCCCACACGGCATTTGACGACCGGTCGCGGATGTACCCCCGCGGGTTGTATGTCTTCCTCGGGCCGTCGAAACCACCTTTTCGGAAGGTGAACGTTGTGGCGATCGTTCCGTCCGGTTCGAGCCGGTACGATTCGACGGCGTTGTGCGCGCCCTGCTCGATCCAGGTCGGGATGTTGGCGACCACGTACCAGTCTCCCATGAAGCGGGGGAGGTCGACGCGGTCCACGGTCGCAAGGGGTGGCAGGGATGCGCCGCAGCCCCCCATCAGCACCGCCACGCCGAGCATGACAAGCCGGATCCGCATCGGTTCCCCATTCCCTTTCCGCGCAACGGTTCGTTACCCTTTCCGGAGAAGTTCCTTCTTGAGGCCGTCGTCGAGCGGCTTCTCCCCCAGCCATATCGAGAAATAGGCGGCGGCGAAGTCGGCCCCCTCGATCACGGTCAACGGGATGCCGTTCTGGGACAGTTCCGTTCCCCGGCCCGGGACGTAGGTGAGCGCGTAGCGGTCACCCGGACGGATGTCCCGGTAGGCGCGGTCGATCCGGTCGAGGCGGCCGCGGAGTCTTTCCAGCGTCTTTTCGTCCACGTTCCGGACGAGGATCTTCTCCCCGGCCTTGCCGAACTCCTTCCCGGGGATCGACCAGAAGTAGGAGAACTCCATCCGCTTCGGCACGTCCTCGAGAACGGAGGAAGGGTCTGCACCCTCGGGCAGATAAAGGCCCACGACGTATCCGCGGAAGACGATCTTGTATCGAAGCAGCGCGGCGTTCTGCAGGTGCAGGACGACCCCGTCCCCGGTGTAAGACCCCGGGAACGTAACCCCCTCGATGACCATCGGGGGGGTTACCGGCAGGCCGGTGGCTTCCGCCGGTGCGAGGGACGGGAATGCGGACGCAAGGAGAAAAACCGCAATACACGCTCCAAGATTCCCTTTCCGGGCCATATCGGTAATCATTGCCTCCTGTCGGTTTCCGAGGTTTTCATTTGGATTCACGCCGCCGCCCGGGAGATTCCGGTCCCGGCGCCGCGTGTTTGCGGAATCCTCCTTCCTTTCCGGTCATCTATTCTGTAGACGAAAAAACGGTTGCGAACCGGTTGCAGGAGTCGGGAATGGGTCCGGTGAAAATGGCGCTGATCGGCTGGGGGATCGTCTCCCTTGCGATGGTTTTCCTCTTTCTCTACCAGAGGTCCCGGTCCGATGCCGGCATCGTCGACGTGGGGTGGGCGTCGGGGGTGGGGCTCCTCTGCCTTTTCTATGCCCTGACTGCGGATGGGGACCCGGCGCGGCGGGCGGTCGTGGCCGCATTGGGGATGGCCTGGGGAGGACGGCTTGCGTTCTACCTTTTCCGGGACCGGGTTCTCCCGCCGGGAGAGGACGGAAGGTACAAGACGCTCCGCGAGAAGTGGGGGGAAAAGGCCCAGGCGTGGTTCTTCGTCTTCTTCCAGGTGCAGGCGGCCTGGGCCGTCCTGTTTTCCCTCCCCTTCCTGGCCGCGACGGCCAATCCGGTCCCCGCCTTCACTCCATGGGACGTCCTGGGGATTTCGGTTTTCGCCGTGGCCCTGGCCGGGGAGACGCTGGCCGACCGCCAGCTTTCCCGGTTCCGGGCCGAGCCGGCGAACCGGGGGATGGTCTGCCGTGAGGGACTCTGGCGCTTCTCCCGGCACCCGAACTACTTCTTCGAGTGGATCCACTGGTTCGCCTACGTCCTTCTCGCCGCAGGGTCGCCCCTTTGGCTTCTCACCCTTCTCGGCCCCGTATTGATGCTATTGTTCCTGTTCAAGGTCACCGGAATCCCGTACACGGAGGCGCAGGCGATCAAGTCCCGCGGCGAGAAATACCGCGAGTACCAGCGGACCACGAGCGCCTTTATCCCCTGGTTCCCGAAGGAGGATCGGCGGTGATCTCCCCGGTCGGACTCGCGGAACGCGGCCTCGTGCCGGACGCCCTGATCCGGGCGGGGATAAACAGGCTCAACCGCGGTCGTCTCGCTTCCCTGGTCCGCGGCGGGAACGCGGAGGCGCAGAAGGCGGACTACGAGGAGATGCTCCGTGCCCTGGGAACCGGCCCGATCGCGGTGGAGACGAGGGCCGCCAACGAGCAGCACTACGAGGTCCCGCCCGCCTTCTTCCGCCGGGTCCTCGGGAAACGGATGAAATACAGCTGCGCCCTGTGGCCGCCGGGCATCGAATCCCTCGACGAGGCGGAAGAGGCGATGCTCGCCGTTACCTGCGAGCGGGCGGGGATCGGAGACGGCATGGAGATCCTCGAGCTCGGATGCGGGTGGGGATCCCTCTCCCTGTGGATGGCCGAGCGGTTCCCGGGGAGCCGCGTTCTCGCGGTGTCGAACTCGACGCCCCAGCGGCGCTTCATCGAGGGGGAATGCGCCGCGCGGGGCTTGCGCAACCTCTCGGTCCGCACCTGCGACATGAACGTCTTCGATCCGGCGGCCTCCTTCGACCGCGTCGTCTCCGTGGAGATGTTCGAGCACATGCGCAACTGGCGGGAGCTCCTCCGGCGGATCTCCGGGTGGCTGCGCCCGGAGGGGAAGCTCTTCGTGCACGTCTTCTCCCACCGGGCGTTTCCGTACTTCTTCGAGGCCGAAGGGGAGGACAACTGGATGGGAAGGAACTTCTTCACGGGGGGAGTCATGCCGTCCGACGATCTCCTGCCCCGCTTCCGGGAGCGCCTTCGACTGGAGGGGCACTGGCGCGTCGACGGGACGCACTATGCCCGGACCGCGCGGGCCTGGCTCGACAACCTCGACGTAAGGACGGGGGAGATCCTGCCGATCCTTGCGGAAACCTACGGCGCCGGGCGGGAGCGTCTCTGGCTCCAGCGGTGGAGGATCTTCTTCATGGCCTGCGAGGAGCTGTGGGGCTTCGGGGAAGGAAGGGAGTGGCTCGTTTCCCACTACCTCTTCGGGAAGGCGTGATTCCGGGAGAATCTCCGGGAGAGTGCGAAGAGCGCAGGCACCGCGACCGCCCAGAGGACGCTCAGGGCCAGCAAACCATGCCAGGACGGTTCGGGGAACCGGATCGCCCCCAGCCGCGCGCCTCCGAGATACGCCAGGGGACCGGCGACGGCCCCCAGGAGCAACGACAGGAAGGGACGGCTGGAAATCGCTTTGAGCGATACGTTCAGGGTGGTCGCGAAATTGGCCCACATCAGAGGAAGCCATGCCGGCGCCAGGGGGGGCGGAAGGATCCAGGGAGCGGCGGAGTAGAACCCCGCCGCGTTCATGCCCGTCTCGGCCAGCAGTCCGATCCCCGTCGCGGTTCCGATGAGCATCAGCTCTCTTTTCCGGTCCGCGCTGCGCGCGAGGTGGACGGCAACGACGAGAAGGACCGCGGCCGGCCCGGTCCAGGGATGTCCGTTGGCGGGTCCGAGAACGGATGCGAACCAGCCCGCCTGGAACAGGACGATATTCAGGATCAGCGGGAACAATGAGCTGTCGGTAGGATCGTCGCCCCCCGCCAGGAAGGCTTCGCGAAGAGGATCTGTACGTTCCCGTTGTACCGCTCGGAGAAGGACCCCTCGCAGTAGCAGAGGTAGAACTCCCACATCCGGAGGAACCGCTCCGGGAACCCCATCGCGCGCACCTCTTCTTTCCTCGAAAGAAAGCGGTTCCTCCACTCCCGGAGCGTCCATGCGTAGTGGGGCGTGATGTCCTCGAGGTTTACGGGCCGGAGGTCGGTGCGCGACGCCGCGCTGCACAGGGCGGCGACCGACGGGATGAAGCTCCCCGGGAAGATGTACCGCTTGATGAAGTCCACCGACCGGGTGTGCCGCCGGTATATCCGGTCCGGTATGGTGATCGCCTGGAGGAGCATCGTCCCCCGGGAGGAAAGGAGGGAGGCGCAGCGCCGGAAGAAATCGTCCAGGTAGTGGTGCCCCACGGCCTCGATCATCTCGATCGAGGCGATCTTGTCGTAGACACCGGTCATGCGCCGGTAATCCTCGAGCACGATCGAGACCCGGCCTTCCAGGCCCGCCTTCTGGACCCGCTCCCGCGCGAGCTCGGCCTGCCTGTCGGAGATCGTGATCCCCGTGACCCGGCAGCCGTAGCGGCTCGCCGCGTGGATCGCGAAGCCCCCCCACCCGCACCCGATCTCGAGGAGATGATCTCCGGGATTCAGATCGAGCTTGCGGCAGACCCGATCGAACTTCGCCGTCTGGGCCTCCTCCAGGGTGCTGCCCGGGATCTCGAAGATCCCGCAGGAATAGGCCATCGACGGGTCGAGAAACAGTTCGTAGAAGGCGTTCCCGAGATCGTAGTGGTCCGCGATGTTCCGGCGGCTGCCAGATTCCGTGTTGCGGCGCAGGGCGTGGTAGAGACGCAGGAAGGGACGGGAAAGGACCGCCGTTCCGCCTTCCATCCTCTCCAGGGCCTCCGCGTTCCGGGCGAGGATCCTCGCCACGGAAACCAGGTCGTCGGCCGTCCAGTGCCCGTCCATGTAGGAGGCGCCGGCCCCGACGCTCCCGCCGAGCAGCGCCCGCCGGTAGAATTTCCGGTCCCGGACCGTGACAGTCGCGGAAAGGTCGGCCCCGCTACCGAAGGAGCGCGAATGTTCCCCGTCGGCGATGGTGAGCGTCCCCTCCCGGATGTTCGCCAGACGCCGGAACAGGAGAGACCGCGATGTGCGGTCCACAATCCCGTCCGTCGAATATGCGGCCTCCATCGCGCGGATCCGCGCCGTTCCGTCCATGTGCCTACTCCGCAGGGGTTCTCTTGGAAGGATGAGCGAAGAAGGGCACCCGTTTCAGCCAAAGGCGCAGGGCCTGCCAGTAGATTCCCGCAACGACCTTCCCGGACATGAACGAGTGGGAAGCAAGCGCGGCAGCCAGTGTCCGGGAGGTGAGCGGCTTTTTGCGAAGAGAGAGGCCGGCGTCGAAGATCCGTTCCCCCTTCTCGAACGCGATCATGAACACGCTCAGGGCTTCGCCCGGTTCCCGGAACCGCCAGTCGTAGTCGATCCCCATGTCGAGGAACGGGGAGACGTGAAATGATTTCCGGAACCGGTACCTCCTCCAGGAGTGGTGGACCGATTCGTTTCCGCGGTCGCCGAAGACGTAGGCGTGGCGCTCCCCCCAGGGGGTGTTCGTGATCTCCGCGACGATCGCCTCGACGCGTTTCCCTTCCCGGTCGTAGCAGTAATAGAAGCTCACCGGGTTCTGGAGATACCCGAAGTACCGCAGGTGGGTGAGGAGCCGCACCGGGCCCGCGGGACGGATTCCCAGCCGTTCCTCGACGAGATCGCGGACGGCCCTGTCGAGAGGAGCAGAGGGGTCTCCGAGGTAATCCTCCCTGCGGAACCACGCGACGTTGGGGCCTTTCGCCGACCAGAGGAGGTAGGGGTCGAAGAGGCCGGGAAGTTCGGCCAGGTCGAGGTACAGCAGGAAGAGGCGGTAGCGGAACTCGTTACGCACCGGGGCGAATCGCCGGTGGCGCACCTCCCCGCTGTAGACGGCGCTTCCGACCGTCACAGGACCGCTCCGAACGCCCGGCCCACGTCCGCTGCACTTCTCACCCCGTCCTCGTGGAACCCGTTCCCCCAGTACGCACCGCAGTACCAGGTCCGGTTCACGCCGTTGATCTCGGCCCGCCGCGCCTGGGCGGCGACGGCCTGACGCGTGAAGACGGGGTGGTGGTAGACCGTCCGGAGAAGGACCGTTTCCGGGCGGACCTTCTCCTCCCGGTTGAGGGTCACGAGGAACTCGACGGGGGACGGAAGGGACTGGAGGATGTTCATGTCGTAGGTGACGCAGGCCCTGTCCGAGGAAGCGGCGGGGAGGAGGTAGTTCCACGACGCCCAGGCGGCGCGCCTCCGGGGGAGAAGGGAGACGTCCGTATGGAGGACGACCCGGTTTACCTGGTACCGGACGGAGGAGAGGATCTCCCGCTCGGCGTCCGTGGGATCGGAAAGGATCGCCAAGGCCTGGTCGCTGTGGACGGCGAGCACCACCTGGTCGAACGGCTCCGGGGGACCTTCCCGGGGGGTCACCTCGACCCCGTCCGGACGCCGGCGCACGGAGAGGACCGGCGTCCCGAGCCGGATCCGATCCCGGAACGGTTCCGTGAGGGGGGCCACGTAATTCCTGGCCCCGCCCTTGACGACGCGCCACAGGGGTTGGCCGGCCCTGTCCAGGAAACGGTGGTTGTCGAAGAACCGGGCGAAAAAAAGGGCGGGCATCGAAAGCGCAGCTCCGGGCGCGGCCGACCAGATCGCCGCAGCCATGGGGACGAGGAACAGTTCGGAAAAGAGGCGCGAGTAGTCGCCCTGCTCGAGGAACTCTTCGAGGGTGGGACGGTCGTTTCCCGAACGGATCAGTTCCGCCATCGCGCGCTTGAACCGGCCCACGTCGGTGAGCATCCTCCAGAACGCCGGGCGGAACAGGTTCGCCGGCTGTGCGAAAAGGGTGCGGAAGTTCGAAGGGCAGTATTCGGTTCCCGTCCGCTCGCACCGGGCGCTGAAGCTCATCGTGGAGGGTTGTGTCGCCACCCCGAGCATCGAGAGGAGGCGGGTGAAGGAAGGGTAGGTCTCTTCGTTGTAGACGATGAACCCGGTATCCACGGGGAAGGTTCTTCCTCCCGCATCGACGTCGACGGTTCGCGTGTGTCCGCCGGCATACCCTTGCTCCTCGAAGACGGTCACCTCGTGCTCCGCGGAGAGCAGGCGCGCTGCCACGAGCCCGGATACCCCGGCGCCGATCACGGCGATTTTCATGTCGGGACGGTTCCCGTGCGGCGCACCGCCTCGGGGACGGGCCGAAGGTCGCGGACGATCCCAAGCCACGAGAGGACGACGAGCCCGTAATAGGTCAGGTCGATTTCCCACCGGAAAAACCCCTGCCGTGCGGAGACGGCGCAGCGGTGGTAGAACGCCGTGATCGCGAACATGCGGATCCGGTAGAGACCTGCGGCCGTTCCCACGGCCACGGGGCTCCACCCCACCCAATAGATTCCCAGGCAGGAGACGTGAAAGAGGACGAACGGCAGAACGAGCAGGAAGTCGACCTTCTTCTCCGGCGCGGAGGCCATCTCCTCGGTCCCGGCGTACGAACCGAACCAACATGCCAGGGAAAGGACGATGTTGCGAAAAATGCTTTTTTGGAATTCCACGCGCATGCTTTGTAATTGGATCCCCCATTTCCCGATGCCGTCGGGAGGAGGGAGTTTCGGGAAAAAGCGGACTACTTGCCGGGCGACGGATCACGGTTCCCGGGCGAACCGTTCCCGTATTTCCTCGACCCGCCTCCGGTTCACGCCGAAGTCGTAATACCCGGTCCGCGACGCGGATCGGACGTCGATCCTATTCGCGGCTTCGGTAAGCCGCAGTTCCAGGTCGTCCACGAAACCGAACAACGCCGAGCGGAACTCCGCGTGAAG
>JALGZR010000232.1 GCA_025774805.1 bacterium
GAGCAGGAACTCCTCACCCGCCGCGATCGAGCCGCCGTCCGTCAGGTCCAACCCCGTCCGGACGTCGACGGAGACGCGGTCGTTGTCGAAGATCGTGAACGCGAGGTCGGGCTCGTTGACGAAGTCCGGCCAGACCGTCCCGCCGATCAGCTCGTCCGGCTCGAGGGCGATAACGTTCAGGACGACCGTGTCGCCGTCCGCGAGCGGCGTCCCGCCGTTCGTGACGGTCACGTCGAGAAACTCCTCGCCGAGGTCGAACGGGACGCCGGTGAAGGCGGCGGTCACGATCTGGACGGGACCGATCGAGGTCGTCCAGCGGATGTCCGCGCCGGCGTTCTCGACCGTCCCCGTCAGGATCTGCGAGCGGACGAGCGACCCGAGGGAGTTGATCGCCACCGTCGGGTCCGCCCCGCCGACGGAGTTCACGGTCACGTCCGGGTCGGGGAGCGTCAGCTTCGTCGCCGTGAGCGTCTTCGAGAGCCCGTAGAAGTTCGCCGGGCGGACGGCGGCGACGGTCTTGTCGCCGGCGTAGAGGTCGGTCGCCACGACCCAGTAGTTCGACGGGTCGCTGTTGATCACGTTGACCCAGTAGTTCCTCTTCGCCGGGTCGGTCGAGATGTTCCGCCAGCGCTTGACCTCCGCGTCGTCCTCGTAGAGGACGATCCCGAACTCGCCCGTCGGGTTCTCCTCCCCGACGACGATCTCCGCGGCGAGCTGCTGCTCGTTCCCGAGGTGATCGGCGTTGACGCGCGAGAGGACGTACCGGTTCGCGGGGGTCCCCGCCCCGGCGTTCCAGTCCGCGAGGAGGTCCTGGTCGGCCTCGACGGAGACGACGCCGGCCGCCGTGTTCCCGACGATCCGGTAGACCCTCGTCGTCACCTTCTTGAGCTGCAGCGTCCCGCCCCGCCACTCGTTCTCGACCATCGTGTCGCCGGTGTCGAGCGTCGTCGGGGTCAGAACGTCCGGTCCGGTCGGACCGCCGGCGTCGGTGGGGTCGAGGTCGTCGACGTAGACGTCCCGCCGCCCGGCCCAGCGCCCGCCGTTAATCGCCTCGAGCGTCCCGAGGAGGGACCGCCCGGAGTTCGCCCCGACGGTTATCCCCTGGCGCGTCCAGAGGTCGAGGATCGCCTTCTTCTCGTCCCCGCCGGTGATCCGGAGCGTGATCAGCTCGCCCGCGCCGCGCCCCAGCTTATAGAAGTCGCGCGACGCCTGGGGGGAGTCGCCGTCCTCGATGAGGCCGCCGTTCCGCTTGTCGAAGTCGAGCCGCCCCGCGAGGAACTGCGGCTCGCCCGGCGGGCCCTTCTCGAACGCGCCGACCAAGGCCGAGACGCCCCACGGCGCCTGCTCGATCTGTTGCTGAGGCTCCTCCTCGCTGACCTGCACGCCCGCCCCGAGGACTGGCCCGAACCGTCGAACCGTCATTTGGATTCCTCCTTCAGCTCACCTCGATCGTCTCCGGCGGGGTACTCGGCACCGGCGCGCCCGCGGCGCGCGCGGCGGCCTCGACGTCCGCCGGGACGTGGGCGAAGTTTAGCTTCATCCTCTGGATCGCGTGCGCCGCGCGCGCCGGAGTCAGGTCCAGCGCCGCGTCTTCGATCCGGAACGTTCCCTCGAAGGTCCTCACGTCGGCCAAGTTTAGCCGCGGGTCCACGGCCCGGAACTCGTCTATGAGCCTGAGCCGGTACCGCCGATCCGTGGCCACGGATCGGAGGAACGGCCCGACCTCGCCGGAGGGACCGTCGAGGAAGAACCGCATGAGCTCCTCGAGGACCCGCATCTGCGTCGTCGTCCGGTCGATCGTCACCTCCACCGTGACCTCGTAGGTCGCCCGGTACGGCGCGGGCGTCTCGACCGCGTCGCCCGTGCTCCGATCCACGATCCCGGAGGTCGAGCGGTTCGGGTAGGGCGCGGAGACGACGTTCTCCGTGTCCCGGAGGGTGACCGACGGGAGGCGGGCGAGCTCCTCGAAGTCCTGCGCGGTCTCCCAGGCGACGACCGGGCGGACGAGCATCCGGAGGAACGGGCGGTTCCCGGCCGGGATCGGGGCCGAGAGGGTCAGGACCTTCGTCCCGACGTCGTAGCCCGAGAGGAGGTCGACGAGGTGATTCGGGTCGGCGTCGTGGTCGAAGACGGCGTCGGCGTCCGCGAGGTCGAGGTCGTGCTCGTCGGTGTAAGACTTCAGG
>JALGZR010000233.1 GCA_025774805.1 bacterium
GCGACATTCCCAGCTTCTTCCTCTCCCTCGGTGACGAGGACACTCTTCTCGTCGATCGGGATGTCGAGCCGTTCCGCATCTGGGGCGTCACCGTCGTGCCCGAGTACGACAGCCAGGATGAGTTCATCTTCGGCCTGAACGGCGTTCTGGCGCACGAGTTCGGCCATCAGCTCGGGCTCCCCGACCTCTACAGCAGGGAGACCTTCTGGCCGGCCGTCGGGCAGTGGGACCTGATGGACAGCGGCGGGCTCGTCTCGATCGGCGGCGGGGAGGGAGGCTTTCTCACCGGCATCATCCCCACCTCGTTCAGCGCCTGGTCGAAGCTCTACCTCGGATGGGTGACCCCTGAGATCATCGTCGAGCCGGGCGCCCTGGCGCTCGCGTGCGCCACCCATCCGGGGCCGCCCGAAGGGATGGCACGCTACGGCCTGATCCCGCTCAACGACCAGGAGTATTTCCTGCTCGAGAACCGCTGCGGGCTCGAGCAGTCCGACACGCTGGCGGTCGATGCCGAGGACCGGAACAGTATCGTCGTCGGCACCATCACCAACGACGCCGCCGGAGAGCCTTCGTTCGACTACGACTATCCGCTCCCTGGCTGGGGGACGATGATCTGGCACGTGAACAACCGGAACCTCACCTTCGAGCGGCTCGCGCTCAACATCGTCAACATCGATTACAACGACCGAGCTCTCGAGGTGGAGGAGGCGGACGGGATCAAGGATCTCGGAAACCCGTTCTCCGCCTACTGGGACGGGAGCCCGAACGACCCCTTCTTCGAGGGGAACGCCGACCGTTTCGGGCCGGGCACAGCTCCGAAATCCGATCTCGCCGACGGGGCCGAGTCGTTCGTGGAGGTTTCGCACGTGAGCGCCGCCGGACTCGTCACGACGGTCCAGATCGACATCCGCGAGACACTTCCCGGGTTCCCCCTCGCCATGCTGCCCGATTCGCTCGGGATTCTCCCCGCCGGGCTCGTGGTGCCGGCAAGGGAGGAGGGGATCTACGCCTCCTGGGTCTCCGTCGACACGGCGGGCGAGCTGATCGGCGGGGTGACCACCGCACACTTCGTGAATGGCGACTCGATGTTCGTTCGACGCGCGCTCCTCCCGGCCCTCCCCGCCCTCTTCCCCGAGGAGCTCGGACGACCGATCGATGACCACATCGCGATCCTCCCGGTGGCGGGCGAGCTCGACGCCGACCGGGAGGGGGAGGAGGTGGTCGCGGTCCTCGCCGATCGAATGGTTCGCATCGGGGGGAAGGACGAAGGCCCCGTCATCGATCTGGGACCGGTCGGAACGGACACGATCTGGGCCGATCCGCTCGTGATCGACGCGTTTGCCCGCTCGAAGGGAGAGCCTGTGGAAGAGCTGGTGCTCGCCGGGAGAGACACCCTCGTCGTCTACGACCTCTCCGGCGATACGGCGATGGCGATCTCCCGTGTGCCGCTTCCGGCGGCCCCCGCCTCGAACCTGGCCGGATCGTATGAGGGCGGTCTCGCCGCCATCCACTATCTCGGGCGGGACGGGCGGCTCTACAGGCTCTTGTCCCCTTCGGACAAACCGTCATGGAGGGCGGTCACCACCCTCCCTCTCGAGTCCTACGCCTACCTCCTTTCCGGCGATCTCGATCGGGACGGATCGCGGGAGTGGGTCGTGGCGGCGGTGACCGGCAACATCTGGGCGCTCCGGGAGGACGGCACGGTGGTGGACGGCTGGCCGCTCGAGCTGGGCGAGCCGATCACCGGCGAACCTCTCTTCGCCGACCCGAACGGGGACGGCTATCCGGAGCTCGCCCTGCCTGCCGGCCAGAAGCTCCTCCTCATCGAGCGGGACGGCGTCTATCTCGAAGATTCCCCCTTCCGCATTGCCCCGTACTTCGACCGGGGGGTCTCGCTCGTGGGGAACGGAGTGGCGGGGCCTTTGAACGGCGAGGGTCGCGCCACCCCCCTCATGAGCGACGGAGGAGGGCGCATTTGGAGCTGGGAGGAGGGAGACCGGAACGCGGCCGGCTGGCCGGTCTCGTCAGGGAGCTGGAACGAGCTGATGGTGGCGGCGCCCCTCTTCGGGACGCCCGACCGCTCGCTTTACGCCCCCTCCCGCGACGGCTTCCTCTACAGCTTCCCGGTCGACCTCCCCGCCGATGAGCCTTTCCTGTGGGAAGGTCCGGGGGGCGGGCG
>JALGZR010000130.1 GCA_025774805.1 bacterium
GTCTAGCCTGCATATCTCACCAGCCTCTGCTGCGGCAGCGGCAAAGCCGCGCCTGGCTTCGTCGCTGCGAGGCTTCCGCCCTGCGACGGGGCTACGGCCCCGCCTCGGGCGAAAAGCCCCCCATCTCCTCGCCAGACACGGCTATCCGCAGCCTCGCGACGAGCCTGGTGAGAAATGCAGGCTAGCCCGCACATCTCAGCCGGATCGTCGCGAAGCCGGGGCGAACCGGGTGAGGATTGCAGGCTAGTCGCCGGAGCGCGAGGACTCCGGCTCGCCGAGGCCGTACTCCTTGATGCGGCGGTAGAGCGTTCGCTCACTGATCCCGAGGGCCCGGGCGGCGAGTCGGCGGTTTCCCCCCGACTCGCGCAGGGCCCTCTCCACGGTCCGCCGCTCGAGGTCCTTCATCGAGAGCGTTCCGGCGGGCTCGTCCTCCTCGACCCGTACCGGGCCGGCCGGGGCGACGGGAACCCCCATCCCGGCGTACCCGCCCCGGGGTTCGGAAGGGCCCGCCCCCTCGGGCCGTGTCGAGGATCCGAACGCGAGCATCTCCCGGATCGCCGCCACCTCGGCGCGCAGGGCGAGGAGCGACTGGAGGATGAACTCCCGCTCCACCTCGCGGCGGTCGGTGGGCAGCGCGGGGAGGGGTCTCTCGGGGGCGCCCCCCTGCAGAACGTACGAGGGCAGATCGGACGTACGGATCGACGTCTCGGGACGGAGCGCGACCAGTCCGTCCACGAGGTTCTTCAGCTCCCGTACGTTTCCGGGCCACTCGTACTTCGTGAGGACCTCCATCGCGTCCCGGTCGAACCCCGGAAACGAGACGCCGTGACGGGCCGAAGCTCGCGCCGCCATCGTCCGCACCAGAAGCGGGATCTCCTGCGTGCGCTGGCGCAGCGGCGGAACCTCGAGGTGAACGACCTTCAGACGGTAATAGAGGTCTCGTCGAAACTTGCCCTCGCGCACGGTCGACTCGAGGTCGCGGTTCGTCGCCGCGACAATTCGGACGTCGACCGAGATCGAGGTCTGGCCGCCGACGCGGAGGAACCGCTCCTCCTCCAAGACGCGCAGGAGGTTCACCTGCGAGGGAAGCGACATCTCCGCGATCTCGTCGAGGAAGAGGGTGCCCCGGTCGGCGAGCTCGAAGCGTCCGATGCGCATTGAGTCAGCGCTCGTGAACGCTCCCTTCTCGTGGCCGAAAAGCTCCGATTCGAGGAGACTCTCCGGCAGCGCGCCGACGTTCACCGGAATGAACGGTCCGTCTCTCCGGTCACTCGCGCGATGGATGGCGGACGCGAGCATCTCCTTGCCGGTGCCGCTCTCCCCGGTGATGAGGGTGGTGACCTTGAGCGGCGCCACGCGGAGGATCCTCTCGAAGAGCTCGAGCATTACCGGATCTCGGACGACCAGCCCCAAGTCATCGATCAGGAGTCGGCGGTCCCGCAGACGGTCGAGCTTGGCCAGCACCCTCCCGCGACCGATCGGCTCGGCCAGAATCTCGTCGGCGCCCTCCGCGAGAAGCGAGGCCCGCTGCTCCCGTCCGGAGCCCGAGGCCAGGACCACGAAGTCGGCCCGCGTCCCCCCGCCTCGGGCCCGTCGGAGGAGGTTGTCGGCCGGCCCGTCCCGCAGCTCATTCGGCAGGAGGACCACGAAGATCCCGTCATCCTCCCCCAGACAGCGAAAGGCCTCGGCGCCCGACTCGACCAATCGCACGTCCCAGCCCCTCTCCCGGGCCTGGTCCGCGATCTCCGTCCAGTCGGGGAAGGGGCCCACCATCAGACAGCGGGGTTGTGCCAATCCGTCGCTCCTCTGATTCCCGGAGGTCCGCCAGACGCACTCCATGGTTGCCCTTCTTCGATCGATCCGTCAAGATGGCAGGTGGCGGAGGGGGTCCGGCCGGGGGGCCTGCGTTCCGCGATCCGCCCCTGAGGGTTCCCCGGACCTCGCGCAGCCCGGCTTGACACGGGGGGGCTCCGTGGACATACTCCTACGTTCGAATGCTCGGAATCACCGTTTCGTGGGTAACCGGTCGGAGACCCCCGGGGGGCTCGCGCCCCGGCCCGCGGCGGCACTGAGATCGTCAAAGGCTGGACAGGATGCCCCTCGTCAAGGTCAAAGAGAACGAGTCGATCGACAAGGCCATTCGGCGCTTCAAGAAGAAGTGCGAGAAGGAAGGGATCATTCAGGACATCAAGAAGAGCTCCCGGTATCTGAAGCCTTCCGAGAGAAAGCGCAAGAAGCAGCTGAAGGCCGCAAAACGCCGCCGCTCCGGCAAAGCCTGAGATCGGCGCACGACCGGGCCTCGGGGCCCGGAGGTTGCACGACCGCGAGAGAAAAGCTCGAAACTGTAGCGTTCCGCTCCTACGATCGAAGTCGCACAGTCTGGCAGCGCAGCTTTTCCGTCGAAGGGTGGGGAGACGGTGTCGAGAGGAGAAGTCGCGATGATTCGGGAAGAGGAAGGGTCGGTTTTGCAGAGAGATCGAGCGAACAGCACGTACGAACTTCTACTGAAAAAGGCCGTGGAAGAAGGGCGCATCGGCGGGGCTCACCGGTGCCGCGTCTGTGGAATGCGGTTCAACGAGCCCGGCGAAGCCGCGAACTGCTGCGAGAAAGTCCTCCAGCATAACCGGCTCTGAGTCCTCCGGAGGAGACGACGGGAGAGGATCCGAAGAAGCCATGCCGAAAATGAAGACCAACCGGAGCGCCGCCAAGCGCTTCTCGAAGACGGCGACCGGTAAGCTCCGTCACAAGAGGAGCTACAAGAACCACATCTTGACCAAGAAGACCTCGAAGAGGATTCGGCAGCTTCGCAGGGACAAGAGCCTCGAGGCCGCGGACGAGGCCCGGATGAAGATGATCCTCCCCTACCTCTGATCCGTCCGACCCGCCCGTCCCCTCCGCGGCACGCCTCTGCGTCCGGGGCGGGCCTCGGCGCGCCTCCCCCCGTACCCATCGGGATTCCCTACCGTGTCCGCCCCCGCGACTTGAATCCTCGATAGGGGCAGGAGGGACATGATGGATGTCCGGGGATGGACGGGACCGAACGGCCGCACCTCTCGTGAACTCGTCCGATTCGCCACGGCTGTCCTGCTCGCGGCACTCCTCGTCGGGGAGGGCGGTTGCCTGACCGAGGATCGCGGGGGGGACTTCTTTACGGTGCTCATGGAGGTCCGGGACGCCCAGAGCATGCCCGTCGCGGACGCGCTGGTGACGCCCTACATCGTCGACGTCGACCATCCGGGTGAGACCCGGCAGCCGATCGCCCTCGAGACCCGGCTGACCGACGCCAGCGGACTGGTCTCATGGGAATACGAGGCTCTCCATCGGCCCTACATCTGCGGATACGAGATCCGAGACGCCACGGGGGCGCTGACCCTGTTGGCGGCCACGCCGGACGTCGACCGCCCCATGAGCAACGACGAGGGTTTCCTCAGCGTCACGCTGCCTTAGCCCGGACTAGCCTGCATCTCTCACCAGTCTCTGCTGCGGCCACGGCGAAGCCGCGCCTGACTTCGTCGCCGCGCCGCTTCCGCCGCCGCCATCGCCTCGCCCGCCCTCCATCCGCAAAGAAGAAGGCCCGGGGGTCCGGAGACCCCCGGGCCGTTCGATCGGCCGGAACGCCGGTAAGCGGTTCCGACTCCCGGCTCTACATGAACGCGAAGGTGAGCGAGATGGCCAACTCCCGCCAGAAGTCGACGTCGAAGATCTCGTGGTCATCATCGTCGTCGGCGTAGGTATCGAAGATCCCGTTGACGTTGGCCTGGACGGCGTCGGTGATCATGACCTCGAACCCGTAGAAGTACGTGGTCGTGTTCCAACGCATCTTGTCGATGATCTCGCTGTTCTCGGTGACTGCCGGATCGCCGTAGGTGATCTCGTCGACAATGGCGCCGACCACGTCGTTCACGACGGTGACCGGGCGACCCGCCCCGTCCGCCGGAACGGTCAGCGTGGTCTCACGCGTCGAGTTGTTGATGTTGTGCGTGAGGCCCATGTTCCACCGGTACCGGCCGCCTTCACCCCACTTCAGACGCAGGCCCACCGGAAGCCGGGCCGTGGTCGTCCGGTATTCGTCCTCGATGTTGTGCTTGTCGATGGTCGTGGTCACGGTGGACCGCTCGTTGAGGCTGAGCCCGCCGACGGTGCCGGTGCCGCCCGCCGCGATGTCGGCGTCATAGGCCACGTTGTCGCCCGCCACGCCGTCGCTGAATCCCGACCACTCCACCCGCTCCATGGAGTTGCTGTAGTCCTCATTCCAGGTGTTCCGGCTGACAATCAGTCCCCAGCCTACCGCGACGTTCTGATTGACGTCCCGAGTCCAGCGGGTCCCGAGCTCCCATGCGCTCAAGGTCATGTCGCCGTCTCGCGTTTCGGTCAGCGTCGCCTCGGTGTTCGTGAGGATGGCTTCCTGATCCCCGGAGCCCGCGTTCCACCAGAACGTTTCCCTGTCGTAGAACTTCCGGACGACCGTGGCGTCGATGTCGTACGGGGTCCGCCGGTAGCCGCCCCACGTGCGCAAGTCGCCGCCCGCGCAGACGCGATCGTACGAGACGAGAGCGCCGATGGCGATTCCCGTCCGCTCGTCGTCCACGGAGTAGTACGGGAACGGGAAGCCGGGGGGAGTGAGGTCGAACGAGCGGACCTGGATGTCCCGGTTCTCCCGGTTCTGGTCCAGGTATCCCAGACCTCCCGCGCCCAAGTCCGCGTTCGAGTTGAACTGACCGTCCCCAGTGCCGTCGCCCGCCGTGACGACCGTGTAGTCCGTGAACTCGGAGAAGTTCACGTCCACGCCCAGCGGATCGTACCCCCGGGACGGGAGGTCGAGGTTCATCGACGGATTGGTCATGTTCGTCCCGAAGACGTCGAAGCGGACGTTCACGGACTGGTCGGACCAGGCGTGGTAGTCGGCGTTGAAGCTGACCCCGATGTTCTGGTGCTTGAAGGCCTCCTCACCCGGGCCCATGTAGGTCGTGACCTGGCGGTCCGTGATCCGGAGCGGGCTGCCCACGGCGCCGTCCGAGAACTGCCGGCTCTCATTGATCGTCTCGACCCGTCCCTCGGCGAAGCGATCCTGCACGTCCTTCTCCCAGAAGAAACGACCACCGATGGAGAGATCGCTCGAGACCTCGCGCGCCACCCCGAAGTCGATGTCGCTGCGCGAATTGTCGTCGTACCGCATCAGGTCGACGACTTCCGTCGTCCTCCGGTCGGCGACCCCGTCGTTGTCGTCCTCGCCGGTGAACCCCGTGCCGTCGTCGAACTCCGTCACGATGGTGTTCGTGTACTCGGCGTCGTGCTGCTCGCCGGAGTCGAATCCGATGTTATGGTCCTCGTCGAGGTCCTCGAACATCTGCCGCCAATGGTTCCGCTGATAGAAGAGCGAGAAGACGTACTGCGAGTCCCGGTCGTACCTCCCGGTCCAGCCGGCGAGGTAGGAGCCGTCGTCGAAGATGTTGCTCCCGTCATTGAAGCCCAAGGCGTCGCTGCTGTAGCTGATCAGGTCGTCCCCCATCGTGGCGGGATCGTGGAGGTTCGAGAAGTTCGTGTAGAGGCGATTCCCGTCGATCTCGAGCAACCGGGCGGCGTTCGCGACGTTCTCGATGTCGTCGTCGAACATCCCGGCCGTCGCCTGACTCCGGTAGGAGACCAGGTCGAACTGCAGCAGATTGATGTACGATATGGTCTGTGCCGATGCCGGGACGGCGAGCAACGCGATCGCCACCGCAACGGCGCTCGGCAGGAACCACTTCGATCTCATTCAGCTACCCTCCGTGAGATCCCCGGGGAGAGGGGAGGCCAGCCAGCCCCCCGGACCCCGCCAGGAGTTCAGGATCTGGTTTGCTCGGGAGCCGACCCGACCACGCCGAGAGCGTGGGAGCGGCCGAAGGGCCGAGCGTGAGCAAGACTTCGGTCTCATCCACAACCGAAACGGAGTATTCCCGTGAGACCACGCCGGCCCCTCCGGGACCCCCACCTCCTTTCATTCCCCGCAACCCATCCCCGCACGACGGCGGTGGCGACGGAGGACCGTGGAATCGGAGCCTGCTTATCACGGCCCCGAAACTCTGTCCACCGGAAGATAGACCGTGCACTCCAAAGGAGTTGACAGGTATCCGACTCTGTGCATTTGGGGGCCGGAGAGGCGTTCCGTTGACCCCTTCTTCCGTCACTGCTAGCCTGAAGCCCTCCCCGCCGAACGGCCTCCCGAGCGGAAAGAGCAGCTATTCCATTGAAATCGTTGAAGTTCCCTCGTTGGCTCCTCCCCGGCGGGGCGCTTCTTCTCCTCCCCGGCCTCTCGGAGGGGAGCGATGGGCTCCAGGAGGCGCTACGACGGCTCGAGGCCGACGACGTCCTCGTGGCCGACGCGGCGGTGGAGGAGCTGGTGGCCCACGGCGAGGCGGCGGTGGCTCCGCTTCTCCTCCGGCTCGGGGACTCCCGCCGGGACGTCCGGGCGGGGGCCCTCCGGGCGTTGGGTCTCCTCGGCGACTCCCGCGCGGTCGGTCCGATCCGCGAGCTGCTCCGCAGCTCCCTCGACCGGACCGAGCCGGACACGATCGCGGACCGCTACCACCGTATCCTCGCGATCCAGGCTCTCGGACGTCTGCGCGCGGAATCCGCGGTCGAGCTGCTGCGGGAGGCCGCGACGCAGGAGGATCCGTTCGAGCGGGCGCACGCGGGAATCTCCCTCCTTCTCTCGGGGGCGGATCCGGGGTACTCTCTCGTGCGCGAGTGCCTGGCCGACACGTCGATGGCCATTCGGAACCTGGCCGTCCAGGGAATCGCCGAATCCTCGGACCCGCGGATCCGGGATCTGCTTCTCTCGATGACGGCCGACGAGTCGTGGGTGGTCCGTGATTCCGCCCTGCGGGCTCTTGCTCGGAGGCCCCGGGACGCGGAGATTCGCGAGGTCTTCACCCGAGGGGCGGAGGATCCCTCCTGGCACGTTCGCCGGACCGTGGCCGAGGCGAACCGACGAGCTCCCGCCCCGCGCTGAACCGAAACGGATGGAGAGGTCAAGCATGGCGAACGCTCGAACGACGGCTGTCCTACTGAGCTGGTCGCTGCTCGCGGTTCCGGCTCCGGGAGCGGCCCAGGAGGCCGGCGAGGACGTCCAGGCCAAGATCCGCACCTCGATCGAGACCATGGTGACGGCCATCGAGGAAGAGAACGACCCGATGCGCAACCGGATGTTTTTCGAGCTCCGGATCATCGGGAACGAGAGCGTGCCCGCCCTGGTCGATCTGATGAAGGACACCCGGGTCAAGGTCCGGGAGTACGCGATCCATACGGTCAGCTACATCGACGACGAGCGCTGGATCGATCCGGTCATCGAGATCCTGGAGAGCGACCAGGAGGCCTCGACTCGCGCCATGGCCTGCCGGGCGCTCGCCCGGACCCAGGACACCCCGGTGCTGGAGCAGGCGGGCCGCCGCGCGCTGCCGGCCATCGCGTCCGTGCTCGAGAGCGATGTGGAGGAGGTCCAGATGGACGCCGCCTTCGCCCTGGGGTGGTTCGGCGATCCGGAGTACCGCTCTCTCCTGGAGAAAGCCGGCCAGGGGTCATCCGAGCTCGTGAGCTTCTTCGCCAAGGAGGCGCTAGAGAACATCGAGCACGCCGAGAAGATGCGGCGCAAGAACCAGGGAGACTGACCGGAGCGGACCGTCCCCGCCACCTCCCCGGGATGCCCTCCGGTCTTTCGCGCCGATCCGGGTGAGCCCCCCGGGGGCGATCGGCACTTTTTCCGCCTCAGCGGGTATAAGGGACAATGCCTCCCGGGCCGATCCCTCGATTAGGCGCTTCGCCCGGCGCAGCCACGTCCGCGAGGCACACCCGCTCGGCACGTCCGCCAGCAACGTCCGAAAGGCATGTCCGCAAGGAGATCCCGTCGATGGTCTTCCCGAAGAAGCCCGCCAACCGCTATCTCGTCCTGGCCGCCGTCGGGCTCTCCCTGATCGGGATCGCCAACGTCACCTCGGCCTCGAAGAACGTCTACAACGATATCAAGACCTACAACCGGATCCTCGCGAACGTGTACGACAAGTACGTCGACGAGGTCGACTCCAAAGATCTCATCTATTCCTCGATACGGGGAATGATGACCTCCCTCGATCCCCATTCCGCCTTCCTCGAGAAGAAGCAGTACGACGACCTCATGCTCGACACGCAGGGCAAGTACGGCGGGATCGGCATCTCGATCGACATCCGGGACGACTGGCTCACCGTCGTGTCGCCGATCGAGGGGACCCCGGCGTTCAAGCTCGGAATCCGGGCCGGGGACCGCATCATCGCGATCGAGGGGGAGTCGACGAAGGGCATCACGACGTCGGAGGCGGCCCAGATCCTGCGGGGGCGCAAGGGCACCAAGGTCACCATCACGATCTCCCGGAAGGGCGATCCGGCCCCGTTCGACGTCGACATCGTGCGGGACGTCATCAAGATCCGCTCCGTGCCCTACAAGGGGATCCTCCGGGACGGCATCGGCTACCTCCGGCTCTCCCAGTTCAGCGAGGAGGCCGGGACGGAGGTCAAGCGGGGTCTCGAGGACCTGGTCGATGCGGGCGCGAAGGGCATCGTCTTCGATCTCCGCTGGAATCACGGGGGGCTTCTGACCCAAGCCGTCGCGGTCTCGGACAAGTTCCTCGAGCGGGGCAAGCTCATCTCCTACACCCAGGGTCGCCGCCGCTCCGACCGGAACGAGTACCACGCCGCCGAGAACCCGGGACTGCCGAGGGACATCCCGATCGTGGTGCTCGTGAACCCCTCGACCGCGAGCGCCTCTGAGATCGTCTCGGGCGCGCTGCAGGACGACGGGCGGGCCGTCATCCTCGGCGAGCTGACCTACGGCAAGGGGCTCGTTCAGACCCTGAT
>JALGZR010000234.1 GCA_025774805.1 bacterium
ATTCACGCCGCCTCGGCGGGCGAAACGGTGGGGGCGGAGCCGGTGGTGCGGGAGATCGGGCGACGCTTCCCGGGCCGGACGATCGGCGTCACATCCATGACGCGGGCGGGCAAAGAACGGGCGGAGAAGATCGTGGGTGTCCGGTCCCGTTTCGTGCCGGTCGATCTGCCCGGACCGGTACGGGAAGCTTTCGCCCGGCTCGATCCGTCCCTCCTGATCATCGTGGAGACGGAGATCTGGCCGAACCTGATTCGCGAAGCGGCCCGCCGCGGCTGCCCGGTGACACTCGTCAGCGGCCGGCTCTCGGCCCGCGCCGCGCGCCGCATGGCGTGGGTTCGTCCCCTCTACGAATCCGTCATCCGCCGGGTCGACCTGGTCGGGGTGCAGCGGGAGATCGACCGGGAACGGTTTCTCCGCTTCGGTGCGCTTCCCGAGTCGGTGTTCGTCCATGGGAACACGAAGCTCGATTTCGAGCCGGCCGGCGGGCAGGCCCTCTCCCTCCGACGGGCCGATCGCGAGAGGTGGGTCGTTTTCGGTTCGATCCGCCCAGGAGAGGTAGAGCCGGTCCTCGCCGCGGCGACACGCGTCCTCGCAAGCTCGCCTCACCACCGCGTGGTGGTCGCGCCGCGCCACCCGGACCGCGTCGGCCCCGTCCGGAACGGGAGCGGCATCCGGTGGCACCTCTGGAGCCGGGGCGAGCCGGGTGGAAGCCGGGCGATCTGGGTCGACACGATCGGTGAGCTTCTCCGCTTCTACCGGATCGCCGACGTAGCCTTCGTCGGCGGCTCCCTCTCGAATCACGGCGGACACAATCCGATCGAACCGGCCCGGTTCGGCGTACCGGTCCTTCTCGGACCGAACCTGGACAACTGCCGGGAGCTCGCCGACATCCTGATCGAGGCGGGGGGCGCGGAGGTGATCGCCGGCCCGGAGGAGCTGGCCGAACGAATCCTCTACCTGCTCGCGAACGACGGGGAGCGGAGAAGGAGAGGGGAGGCGGGGCTCCGCGCGGTGGAGGCCCATCGGGGGGCCTCGGCACGCTTCGTCGATCGGCTCGTCGAGGCGGGCCTGCTCGGGGATCTCCCATGAGAAGGCCCGAACCGATCGTGGCCGCCCCCCTCGGCGCGGCGGCGGAGGCGCTCTTCAGCCTGGGCGTCCGCGTCCGCGGAGTCCTTTATGACGGAGGAGTCCTGCCCAGCGTCCGGCTTCCCGCGACCGTGGTGAGCGTCGGCAACATCACAGTGGGGGGGACAGGCAAAACCCCCGTCGTGATCGAGTTGGCGCGGCGGCTTCGCGATCGGGGCCGTCGCGTGGCGCTCCTCTCCCGAGGCTACGGGAGAAGCGGCGCGAGGCGCCTGGTGCACCTTCCCCCCGGCCGGGAACCACTCGACGGAGATCATCTCCGGTATGGCGACGAGCCCTGCCTTCTCCGGCGGAGGCTCCCCGATCTGCCCATCGTCCTCGCCCCCGATCGGGTGGCGGCGGGCCGGGAGGCGATCCGGAGCTACGGCGCCGATCTCCTCCTCCTCGACGACGGCATGCAGCACCGGAAGCTGGCGCGCGACCGGGAGGTGGTGGTCGTCTCCGCGGATGCCCCTTTCGGCAATGGCCACCTTCTTCCGCGCGGACCGCTCCGGGAGCCTCCCCCGGCCCTCGCCCGCGCCGATACTTTGTTCATCAATCAAAATCGGGGAGAACCGGAGGGCACCGAGGAGCGGCTCGATCGAGCCGGCGCCCCATCTCGCCGCGTCCGCTTCCGCTACGTCGCCGACGCCCTCTTCACTCCCGACGGTTCGCGGCTCGCGCCTTCCCGGCTCGAGGGGCGGCGGGTCGCACTCCTGAGCGGAATCGGGAACCCGGGCTCGTTCGAGACGACGGTAAGGAACCTGGGCGCGGAGGTGGTTCGATCCTTCACCTACGGCGACCACCATCGCTTCCGCCCCCGGGAGATGGCGGAGCTCTCCGGCGTGACGGAGCGGGACGATCTCATCCCGGTTACCACGGAGAAGGATCGGTGCCGGATCGGCGCGGATGAGGTACGATCCCTGCGGATTCATACGCTCCGCATCGGCCTCGCTTTCGAGAGCGGAGAGGAGCACCTGATCCGGATGATCGACGAGCTTTCGGAAGGGAACGACCGGTGAGCGTCCACAAGAGTGATTTCCTCGTCCTCGGG
>JALGZR010000036.1 GCA_025774805.1 bacterium
GAGATCGGCGTGAGGAAGGGCTGGGCCTCCCGCTCCGAGTTGCAGATGGAGCCGATCGAGCCGAGCAGGGCCGCGTAGAGGAAGTACCCCGGAAGGAAGTACATGACGAAGAAGCCGAGCTCCACCAGGCCGAGCGGGGGACGAACGCCGGCGGCCCCCACCGGGAGGATCAGCAGTGCGCCGGCGGCGGCCCAGGCTCCGAGAAGCGTGAGACCCACCGCGCCGAGACCGATGACCTTGCCCACCATCAGTTCCCCCGGGGTCACGCTGGAGAGCAGCACCTCGATCACGCGGTTCGACTTCTCCTCGATCACCGATCGCATGAGGATCTGCCCGGTCGGCATCAGGGCGAAGAACATGATCATGACCAGGGCGATCGCCTTCAGGTAGATCTTCGTGAAGTCCGACTCCTCGCCCCCTGTCCGTCCGAGACGGATGGTGCGCATCTCGGCCGATCGGAGCAGGGATTCGACCTGTCCCGGCTCCATCCCGAAGTCCTGCGCCTTCTTCTCCGCCAACATCCTCTCGAGACGGCTCTCCAGGAGCTCGAGCGCGGTGATGTTCGTGATCGACTCCGATCGGTACTCGAAGACGCCGGTCGACTCGAAGTCGTGAGGAAGGAGGATCCAGCCGGAGAGCTCTTCGGAGAGCACGGCGGCGTCCAGCTCTTCGGGGCCGGGACCCTCTCCGGGCAGGTGAACGATGAGCTCCGGCCGGAAGGAGAGATCTCCCCGGTCCGCCTCGGCGGCGAGGGACTCGGCCAGGCGACCTCCGTAGACGCGCGTGTGATCGAGGATCGCGAGCTTGACCAGGTCGCTCCCGAGCATCTCTCCCGAGAGGATCGGGAGAAAGATCATCGCCGCCATCATGAGGGGAGTGGCCACGAGTCCGAAGAGAAAGGACTTCTTCCGGACGCTCTCCACGTACTCGCGACGGATGATCCGGAGGACCTTGCGTCGGTTCACCGGGCCACCTCCGGCGCCGGATCGGGGGAGGGTTCGGCGGGGGTTTCAGCGGCCGGTCGGTCGGTCTCCCCGGCCCCTCCCGAGGCCCCTCCGTCGTCGACCATGCGAACGAAGATGTTGTGGAGGCTGGGAGTCCGAATCTCGAACCGTCGTACGGCGCAGCGGCCGGCGACCGAGGCCAGGAACGCCGATGAATCCCGGCCGTCGCGGAGGCGGATCTCGAGGGTCTTCCCGATCCGGGCCACCGAGACGACGTCCGGATGCGTCTCGATCGCGGCCACCTCTCCCGCCACGTCGAGGCAGATGGTGTCGGTTCCGTGCCGGCGCTTGACCTCGTCGAGCTCTCCCTCCACGAGGGCACGGCCCCGATGGATCAGCGTGATGTGGGAGCACAGCCGCTCCACCTCGTCCATGAGGTGGGTGGAGAGGATCACCGTGGTTCCCGCGCGCCGGAGCTCGAGGATCGTGCGTCGCATCAGGTCCTGATTCACCGGATCGAGTCCGGCGAACGGCTCGTCGAGGACGAGGAGCTCGGGGTCGTGCAGCACGGTCGTCACGAACTGGATCTTCTGCTGGTTGCCCTTCGACAGCTCCTGCAGCTTCATCGCCGCGGTGTCGCCCATGTTCACCCGATCCAGCCACTCGAGAGCGCTCCGCCGGGCCGTGTCCTCCGCGAGGCCGTGAATCCCGCCGAAGAAGACGAGATTGTCGAGAACCTTCATGCCCCGGTAGAGACCCCGTTCCTCGGGGAGGTACCCGATGCGATCCTTGACCGCATCGGTGAGGGGACTGCCGAGGACGGCGATCCGTCCCCGGTCGGGATGGAGGATCGCCATCAGCATTCGGATCGACGTCGTCTTGCCCGCGCCGTTCGGACCCAGGAGCCCGTACACGGTTCCCCGCGGCACGCGGAAGCTCAGATCCGATACGGCCGGCTTCTCCGCGAAGGTCTTGCTCACGTTCTCGAAGAGAATGGCGGGATCCACGGGCTCTCCCTGATCTCCGCGGTCGGAGGGGTCTGCGGCGTCGGACGGCCGAGCGAGGATAGCAGGTCACCGCGGTGGTGCCCAGTCGGGCGGATTCCACCGTCGCCGCCCGGCGGCGAGTTTCCGCGTGCCTCCCACGGCGGGTGTCACGGGAAGTGAACAGGCCTCGGCGATGCCTCCGATCTTGCCGCCTTCTCCGTCTCCCCTCAAACTGAGGCCATGCGCACTCTCCTCGACTTCGTGAAGTTCGAGCACACGCTCTTCTCCCTGCCGCTCCTGCTCGCCGGAGCGATCCTCGGGGCGGGCGGTCTGCCGGGCGCGACGCGCGTGCTCTGGATCCTCGCCGCGGGAACGGGAGCGCGCACGGTCGCGATGGCCCTGAACCGGATCCTCGACCGGGAGATCGATGCCCGGAATCCTCGCACCGCCGCTCGGGAGCTTCCCGCCGGGAGAATCTCCCTCACGCGCGCCGTTCTCGTCGCGGTGGCCGGGCTCGCGCTCTACTACTCGGCCATTCTCCGGCTGCCGCCGCTCTGTCTCACGCTCTCTCCGATTCCCCTCGTCCTCTTCGCGGTCTATCCGTTGATGAAGCGGTTCACTTCGCTCGCACACTTCGGCGTGGGTGCGGCGCTCGCGCTCGGCCCGATCGCCGCCTACGTGGCGGTCACGAATTCGGTCGGCCCCCTCGGTGCCGTGCACCTGCTCGTGATCTTCACTCTTCTGTGGGTCTCCGGCTTCGACATCATCTACGCGACGCTCGACGAGGAGTTCGATCGGGCCGAGGGCCTCCACTCGCTCCCCGCCGCCCTCGGACGGCGGCGGGCGCTCGCGGTCGCGGGGGGAGTGCACGCGCTGGCCTTCGCCGCGCTGGCCGGGCTCACCGGCGCTTACCTGTCGGGCCTCCCGGCGTGGATCCTCCTCGTCGCGGTGGGAGCGACGCTTCTCGTGGAGCACCGACAGGCGCACCGCGTCGATCTCGCGTTCTTCCCGCTGAACGCCGCGCTCGGCTTCGTCGTCCTCGCGCTCGTGTGGGTCGGAGCGTAGGCCGTACGGACCGACCGGTGCCGGGACGGGTCGCCGCGGCCAGGGCTCGTTGACGCCCCCGGGACCCCCTGCTAGCCTCGATCCGTCAGAAAATCTCGAGGGAAAACGCACGAGAGCGCGCCAGCCGGGGTCGCGCGCAGCCCGAGCCAAGCGGAGCTCATCTCACGATAAGTGAGTACTGGCGAGGACGAGCACGGCCGCGGATGGCATGCTATCGTGCGAGCGCCAGCGCTTTTCGCCGAGATTTTCTGACGGATCGAGGCTAGCTTCGTCTCCCGCTTGTCCGGAGGTAACGTGGTGCGGACGGTCGTCGTCATCACCGGGGCGTCGGGGTCGATCTTCGGCGTCGAGCTGCTCCGCCGCCTTCCCGGCGAGCGTCTGCTGATCGTGACCCGTTGGGGAAAGGTCGTCCTCAAGGAGGAGACCGGAAAGACGGTGCGCGATCTGGAGGGCGACTGCGACGGCGTCTTCTCGGACGAGGATCTCGCCTCCCCTCTCTCGTCCGGATCCAACCCGTTCGATGCGGTCGTCGTTCTCCCGGCGAGCGCGAGCTTCCTCGCCCACGTGGCCGCGGGGCTGGGCGACACCGTCGCCACGCGTGTGTGTCACCTTGCTCTCAAGGAACGTCGGCGCCTCGTTCTCGGGCTCCGGGAGACCCCGCTCACCGGCATCGCGCTCGAGAACGCGGCCCGGGTCGCCCGGGAGGGCGGGATCGTGATGCCCGTCTCTCCCTTCTTCTACCTCAAGCCCGACTCCCTCGAGCGCCTGGTCGGAGACTTCGTCGACCGCGTGGTCCAGGTCGTGACCGGGACGCCCGTTCCGGAGGGTTGGCGACGGGGCGATCTCCCGTGAGCTTCACGGATCTGCGGGACTTCCTTCGGGCCGTCGAGCGGGTCGGCGAGCTCCGGAGGGTCCGCGTACCGGTCAGTCCCCACCTCGAGATCACCGAGATCTGCCAGAGGGTCGTGCAGAGAGAGGGCCCGGCGTTGCTCTTCGAGAACGTCGAGGGGTCGGAGTTCCCCTTGGCCATCAATCTCTTCGGGTCGCGACGACGGATCGAGCTCGCCCTCGGCGGACCTCCCGCGCAAATCGGCGAGTCGTTCCTCCGACTCGTGAAGGACCTGAATCCGCCGAGCCTCGCGACGCTCTGGGCCAAGCGCTCGGAGCTCGCGCGGCTCAGGGGGTTGAAGCCGCGCCGGCGTCGCGGAGGGGCGGTACGGGAGGTGGCCGAGGAGCCCGACCTCACGCGACTCCCCGTTCTCACGTGCTGGCCCGGGGACGGAGGGCCGTTTCTGACGTTTCCGCTCGTGCACACGAGAAGTCCCCGGGACGGCTCGACGAACGTCGGGATCTACCGCCTGCAGCGTTTCGGTCCGGACGAGGCCGGTATCCACTGGCAGATCGCCAAGGGGGGCGGATACCACTACTTCGAGGCCGAGGAGGCCGGGCGGGAGCTCCCGGTGGTCGTGGCTCTCGGGGGGGATCCGGTCTCGGTCCTGGCCGGAATGATGCCGCTCCCCGAGGGGCTGTCCGAGACGACGTTCGCCGGCTTGATCCGCGGCAGGGGGGTCGAGCTCTCGCGCGGGGTCACGGTCGACATCGACGCTCCGGCGGCCGCCGAGATCGTCCTCGAGGGGACGGTCGCTCCGGGGGAAAGGCGTATCGAGGGCCCGTTCGGAGACCACTTCGGCCACTACTCCGCGGCGGCTCCGTTCCCCGTGCTGCGCCTGCGCAAGATGTTCCGTCGCCGCGACGCGATCTATCCCGCAATCGTCGTCGGAAAGCCTCCCCAGGAGGACGGGTTCCTGGGGAACGCCGTCCAGGAGCTGCTCGGTCCGCTCGCCCGGCTGCCCCATCCCGAGGTCCGTGATCTCTGGAGCTTCGAGGAGACCGGGTTCCACCATCTCCTTGCGGTCTCGGTGGAGGAGCGCTTCGAGAAGGAGGCGATGCGGGCGGCGCTCGGACTGCTCGGCCACGGGCAGCTCAGCCTCACGAAGGTCATGTTCGTCGTGGGACGGGAGGTGGATCCGCGCGATCTGGAGGCCGTCCTCGCCGCGATCGCGGACCACTTCGATCCGGCCGAGGATTTCCATCTGCTCACCCGAGTCCCCTTCGACACGCTCGACTTCACGAGCTTCGAAATGAACCTGGGCAGCAAGATGATCCTCGATGCGACCCCGACCGGCCGAGCGTCGGCCCAGCCTCCCGAGCTGCCCGACGTCACGCTGCTCGACCGGCGGATTCGCGGGACGGCGAGGATCGGTCCCGCGATCCTCGCGGTTCAGGTCGACGGCCCCGAGCCGCGGGACGTTCTGACCGCAGTGCTCCGTGCGCTTCCGGGGGCTCGGGGAGGCCCCGGTTCCCCGCCGGAAGACGCGCCCCTCACCGCGCCGAAGATCGTGGCCGCGGTATCTCCTGACGTCCCGCTCGACAATCGCGGTCCGCTCCTGTGGGGGATCTTCACGCGGTTCGACCCCGCGCGGGACGTTTTCTTCGAGGAGTCGACCCTGGAGGGCGCGTGGCCCGTTCACCGGGGGCGGATGGCGATCGACGCGACGTTCAAGGAGGGGTATCCCGCCCCGCTCGAAATGGACCCGGACGTCGTGAGTCGAGTGACACGCCGGTGGAAGGAATACGGCATCGACTGACAACAGGCCCGCGGTCCGTTCCGCTCGCCCCGTCCCGCTTGATTCTTCTCTCCGGTCGCCCCATCATGGGCGGTTCCGCTCCGAGCCTGCAAGTCTCACCTGCCCCTGCTGCTGCTGCGGCCGGTGAGAGTTGCGGGCCGGATGAGAGCCCGCGGCGACCCCTGCGGAGAACCTCGCGGAGGACCCTGCATAGGACCCTGCATGGGACCCTGCGAAGGACCAGGCGAATGAACCGGCGAGAAAACGGGGGCGATCCCGTCATCCGCGATCCGAAGCTCGCGGCGATCGCGCGCAAGGTCGACGCCGGCGAGCGTCTCGATCTCGAGGACGGGCTCGCCTGCCTGGAGACGAGGGACCTCTTCGCCCTCGGGCGGATCGCGGACGCGGCGGCGCGGCGCAAGTCGGGCGATCGCGTCTACTACGTACTGAACCGCCAGCTCAACCCGACGAACCTCTGCGTCCTTCGCTGCAAGTTCTGCGACTTCGCCGCCCGCCCGGGAGACGACCATGCCTACGAGCTCTCCCTGGACGAGGCGCTCGCCCACGGCGGGGAGGACATCGACGAGATCCACATCGTATCGGGGCTGCACCCCTCCTGGCCGTTCGAGCGGTACGTCGAGATCATGCGGGCTCTCAAGGATCGGTGGCCCGACCTGCCGATCAAAGCATGGACCGCCGTCGAGATCGACTGGTTCACGAGGATCGCGAAGAAGAGCGTCGACGAGATCTTCGACATCCTGATCGCCGCGGGACTCGCGACGATGCCGGGAGGGGGGGCCGAGGTCTTTTCCGACCGGATCCGTCGCGAGCTCTACCCCACGAAGATGGGGCACGACCGCTGGTTCGAGATTCATCGGACGGCCCACGCGAAGGGCATTCCGAGCAACTGCACGCTCCTCTACGGCCACATCGAGACGTTCGAGGAGCGGATTCGTCACTTGATTCGCGTCCGTGAGCTGCAGGACGAGACCGGTGGTTTCCTCTCGTTCGTCCCGCTCGAGTACCAGGTCGGAACGACCCGCCTCGTGGAGCGAGGGGCCAGCGCCTCCGACAGCCTTCGGACGGTCGCCGCGTCCCGGTTAATGCTGGACAACTTCGATCACGTCAAAGCGTACTGGGTGATGCTGGGAGAGGAGACCGCGTCGGTCGCACTCAACTTCGGGGCCGACGACATCGACGGCACGATCGTGGAGGAGAAGATCGCCCACTTCGCTCGCGCTGAGAGCCCGGTCGGACTCACCCAACGGAGAATCCTGAAACTCATCCGGGAAGCCGGCAAGAAACCCGTTCGGAGAGATGCGCTCTACCATGTCCTCGAGACCCACGACGAAGACGACACTCACGCTCATTCCGTATCTCAACTGTGAGCCGTTCTACGCGGGACTCGACGATCTCGATCTGGAGATCGTCCACGAGGTGCCCCGGAGGCTCGGCGAGCTCGCGGAGATGGGAAGGGCCGTCTGCGGCCCGATGGCCCTGGCCGACTGGATCCGTCTGAGAGAGCGTTTCGACCCTTTGGACGATTTCGGAATCGCGTGCGAGGGGCCGGCCCACTCGGTGCTCCTCTTCGCGAAGACCGACATCAGGAAGCTCGAAGGAAAGCGCATCGGCCTGACCGCGGAGAGCTCGACCTCCGTCCGGCTGCTGGAGCTCATCCTCGAGCGCAAGCACGCCGTCCGGGACGCGGAGCTCTACCGCGGGGCCGCGGAGGAGGACTGGGGTCGTCTCCTCATCGGGGACGAGGCGCTCCGCGCTCAGGCCGACGGCCTCGACGACTTCCCCTTCGTCTTCGATCTCGGGGAGGAATGGCACGCTTGGCAGGGACTCCCGTTCGTGTTCGCCCGGTGGGTCGTCGCGAAAGGAGTCCCCCAGGAAGACCGCCGGAAGATCGCCGGAGCCCTGTCGGCCTCGCTCGCCGGCTGGAGGCTCCGCGTTCCGGAGATCGCCGCCCGGCGCGGTCCCGACTTCGGGCTCGACGGGGAGGGGGTGCTCCGCTACCTGTCCACGTTCCGGTACCGGATCGGTCCGGGGGAGCTCCTCGGACAGAAGGCCTTCGAGGATCTCCTGGAGGGGGGGAAGACGTGACGTCATCGTTCGCCGCCCGAATTCCCTCCGGCCCGCCCGGCGATTCGGCCCGCTTCCGTACGGTCGCGGATCGCGTTCTCGCGGGGGAACGTCTCGGCCGGGACGACGCCCTCTTCCTCCTGGGGGAGGCGCGACTCCCCGATCTCTGCGCGTTGGGGCACGAGGCGCGACTCCGCCGCGTGCCGGGGGACCGGGTCACGTTCGTCATCGACACGAACCCCAACTACACGAACGTCTGTGTCACCGACTGTCTGTTCTGCGCGTTCTATCGCAAGCCGGGGCACGAGGAGGCCTACTGGCACTCGGTGGACGAGGTGGTCGAGATGGTGGGGCGCGCGGTGGAGAAGGGCGCGACCACCGCTCTGCTCCAGGGGGGCCACAACCCCGAGATCCCCTTCTCCTACTACCCCGGAGTCGTGCGGGCGCTGAAGAGCGCCTACCCCGAGCTCTGCGTCCACGCCTGGAGCCCTTCCGAGATCGTCCAGATGGCGGAGGTCGGCGGACGGTCGATCCGGGAGGTGCTGCAGGAGCTGTGGAACGCCGGAGCGCGGACGCTTCCCGGCGGAGGAGCCGAGATCCTCGTCGATCGGGTCCGCCGGCGGATCAGCCCGAAGAAGGCGCGGGCCGGGAGCTGGCTGGAGGTCATGCGCACGGCACACGAGCTCGGCTACCGCACGAGCGCGACGATGATGTACGGTCACGTCGAGACCGACGAGGAGATCGTCGAGCACCTGGAGAAGCTCCGGGAGCTCCAGGATGCGACCGGGGGCTTCACCGCGTTCATCCCCTGGAGCTTCAAACCGGGCAACACGCACCTCGAACGGAAGATCCCCGAGAGTCCGGGACCGGTGAAGTACTTGCGGATCATCGCGCTGGCACGGATCTTCCTCGACAACTTCGACCACGTTCAGGCGAGCTGGTTCTCGGAAGGGAAGAAGACGGGACAGATCGCCCTGCATGCGGGCGGAAACGATTTCGGCGGAACGCTGCTCGAGGAAAACGTGCTGCGTCTCGCGGACCACCACCAGAGGACGACCACCGAGGAGTGTTGCGACCTCATCCGGGAGGCGGGCTTCACGCCGGTGCAGCGAACCACCCTCTACGAAATCGTTCGCGAATGGTGAGCGCCGACGCGTCCTTCGTGCTTCCCGGACCCGTTCCCGCCCCGAACTATCCCCCCCGCCCGGACTCGCTACGGGAAGGGGAGGTCCATGTCTGGCTCGCCTCCCTTTCCGGCGGTGGTCCCGTCCCCGACCACGACGCCCGACTCCTCGACGCGGTCGAGCGCGGGCGAGCCGATCGCTTCCTCAGGGAGGGCGGCCGGGCCCGATTCATCCGGTCCCGTGTGATGCTCCGGCGAATCCTCGGCGGCTACGAAGGGCGGCCCCCGGCCGACCTGCGCCTCGGATCGGGTTCGGGGGGCAAGCCCTGCCTGATCGATCCGGACGGACGGCCCGAGTGCGGCCTCCGGTTCAATCTCTCCCACGGGAAGGGCCTCTGGGCGCTCGCGGTCCGCCGCGACGCCGAGGTGGGAATCGACGTCGAGCGCACGACCCGCACCGTGGACATCGAGGGCGTGGCCGAGCGACTCTTCGCCCCGGGCGAGCGCGCGATGCTTCGGCGCCTCCGGGGCGGGGCGCGCCGCCGGGCGTTCTTTCGGGTCTGGACCGCGCGCGAGGCGCTCGTGAAGTGTCTCGGAGCGGGGATGTTCACGCTCGAGCTCGATTTCGAGGTCGAGGCGGACCCCGACCGTCCGTTGGCGATCCAACCGGCCGCCGCCGACCCGACTCCGGAGGCGATTCTCGCCTGGCACATCGCCGAGATCCCCGCCCTCGGGGAGTACCGGGGGGCCCTGGTCACGAGGGGCCGACCGAAGCTGGCCAAAGTCTGGACCCACGAGCGGCCGGGACGGGCCGGAGGCAACTGAGCTCCCGAGTGTAGTATTCTCGGATCGCGTTCCGTGCGACGTCGCCTTTCCCCCGATCGGCCGCCATGGTCCTCCTGGCCGCCGATCCCCTCACCCGACGGCCTGCCTCGCTCGCGGGGCCGGCCGTTCCATGCTACCTTCGCCGCCCGATGAGCATCTTCCTGACGGGTGCGACGGGGTTCGTGGGACGTCATCTCCTCGCCAGTCCGGATCTCGCGCGCCACGGGCCGGTCGTCGCCGTCGTGCGGCGCGAGCATTCCGTCGCGGCGGAGAGCGCGTCCCCGACGGGGCCGCGATGGGTGACGGCCGATCTCCACGACCCCGAGACCTACCGCGAGGCCCTCCGCGGCTGTGACACCGTCGTCCATCTGGCCGCCCGCACCGGACCCGGCACGTCCGCCGAGCACGACCGAACGAACTGCGAAGCGACCCGGCGCCTGATCGAGGAGGCGAAGGCCGCGGGCGTCCGGCGCTTCCTCTTCGTCAGCACGATCGCGGTCACCTATCCGGAGAAACGAGCCTACCCTTACGCACGGGCCAAGGAGCGAGCGGAGGCGGCGGTAAGGGCGAGCGGGCTCGACTGGGCCATCCTGCGCCCCACGATCATCTTCGGACCCGGGTCTCCCGTGGGGGAGGGCCTGCGCGGTCTCGCGACCGCGCCGATCCTCCCGCTCTTCGGCGGAGGGCGGGCGCGCATCCATCCCGTTCACGTGGACGACGTCGTGGCCGCCGTGGTCGCGCTTCTGGCCGAGGAGAACTGGGAGGGCGAGATCCACGACTTCGGAGGGCGGGAGGACCTTCCCTTCGGGGAGTTTCTCCGCCGTTTGCGTCGGGCGATGCGGGGGAGCCGCGGGCCGGCGCTCCCCCTGCCGGTGAGCCCCCTGATCTCACTGTTGTCCGTCCTCGAGAGGCTCCCGCTTCCGGCCCTGCCGGTCACGGCGGGGCAGTTCTACGCCTTCCGGCACGACGGCGTGGCCGCATCGACGAGGCTTTCGCCGGCGCGCGAGGAGCGCCGGGGAGTGCGCGAGATCCTGGAGGAGATGCTCTCCGGGGCGGAAAGGGGATACCGGCCGATCGAGTCGCCGTTCCCGCCGCCGGGCGGGGCGGGAGCGGGAGTGGGGGCCGAGGACGACGCCCACGGCCCGGACGCCGCGCGGCTCGAAGCGGAGTGCGTGTCGATGACGCGCTACCTGATCGGCACGGAGCCGAGCGAGTACGTGCGCTCGAAGTACCGGGAGGCTCACCGGAACGTCCTCGCCGGCCCGACCCACCGCGATTCCTCCTTCGACGGGACGCTCGTCGCGTTCGCCCGGCGCGGCCCGCTCGCCGTGCGCCTCGCCGACACCTGGGCCGCGGTCTTCTCCCGGTCCGGTCCTCTGCGTCGGAAGCTCGTCCTGCTGCTCGCGATCCTGGAGAGCGACGGGCGCACCGCCTCCCGCGTCGACACGCCGGAACCGGGAGGGGCCGTCGGCTTCGCTCTCCGGAGCGCGCTGCGGGGAATCGGCTTCGCCGTGTCCCTGCTCTTGGCCGTGCTCCTGTTCGAGCCCTGGCGGAGGCTCCGGCGGGGCGACGGCGGGGGGGAGGGTGGGAAGTGAAGGTCGTCGTCGTCGGATCGGGGGCGAGCGGAGTCCACTTCGCGCTCTCGGCGCTGGAGCGGGGTCACACGGTCGAGATGATCGACGTGGGACGCGAGCGATCCGAACCGGTGCGCCCCGACGACACTTTCGAGGAACTGAAGCGTACTCTCGACGATCCGGTCGCGCATTTCCTCGGCCGCGACTTCGAGGCCGTGACGCTTCCCGGTCCGGGTGGCGAGTACTACGGATTCCCTCCGAACAAGCGCTACGTGTTCGAGGGGACCGAGGCGCTGCGGGCTTCGACTCGCGGCTTCGCTCCCCTCGTCTCCTTCGCGCAGGGTGGGCTCTGCGAGGCCTGGACGGGCGGGGTCTTTCCGTTCACGAACGGCGAGCTGGCCGAATTCCCCTTCTCCTACGAGGAGATCCTCCCACGCTACGAGCTCGTGGCGGAACGGATCGGAATCTGCGGAGTGGAGGACGATCTGGCCCCCTGGTTCCCCGCGCACCGCCACCTGCTCCCTCCGCTCGACATCGACGAGCATTCGGGACGCCTTCTGGCACGCTACCGGGGGTGCCGCGAGCGCCTGCTCCGCGAGCTCGGATTCCGGATGGGGCGGTCGCGAATCGCGACCCTCTCCCGCGATTCGGGCGGACGCAAGGCGTGCGGGTACCTCGGGCGCTGTCTGACCGGATGCCCGACCGACTCCCTCTACACCCCGCTGGACACGTTACGGCGCTGTCGTGAGCATTCGCGCTTCACGTACCGGGGGGGCCTCCGGGCCCGGCACTTCGAGGCCGACGCGGACGGTCGTATCGAGCGGCTGACGTGCGACCCCGCCGACGGGGGCGAGAGCGTGATCGTACCGGTGGAGCGGCTCGTTCTCGCCGCGGGGACCCTCGCCACCGGAAAGGTCTTCCTGGAGTCCTGGTACCGTCGTACCGGCGAGATGCCGCCGCTCACCGGTCTCATGGACAATCGACAGATCCTGATGCCCTTTCTCAACCTGTCGATGGTCGGGCGTCCCCACGATCCGAACTCGTATCAGTACCATCAACTCGCGATCGGACTGGAGGCGGAGGACCCGCTGGAGTACGTGCACGGTCTCGTGACCACTCTGAAGACCGCGTCGATCCACCCGATCGTGCAGAGCCTGCCCTTCGACCTCCGCACGTCTCTGAACGTGTTTCGCAGCGTGCACGCCTCCGCACGTCTCTGAACGTGTTTCGCAGCGTGCACGCGGCGCTCGGTCTGGTGAACGTGAACCTCTCCGATCGGCGTCGGGAGTGCTGCGCGATCCGGCTACGACCCGGTGCCGCCGGGGAGGAGCCCACCCTTCTCATCGACTACGTTCCCACGGAGGACGAACGGGAGCGGATCGAGGTCACGCTGAAACGTATGCGGGGGGGGCTCTCGAAGCTCGGCTGTCTGGTTCCGCCCGGGATGAGCCACGTCCGGCCGATGGGCGCGAGCGTCCACTACTCGGGAACGCTTCCAATGGCGACCTCGGGCGGACGATTCACGACGACCGAGGAAGGCCGATCCCGAGACTTCCCCAATCTCTGGATCGCCGACGGCTCGACGTTTCCCTTCCTCCCGGCCAAAAACCTCGGCGTTCTAGCCTGCTGAGCGATGGAGGTCAGCCTTGGACCCGATTCCGGTCTCTCGACAGCGAGCTCCTCAGACGACGGGGGACGCTCTCGAGCAACTCTCCCATCGAGTACAGGCGCAGGTAGGCTCTGATGTATTCCGGATAGTGTCGAAGGTCTCGAACCTGGTTGAGGACGACCTCGGCGGCGGCTCGGTGACACTGGGCGACGTAGAAGGCACGACGATCGTCGTCTTCATCCGGTCTCCCATTCGCCTCGGAGTTCTTGGTAACCACCGACTGTCGGTACTCGCTGTAATCGGTGGCGACCGGCAGTCCGGCCTCGAGAAACTGGTCACGAAGAACCGTTCCGGGATACGGTGTGGCGAGGAAGAAATAGCTGTTCGTCGCCCTCAGCTCCTTCGCGAACGCGATGGTCTCCTCGACGGTGTCCGGTGTCTCCCAAGGCAAGCCGATCATGAAGAACGCTCTCGTCGGCAGACCGATCTCGCGACAGTTGCGCACCGCCTGCCGCGCCTGTTCCTTGGTGATGCGTTTCTTCAGGTTCTTGAGGATCTCCTCACTGCCGGACTCCACGCCGAAATCGACGCTGATGCAGCCGGAGCGCTTCATGCGCTGCAACAGGTCCCGATCCACGCGATCGACTCGGGTCTGGCAGTTCCATATGATGTCCAGCCCCTCCGCCGAGATGGCGTCGCACAATCCCCGAGCGCGATCCATGTCCAGGGTGAAGATGTCGTCGCGAAAACCGAAGGCTCTGATCCCGTACTCCCGATAGAGTCTACGAAGCTCTTCCATGATGTTGGAGATCGATCGCTTTCGATAGTGTCGGCCGGCGGCCGGTCCCCGGTAGCAATTGACGCAGCGGAACGGGCACCCCCGCGTCGTCAGAACGACGGCCATCTTCCGGCCCCGTAGCGTCCCCGGGTACCTTCCCGGCGATATGATGTCCCAGGCCGGATACGGAGAGGCATCGAGGTCGCTCACCTGGTGGGGGGGAGAGGTGACCACCAGACGTGCGTCGCCGTCGAGATAGGCGATCCCGGGGACGGCTTGAAGATCCCCCCCCTCCTCGATGGCCGAGAAGAGATCCTTGGCCATCGTCTCTCCCTCGGAAAGCACGACGATGTCCGCGGTCCCGTCCTTCAGGGTCTCTTCGGGAACGGCGCAGGGATGGGGGCCTCCCACCACGATCGGGATGCCGGAGAGCTCGGGCCGCACGCGGCTCACGAGAGTCCGGGCCTCCTCGTAGTTGGGGGTCATCAGCGTCATCCCGATCGCATCCGCCTGCACGGATCGCACCTCAAGGAGGAGTCGACGCTCGGGGTCGCCACCTTCCAACGCCAAATCCAGGAAATGGACGGCGTGGCCCGCGTCTTTGAGGACGGAGGCCACGTACCCGAGTCCCAGAGGATAGGCTCTGGCATCACTCATCGAGTGCTGCACCAGGAGTACGTTCATTCCTGAGTGTTCCCCATGGACCTCGGCAGCAGCCGCCCTCGGAAGGCCGCTGCTGCCAGTCCCTGTCGATTCTGGTCGATTCCGACGGGCCCCGGCAGGAGCGGGAAGGCGGTCTTCGGCGGTCGGCTCGATGTCTCTCGCTGCGCGAACATAGTGATCTGCCGGGAGCCGTGTCAAGGACCGCGAACCGGCACGCCGACCCCCGCCGCGGCTCCGCGGGCCGCGGACGGAGAACCGGACCCGTGCTTTCTCACCTCACTGTTCGACACATTCACGGAGCGGACTGAGAGTGATGTGCCGTTCCTGAGCGCTTGCTCCATGAAGCGGGGTGGGCGGGTACCGCCGAGACACGGAGGACGCCCGCCGTCGGAGCGGACCGCGGCCGGGGGGCGGGCGTGCGGTGCCTACGATTCTCGCCAGCGGGAAGGGACCCCGTGTGGGAGCCCGCGGACCGGAGGCCGCCCGGTGGTGCACATGCGGCCTATTCTGGGGGATTCACTCGCAATTCACACACTCTTCACCACATTCTTGACACATCTGCAAACATCCTCATTCTGACGTACCTCCCGGAGGGGCCGGGGGGGGACCAGCAGATTTCCGGCCCGGATTCGCCGGCGGATTCCGCGGCGGCGCCGCGACAACGGCCCCGGGGGAAGCAGAAGACCCGTAGGGATTGCGGGCATCCAGGGGAGTTGATCCGATGTGCAGACCAGGGGTTCTCACAGTGGGTGTCGCACTGATGTGCACCGCAGCGGCAGCATTCGCCGGCGAGAGGGACGACCTCGAGTGGTACGACCGGCTCTCGATGGGGGGCGACCTTCGTCTCCGCGCCGAGCACATCAACTGGGAAGACAAGTTCGACGACGATATCCGCGATCGATTCCGCTATCGTTTCCGACTGGGGATGACGGCCGTCCTCAGCGAGGCCGTCGAGCTGGGATTCCAGATCCGCTCCGGCAACCCGGACAATCCGCAATCGGACAACCAGAGTTTCGACGGCGGCTTCAGCAAGAAGGAGATCGCCCTCTCCGAGGCCTTCGTTGACTGGCAGCCCAGGGAATCCTTCGGGCTACGGGCCGGCAAGTTCTCACCGAAGAAGCTCTGGCACGTCTCCGACCTGCAGTGGGACGACGATGTAATTGTCGAAGGCGTGATGGGGAGCCTCCGGTTCGGCGGATCAGATGATTCCGAGGCGTACGTGGCGAGCGCCTATCAGTTCATCCTCGAGGAGTCGAGCGACTCGGACGACGCCTACCTTCTCGGCGGCCAGCTCCGGCGGAACTTCGCCCTCAATGACAAGAACCGTCTGACCGCAGGATTCGGCTACGATTCCTTCACACGGCCGGACAAGGTCGTGGGCCTGACCCTGGGCGGCGAGCTCGACACGGAGCCGGAAGGCGTGGTCACCAACCTGATCGGACCGGACGGTATGCTCGTCAGCGATTTCAGGGTCTTCAGCGCGTTCGCGCAGTGGAAGAACAAGACCAACCGACGCTGGCCGCTCAGTGTCTCGCTCTTCTACTACAAGAACCTGGGCGCGGAACGCACGGTCGGAGCCATCACGGACGAGGGGGGCAATGTCCTCGTCGCCGGCCTTCGAAGCGACGAGAACGACAAGGGCTACTACGCTCGAGTTCAACTGGGCGACTACAAGAAACCCGGGCAGGTCGCGATTCGCCTGACGAAGTACAAGTCGGAGCCCGACGCGATCTTCTACGCCTGGGTCCAGTCGGACACGCGGCGGGGCTCGAACGTGGACGGGGAGCGGGTGGACGTCCGCATCGGGATGCCGATGAACGCCCACGTCAACGTCACGTTCTACAACACGGACTGGGAGAAGGGGACGGACACCACGATGAGGCTGTGGCAGTTCGACTACATCCTCGAGTTCTGATCGACGATCATCCGAGCCCGGACGCGGCGGACGGAGGCGCCACCGACGCACCTCCGCGTTGCGGCGGAGAGGGCGCTCTCCGTTTGGGATCCCGTCTTCGTGGCACGATGGCTCTCCCTTTGACGCGTGTCGTCGGGATCGGTAACACTGGATCGTGCCGTGCCCCGGACGGTGCCGATCGGCCGGCCCTTCCGCTTCGATCTCGCCCCGATCGGTCTCGACGAGAGGAGGACAGGATGAGAGATCCCCGCGAGGCGCTCCCCGGCGAGGTCGCTCCCTACTGGGAGAAGTCGAAGCTCCACGAGTTCGTCGGTGATCTGAAGATCACGTTCGGTTTGCTCGCTCTGATCGCCCTCGGCCTGACGCTCTTTCTCCTGCTCTTCCACGCCGAGGGGATTCTCCTGGGGGTGGGGCTCCTCATCTTCGCGGCCGGGGGATGGGTGACGGTGGCCGTGATCGACGCGAAGGGATGGAAAGAGCATCGGTCCGCCCGCGATGCGGCCGAACAGGTGGCGAAGGCCCTGGCGGCCTCGGCGGCCGGGAGGGACGTGGGGGCGACCGCTCCCCCGGGAGCCGGACCCGGCGACGCGCCGGCCGCCCCCACCGCGCCGGGCGCGCCGGCCGCGGCCGCCGGCGCGGCGCCCGGGGCCCGGCCCGAGCCGGGGGAATCGACCCCGCGGACGGAGACCACGGCGGCACCCGCCACCGCGACCCCCGAGCGACAGGTGCTCTCCGGCGGCCGGGTTCTGCTCGGCTTCGCTCTCGTCGCTCTCGTGCTCGCGTCCGCGCTGATCGGATCGAACCGGCTCGCTCTCGGGCTTCTCCTCTTCTTCGTGCTCGTGATCTTTTACGGGTGGCCCTTCCTGATCTCCGCCCTCGGCGCCGGGGATCGAGAGCGGTAGCCTTCGCCTCTCACCCCCCCACCCTTATCCGCACGTCCACGATGCGGCAGCCGCTCGGATCGGGGGAGAGGAGGAAAGGGTTCAGGTCCATCTCCGCGAACTGGGGGAAGTCCTGCACGAGCGCGGAGAGACGCAGGAGCGCGTCGTACACGACGGTCAGGGCCACTCCCTCCTCCCCGCGCACGCCCTGGAGGAGGGGGAAGCCCCGGATCGACTCCACCATCTCTCTCGCGTCGACGTTCGTGATGGGGTGGACGCGGAGTGCTATGTCCTGGAAGACCTCGACGTACTTGCCGCCCAGTCCGAAGAGGAGCACCGGTCCGATCACCGGATCGGTGGTCATTCCGAGAATGGCCTCCTTGCCCGGCTTCGACATCGGCTGCACGAGGAAGCCCTCTTCGGCCGGCTCGTAGCCGAGACCACGGACGGCGCGGCTCATCTTGCCGAACGCCCCCTCCATCTCGAGATCGCCCTGGATGTTGAGGATCACCCCGCCGACGTCCGACTTGTGGACGATCTTCCGGCCCGCCACCTTGAGAACCGCGGGGTAGCCGAGCTCGCCGGCCGCCTCCAGCGCCTCTTCGGGGGACTTCACGCGTCGCCACGGCGCGAGGGGGAACCCGTATGCCTCGAGGAGGCGGAACGCCGCGTCGGGATCGAGGTACTCGCCCTGCCGCGACTCGCGGGACAGGATCTCGCGGGCGCGGTCCCGATCGGCGTCGATCTCCGGAATCGTGCCGCCGTCCCGGTCGATCCACCGGGCGTAGTTCGCCATCTCGGAGGCGGCGTACGCGGCGGTCTCCGGGTAGCGGTAGATGGGCGGGCTGTCGGGGATCTCGACCGGGATGCGCTCGTAGTACTTGTCCTCGGCCATTAGGACCATCATCACGGGCTTCTCGAAACCCTTCATCGACTCCGCCACCGCCCGCACGACGTCCATCGGGTCGACCATGATCGGCGGGACGAACGCCACGATGGCGAGGTCCACCTCGTCCGACTCGAGGAGGATGTGGAGACAGTGGCGGAAGTTGTCTTGGTCGGCGGCGGCGATCATGTCGATCGGGTTGGAGACGCTCGCCTCTTTCGGCAGGCGCTCGGCCAGTCGGCGCCTCGTCGGCTCGTCGATCTCCGCGAGATGCATGCCGTGCCCGATGAGGGCGTCGGTGGCCATGATCCCGGGGCCGCCCGCGTTCGTGAGCACCGCCACGCGGTTTCCCTTCGGCAGCGGGCAGTGCGAGAACGCCAGAATGAGCGCCATCATGTCGTCGATCGTGTGGGCGCGAATCACTCCCGTCTGGCGGATGAGGGCGTCGGTCGCCTCGTCCATGCCCGAGAGGGCACCGGTGTGCGACGACGCCGCGCGCGCTCCCGCCTTCGTCCTCCCCGACTTCACCATCAGGATCGGCTTCTTCTTCGTGATCCGGCGGGCGAGTGTCGTGAACCGGCGCGGATTCCCGAAGTCCTCGATGTAGAGGGAGATGATCCGCGTGCACGGATCGTCCTCCCAGTACTCGATGAGATCGTTGCCGGTCACGTCCACCTTGTTTCCGATGGAGGCGAACTGGGAGAAGCCGATGTTGAGCTTCTGCATCTCGGTCCAGATCGCGATGCCCAACGCTCCGCTCTGGGAGACCCACCCGACCGGTCCGGCGTTCGGCATTCCGGGAGCGAACGTCGCGTTCAGAGACACCCGCTCTTCCGCGTTGAAGACGCCGAGGCAGTTGGGGCCGACCGCCCGCATGTCGTAGCGCCGGCAGATCTCCTTGAGACGCCGCTGCCGGTCGGCTCCCTCACCCTTGGGTCCCATCTCCTTGAATCCGGCGGTGATGATGACGAGTCCCTTGACCCCCTTGCGGCCGCACTCGTCCACCACTTTCTCCACGACGTCCGCCGGCACGACGATGATCGCGAGATCGACCGGATCGGGAATGTCCAGAATCGAGGGATAGGCCTTGATCGAGTGGATGTAGTCCGCCTTGGGGTTCACGGGAAAGAGCTTGCCGTGGAAGTCCGCCATGATCAGGTTGTGCACCATTTCCCGTCCGATGGATCCCCGCCGGGTGGAGGCTCCGATCACCGCCACCGACCTCGGCCGGAAGATCGCGTCGAGCGTGTGCACGGGCCGGGACTTCGCCTCGGGGGACTCCTCGGAATGAATGCCCCCCCGCCGGCGGACGGCTCTCGGGTCGCTCGAACGGCGGCTCGCGTCGGAGGCGGGTCGGGCGCTTCCGGAATGGTCAGGCATCGGTTCCCTCGGTGTGACGTCGGGCGTGGTAGCTGCTCCGGACGAGGGGTCCGGATTCGACGTATCGGAATCCGAGCGAGACGCCCTCTTTTCGAAGCTCCTCGAACTCCTCGGGCGTGTAGTACCTCTCGACCCCCAGATTCTTTCGAGTCGGACTGAGGTACTGGCCGATCGTCACGATCTCGACGCCGGCCGCGCGCAGATCCTCGAGCGTCGATCGAATCTCGGCGCGCGTCTCGCCGAGCCCGACCATGAGGCCGGACTTCGTGCGCATCCCGCCGCCGTCGCCGCTCCCGTTCCGGGAGTCGGCCGCGCGGCGGAGAAGCCGGAGACTCTGCTCGTAGTCCGCGTCGGGACGCACGCGCGGGTAGAGGCGGGGAACGGTCTCCACGTTGTGGTTCAGCACGTCGGGCGAAGCCTCGAGTATCGCCCGCAGCGCCACGGGGTCCCCCGCGAAGTCGGGGATCAGGACCTCGATGCGGCAGCCGGGGTCCCGCTCCCGGACGCACCGGATCGTCTCCGCGAAGTGCCCCGCTCCGCCGTCGGGGAGATCGTCCCGGTTGACGCTCGTGATGACCGCGTGGGCGAGGTCGAGCCGGTGAACCGCCTCCGCCACGTGGCGCGGCTCGTCCGCATCGAGCGGCGTGCCGCGGCGCGCGCGGCCGACCGCGCAAAACGTGCAGCGCCGGGTGCAGGTGTCGCCCAGGATCATGAACGTGGCGGTGCGATCGGCCCAGCACTCGTAGAGATTCGGGCACCGCGCCTCCTGGCAGACGGTGTGGAGGTGCAGCCCCGTGACCATGCGTTTGACTTCGCGGTAATTCTCGCCGGTCTCCAGTCGGATCTTGAGCCACTCCGGACGCGGAGGCTCCTCGAGACGGTGCGCCCGACTGCGCGGCGTCGTGCCCACGTCCTCGACGGACCCGTTCACGGCGATGTCCGGGGCTCGAGAATCGTCAGGGCTCGCCGGTTTCCGTTCCATTGCAGAAGCTCCCGCGCCCGATCCGGGCTGGTCCAGAGATACTCCTCATGCTCCCCCGGAGAAAGGTCGATCCGGGGGTTCTCCACTTCCATCGCGAACGCGTACTCGCGGTTGACCCAGGGATAGGCGTCCGCTCCCGGGCTCCGCCTCCAGTGGAGCCGGAAGTCTCTCACGTAGTCGAGATCTTCCGGAGCGCCATCGACGCCCGTCTCCTCCCTCGTCTCCCGGCGGGCGGCCTCGGCGGGGCTCTCTTCCTCTTCGAGGAGCCCGGTGACCGGCTGCCAGAATCCCCCGTCCTCCGGAGTGCGCTTGAGAAGGAGCACCTCGAGCCCGGAAGCGCCCCGCCGCCAGAGGATCACCTGAACGGAGCGGCTCGTCATCTCCCGATCGACGCGGACCCGCTCGAGCTGCTCGGCGAGCCGGACCGCGAGCCGCTCCCGCACCGCCTCGTAGTCGACCGGCTCTCCCAGCACCCGCTCGAGGCTCGTCGTGCCCCGGCCGCGGATCCCGCACGGCACGATGAGGTCGAAGAACCCGAGGTCGGTCGACACGTTGAACGCGAGGCCGTGCGTCGTCACCCAGCGGGAGATCCGGACCCCGATCGCGGCGATCTTGAAGTCGCCCACCCAGACGCCGGTCAGCCCCGCGATGCGCCCCGCCGATACGTCGAAGTCCGCCAGCGTCCGGATCACGGACTCCTCGAGATCCCGAACGTAGCGGCGGACGTCCCGCCGGTCGGGATTCAGGTCGAGGATCGGATAGCCGACGATCTGGCCCGGGCCGTGAAACGTGACGTCGCCCCCCCGGCCCGTCCGGAAGAAACCGACGCCGCGGGCCTCGAGTTCCTCGGGAGAGAGAATCAGGTTCTCCGACCCGGCATTTCGACCCAGCGTCACCACGGGGGGGTGCTGGAGCAGGAGGAGCTGATCGGGGAGCTCACCCTCCGCCACTCCCTCCCGGAGCCGACCCTGGAGATCGAGCCCGTCGTCGTACTCGACCATCTCGAGCTTGAGCACCTCCAGCTCGCGGGAGCCCACGTCGAGATGCCTCCTCTCCTCGATCGGCCCGGGGGGGTACGGGTCGGCGGAGTGTACCGGAAGCCGAGACCCCGCGGCCACCACCCCCGGTTGACTCGAACCCGACCGAAGGCCGATCTTCGATCGATGGGCGTTCTCCGAGCGTTCTCCACGTTTCCCCGACCTCTCCGCCTCCTCGTCGGAGCGGCGTCGCTGACCGCCCTCCTCTCCGCGTGCGGCGAGGGGGAGAGTGCCCGGCACTCGATCCTCCTCGTCACCCTCGACACGACCCGCTGGGATCGAGTCGGCACGTACGGGGATCCGAGCGCCCGCACGCCGGAGCTCGACGCGGTCGCGCGCCGCGGCGTCCTGTTTCGCCTGGCCTTCGTCGACGCACCGACCACGCTTCCATCCCACACGACAATGCTGACCGGCGCGTTCTCGCTGCGGCACGGCGTGCGTCTGAACGACACCTACGCGCTGCCGGAGGAGGCGAAGACTCTGCCCGAGATCTTCGCCGAGCGCGGGTATGCGACGGCGGCGGTCGTCTCCAGCGTGACGCTCGCCGCCGAAGGCGGACTCGATCAGGGATTCACCCGTTACGATGACGATCTCCCCGCCGAGTTCGAGTGCCACGATCCCGCCCTCGCCGCGAGGACCGAACGCTTCGTCGGCACCCAGCGGCGCGCCGACCAGACGACCGCCGCGGCGCAGCGTGCGCTCCTCCATCTCACGTCTCCGGCCTTCGTGTGGGTGCACTACGTCGACGCCCACCTCACCTACGATCCCCCGCCGCCGTGGAACCGCATCCCCGGGCTCTCTCCCTACGCGGGGGAGATCGCGTTCGCCGACCGGGAGATGGGTCGCCTGTTGCGCGCGGTGGCGGAGCGGCTCGGTCCCGCGATCGTCGCGATCCTCTCCGACCACGGGGAGGGGCTCGGAGACCACCGGGAGGACGAGCACGGCATGTTCCTCTACGACACCACGGTGCGGATCCCCTTCGTCCTCTCGGGGCCCGGAGTCTCCGGCCGAATCGAGTCGGGAATCGCCCGGAACGCGGACCTCGCTCCCACGCTGGCCGGCCTCGCGGGACTCGACGCGGGCGCCTTCCCCGACGGGGTCGATCTGCTCGCGGCGGAGCCCCCCGCCCCCGACTGGGTCCTGAGCGAGAGCCTCACCCCGACGCGGTTTCACGGCGGGTCCCGCCTCAAGGCCCTGCGCACCGACGGGGCCAAGTACGTCCTCGCTCCCGATCCCGAGCTCTACGATCTGACCGATGATCCCGGGGAGACCCGCAACCTCCTGGCGGGTGATCCGGCGAGGAGGCAGGAGCTCCACCGCCCCCTGGTCGAGATCGTTACGGAGATCCTCGAGGACCCGACGTTCGCCTCCGCGCAGGCCGCCCCGGTGGACGACGCGCGCCGGGAGGCCCTCGAGGCGCTCGGCTACCTCGGCGCCGGTCGGGCGATCCCGCACGCCCCGGAGACGACCGCGACCGGGATCGACCCGAAGGATCTCATCGACGTGACCCGGTCCGTGCGCTACGTGATGGACGGCCGGTACGACGAAGCGCGCCCGCGCATGACCCGGTTCTGGGGGAAGCACCGAACGCCTAGCACCGAACGCCTCCCGACCCGTCGTGGGACGAGCTCTTCTCGCGAGCCCATCTCTGTCAGGCCTTTCTCGAGCTGACCGATCTCGAACGGGAGGAGGATCACCTCGAGCGAGGGAAGGCGCACGTGGAAGAGGCCGTCCGTTACGATCCCCGGTACGAGGACGCCCTCCGTCTCCGGCGCCGCCTCCAGGAGCTGGAGAGCCGGGATGGGACGTTCGCGGCGCCGATCCCGCCCCGGAGAGGGAAGCTGCGATGACCCGCGACGCGTCACGCCCGATCGCCGCCGCGTCCGCACTTCTGCCGTTCGCGCTGGCCGCGCTGGCCTTTCTCCTCCGATTCCCGCACCTCGACTGGGGTCTTCCCGACGTCTACGAAGAGGCGACCGCGCTCCGGAGAGCCTGGGACATGGCGGGCTGGGGTCCGGAGAGGGAGTTCGATCCGAACCCCCGGTTCTTTCGCTACCCGAGCCTCGTTCTCTATCTGCACCTGATCGGCAACGCGCTCGGCTTCGCCGTCGGGAAGGCGACGGGACAGTGGGCGTCGATCACCGAGTTGCGAGCGGCGATGGTCGCCGACCCTTCGCCGATCATCGTCTTCGCTCGGGGGATCACGGCCGTGCTCGGAGCGGCGACGGCGCTCTTCGCCTATCGACTGGGGCGCCGTCTCGGCGGGATCGGGACGGGCATCGCCGCCGCGCTCCTTCTCGCGGTGAACGCGTTTCACGTCGACCACTCCCGGCGGGTCGAGGTCGATGTTCCCCTCACCCTCTTCGCGACCTGGGCGCTCTGGCGAATCGTCCTGGCCCTGGACGAACCGACCCGGCGACGCTTCGCCGTCGCGGGGATTGCCGTCGGGCTCGCGAGCTCCGCGAAGTACCCGGGGGCGTTTCTCGCCCTCCCGCTGGCCTTCGCCCTCCTCCGAGCCGGGTCGGCGCGGCGGCTGTCGGCGGCGATCGCGGCCGCGCTCGGGGGTGCTCTGGCCTTCGCGCTGACGTCGCCGTACGTGTTCCTCGACTTCCCGTCGTTCGCCGCCGAGATCGGGAGCGAGCGGGAGCACATGCGGGTCGGACACTTCGGGCTGGAGGGGGGGATCTCGTGGGGGTGGTACGTGCGCAGTCTCGCGAGGGATCTCGCGGGGTGGCCGGTCGCCGTGGCGGCGGGCGCCGGGGTCGTCCTCGCGGTGCGCCGAGCGCGAACCGGACGCCGGTCCGATTGCGCGCCCCTCGTTCCGGGTCTCTACGCGATCTTCATGCTGGCGATCGTCGGTTCGTGGGCGATGAAGGCCGACTGGTATCTGATGCCCGTGCTCCCGGGCGTCCTGGTTCTGGCGGTCTGGGGGCTCCGGGAGCTCGCCGGGCTCTCGCCCCGGCTCGGACGGAATCCCCGGACCCGGCGCACGGTGTTCGTCCTCGGGGTGCTTCTCCTGGCGGCCCCGTCCCTGACGGCTCTGCCCGCCCGGCTTGCTCCTCCTCCCGAGGATCCTCGAGCGGCGGCGCGGAGATGGATCGAGACGAACTGCCCCGCGGGAGCGTTCATACTGGCCGAGCCCTACGGTCCCCTCCTCGTCGACGCAACCTGGCGATTGAGCACCGAGCCCGATCTGTGGGACGCGATCGGGGAGCGCTTCGCCACCCGCCGCGAGTATGCTATCCAGCACCTGCCGATGCTCCAGGTGCGACCGGAGACCTCCGCTCCCTTCTACGATCCCTCGCTCTATCCGGACGTCGACCTGATCATCACCTCGCGGGACATCTCCGCACGCTACCGGCGCGAACCCGAGCGGTTCGCGAACCAGCTCGCGTTCTACCGGTCTTTGGAGCGCGCGTTCACGCGCGTCGCGGAGTTCCCGCCGGACGAGAGCGTCGAGCCCGAGATCGTCGTCTGGTTCAACCCGCACCAGACCCGCCCCTTCGGCTACCGGGAGACGGTGCTCGGACCGGGTCTCCTCGAGGTCCCGCCCGCCGAGCTCTCGGGACAGGAGTCGGAGTTCCTCGCGAATCTGGGGATGAACTACGAGACGTTCGGGTTCTTCGACGAGGCCGTGCGCGCCTACGAGGGCGGAGCGCGCTATCCCTTTCCGCCGGGAAGGCAGATCGAGTGGAAGCTGATCTCGGGACTCGTCCGCTGTCGTCTCGCGAAGGGCGACACGACCGGGGCGGTCGAGATGCTCGGGGAGGCGGCCGATCGCACGAGCGTGCGCGGCAATCGCGAGGCCTTCCTGGAGATCCGGGAGAAGATCCTCTCGGGGGACCCGGGGGGTCCCGCGCGGTCCCGGTGAAGCCCGTCCGCTCGGGCCTCCTCCCGGCCCGCCGTCCGGGTCGGTAGTTCAGCGAAACCGCGGCGGGATCTCCTGGTGCCAGGGCCAGTTCTCGACCACGTAGCGCCAGCGCCGCTCCGCCTTTCCCGGTTCGCCCGACCCCTCCGCGAGTCGCGCCAGGCCGACCCAGGGTCCGGGATTCCAGGGCTCGCGCTCCGTCGCGCGAAGAAGCACCGCCTCCGCCTCCCGGAGCTCGCCCAGGCGGCGGTGGAAGTCCCCCTGGGCCGAGAGGAGAGGCACGGACTCCGGATTGTGGGCGAATCCCTCCCGAAGCAGCTCGAACGCCCGCCGCCGGTCTCCTCGCTCGAAGTGGAGGCGGGCGAGCTGGGCCCAGGCCTGGGTTCTCTGGGGATCGATGGTCACGGCACGCCGGTAATAGGAGAGGGCGGTGACGACGTCACCGAGGCGGCCGAGGCAGCCGGCGAGCTCGACCAGAATCGTGACGTTCTCCGGGTCTCGACGGTAGGCGCTCTGGAAGTGGGGCAGGGCGTCCTGCGGGTTGCCCCGGGCAATCTGGTGCAACCCGTCGGTGATGTCGTTGATCACGCCGATCAGTTCCTTCGGGTTCTTCGAGCGATCGACCTTCTGTCCTCCTCCCGAGACGTATCCCAACGCGCGAAGGCGCTCTCTCGTCACCGGATCGATCGACGCCATCGAGTCCCGCCGCGGCTCTCGCGCGATGGCGTCGATCTGCGCGGCCATGCGCGCGGCCACGTCCGGGTGCTCGCCGATCACGTTGTGCAGCTCACCGGGATCGCTCCGCCGATCGAAGAGCTCGGGAGACGGACTCTCCACGTAGGTCCATCTCTCGTCCCGCCACGAGAGGAGGGGACTCCAGCCGTAGTGCAGCATCGAGTAGTAGGACTCGCCGTAGGCGCCCTGCGGAGTCGCGGACGGATCGACCCAGGACGTTCCCGCGAGCTCCTGGGGCACGTCGGCTCCCACGAGATCCAGGACCGTGGGAACGATGTCGGTGTACCGGGACGTCGCGAGGCGGATCCCCCGATCGAGCCGGTCGGCCTCCTCGGATCCGGGTGGAGCCGAGACGGAGAGAAGCCCTTGCATCGTCTCGGCGTGGAGCAGGATTCCGTGGGTCGCCTCGCCGTGGTCTCCCAGCGCCTCCCCGTGATCGGAGACCACCACCGTGACGGGAGGCCGGCCGCCGCCCCACTCGATCACCCCGCGCATCAGCCGCCGGATCTCGACGTCCATCCCGCGGATCTCCCGATCGTAGTCGGAGTCGACGGGCAGTTCGCGCAGGGCGGGGAGAACGCGACGCGGGAAGTGGGGATCGAAGAAGTGCGCCCACGCGAACCACCGCTCGCCCGGGCGAACCTCGTCGAGCCAGGCGAGCACCGCGTCGACGATCTCCGCGGCCTGGCGTTCGGGGAAGAACTCGCCTCCCCCTTCCGGTGCGCTCAACGCTTCGTCGAACGTGTCGAAGCCGGTGTCGTAGCCGAGTCGCGAGCCGATCGGCAGAGCGGCGATGAACGCCGCGGTCCGGAAGTCCCGTTCTCGAAGAAACGAGGCCAGCGTCGAGACGTCCTCCGGCAGGGGAGTGGAGCCGTTCTCGCGAACGCCGTGGGTCGGGGGCTCGAGGCCGGTGAGGATCGACGCGTGGGAGGCGGCGGTGAAGGGCGCCGAGGCGTAGGCATCGCGCGCGTGGAGGCCGGCCCGGGCGAGCCGGTCGAGCGCCGGGGTGAGACCTCCGGGGTGTCCCATGCAACCGGCGCGGTCGGCCCGGAACGTGTCGACGGTGAGGAGCAGCACGTCCGGGGGACCGACCGGGTCGGGCAGGACGCCGTCTTCTCCCGCCGACGGACCGTCGTCCCCGAGCTCACCGCAGCCGGCTCCCCCGAGGGCGATCCCGCAGGCGGTCAGGAGGGTGACCCACGCCGGCGGGGAGGGGCCTCGCGACGAGCTTGGTGAGGAATGCGGGCCGGTGATCCGTGCCGGGAGGCCCAACGGTCTTCCCCTTCTCTCTACAGAGAGCCCTCGTCCATTTCCGTCAGGCTGCTCTTCAGTTCGGCCATGAACTGTTCGGCGACGGCCCCGTCGATCAGGCGGTGATCGAAGGAGAGCGAGAGATAGCACATCGGTCGGATCGCGATCGCGTCCCCGATCACCACCGGCCGCTTCTCGATGGCGCCCAGTCCGAGGATCGCCGACTGGGGCTGGTTGATGATCGGACAACCGGCGAGCCCCCCGTAGATCCCCGGGTTCGTGATCGTGAAGGTGCCGCCCGTGACCTCGTCGGGCGAGAGCTTCTTCGAGCGCGCACGGCCGGCGAGATCGGCGATCGACTTCGCGAGACCGCCCAGGTTCATGTCGCCGGCGTTCTTGATCACCGGAACGATGAGTCCCCAGTCGAGAGCCACGGCGATCCCGAGATGGACCGACGGGTGGTAGTGGATGTCCGTTCCGGAGACCGACGCGTTCACGACGGGGAAGGCCTTGAGGGCGTCACAGGCCGCCTTCGCGAAGAAGGTCGTGTAGGAGAGCTTCACGCCGTTTCGGTGCAGGAAGCTGTCGCCGTGCTCGGAGCGCAACCTCGCGAGGTGGGCGACGTCCACCTCCCAGAACGTCTGGACGTGCGCCGACGTGCGACGCGACTCGACCATGTGCTCGGCGATCTTCATCCGCATGATCGACATCGGCTCGACGCGGTCACCGGGCGTCGGCGGGAAGGGCGGCGCCGGGAAGCCTCCCGACGGAGCGGCCGCGGGGGCGATCCGCGGGGGGGCGGTTCCCACCGCCGGTGCGGGAGCCGTCTCCGCGGGCGCCCCCGCGGGGGCCGTCGCCGCGCGGTCGAGATAGGCCTCGAGATCCGACTTCGTCACCCGTCCGTGGATGCCGGTGCCCGGAACCTGCGAGAGATCGACTCCGTGCTCGGACGCCATTCGGCGGACGAGCGGAGAGGACCTCGTTCTCACGCGCTCCTCGACGGTCTTCTCGCCGCCGGGGGCGGCCGTCGCGACGGGAGCCGCCGGAGCCGCGGCCGGCTCCGCGACCTCGGGGGCGGATTCCGCCGCCTTCACCGCCACCCCGGCCGTCCCCGCCTCGCCGATCCGGGCGACCACGGTGTTCACCTCCACCGTGTTCCCCTCGCCGACGAGGATCTCGGTGAGGACGCCGTCCGCGGGGGAGGGTATCTCCGCATCGACCTTGTCCGTGGAGATCTCGAAGAGAGGCTCGTCCTTCTCCACCCGGTCGCCCGCCTGTTTGAGCCACTTGACGATCGTCCCCTCGGCGATGCTCTCCCCCATCTGGGGCATGATGACGTCCATCGGCTTCCTCCTAGTAGCTCACGAGCCGTCGCGCGGCGGCCCTGAGATCTTCCGCCCCGGGGAGGAATCGCTCCTCCAGCGGGGGACTGTAGGGCACGGGCGTATCGGGCGCGGTCACGCGGACGAGCGGGGCATCGAGCCACTCGAACGCCTCCTCCGCCAGAATGGCGGAGAGCTCCGCGCCGATTCCGCCGGTGCGTTGAGCTTCGTGGTAGAGAACGATCCGGTTCGTTCGACGCGCGCTCGCGATCAGAGCCTCGCGATCGATCGGAAGCAGCGTGCGAAGATCGAGGACCTCCATCGAGATCCCGTCGTCCTCGAGCGCGTCCGCGGCCTCGAGGGCGGTGTGCACGCACGCCCCGAACGTCACCACGGAGAGATCCGTTCCGGTCCGGCAAACCTCGGCCTTCCCGATCGGCACCACGGGATCGTCCTCCCCCAGGTCCTCCCTGACCCTCCGGTAGAGGAACTTGTGCTCGAAGAAGAGCACCGGATCGGGATCGCGGATCGCGGCTTTGATGAGCCCCTTCGCGTCGCGGGCCGTGGCCGGCTCGACGATCTTCAGGCCGGGGGTGGAGAGGTAGTGGCTCTCCACGTTCTGCGAGTGGAACGGGCCTCCGTGCACGCCGCCGCCGCACGGTCCCCTGATCACGAGGGGAACCCCGGCGTTCCATCGATAGCGACACTTCGCGGCCATGTTGACCACCTGATTGAACCCGCACGTGAGGAAGTCGATGAACTGCATCTCCGCGACGGGTCGCATGCCGTTCATCGCCGCCCCGACCGACATGCCGACGATCGCCGACTCCGACACCGGGGCGTCGACGATCCGTTCGGGACCGAACTCATCGAGCAGCCCGGAGGTGACACGAAACGCGCCTCCGTACGTGCCGACATCCTGTCCGAGGACGAGGACGGTCGGATCCCGGAGGAGCTCCTCTCGGATCCCGTCCCGAATCGCCTCGAGATAGGTCCGTGTCGGCATCAGGCCGCCCCCCCGTCCCCGGTGTAGACCCGTCCGAGACAGAAGGAGGGATCCGGCATCGGGGAGTCGACCGCGAAGTCCGCGTCGGCGTCGATCTCCCGCCGGAGCTCGGCGACCCGGCGCTCCCGCTCCTCCGCCGTGAGGACACCCTCGCTCTCCAAGATCCGGTCGTAGCGGAGGATGGGATCCCGCTCGCGCCACGCCTCGAGCTGATCGGAGGGAACGTACGCTGCGTCGTCGTGCTCCGCGTGACCCCGCATCCGAAACGTCTTCATCTCGAGAAGCACCGGTCCACCTCCCCCGCGCGCGTGCTCGCAGGCCCGTCGCGAGGCGTCGTAGACGGCGAGCACGTCGTTGCCGTCGACGATCTCGCCGGGAATCCCGTAGGCGTCGGCCCGGACCACGAGGTCGGCGACCTTCGCCTGCCGGTGGGTCGGCGTGGAGTAGGCCCAGCCGTTGTTCTCGAGGATCACGACCAGGGGCACCTCGAGGACGGCGGCCATGTTCAATCCCTCGTGGAAGTCGCCGGTCGAGCTTCCCCCGTCTCCGATCCAGGTCATGGCGACGGCGTCCTCGCCGCGCCGCTTCGCCGCCAGGGCGACGCCCCCCATCACGGGGATGAGCGCCCCGAGGTGCGAGATCGGTGCGACGATCCGGCGCGACAGATCTCCGAAGTGGGTGTTGCCGTCCCGCCCCCCGGTCGGGCTCGTCGCCCGGGCGAGGTACTGGGCGAACACCTCGCGCGGGCGGACGCCGCGCACGAGCATCGCGCCCAGATCGCGGATGAGCGGACCGATCCAGTCCCGGGGCTCGAGCGCCCACGCCGTCCCGACCGCGACCCCCTCCTGCCCGAGTGAGCGGTAGAGCCCGCCGACGACCTTGCCGGTGCGGTAGAGCAGCGTGAGCCGCTCCTCGACCAGCCGCGTGCGCCACAGGTGCCCCCAGAGATCGAGCTTCTGTTCGGGCGTGAGCCGCCCGGCGTGCTCGCCGATCTCTCCCGGAACCGTTCGCACGGCGCGAATGCGGCCCGAGGCCATACCCCGCTTGGACTCCGGGTGCCGGCCCCGGGAACCATCGGTCGTCATCGCTCTCCTCGTCCGGGCTAGATGTGGATGGGGCTTCCGTGGACGCCGTGCGCGGCCTCCAAAACCGTTTCGGAGAGCGTCGGGTGCGGGTGCATGAGACGCGCGATCTCCTCGGTCGTGCTCTCGATCTGGAGCATGAGTCCCGCCTCCGCGATCAGCTCGGTGACCCGCGGACCGATCATGTGGACGCCGAGCACCTGGTCGTAGCGCTTCTCGGACACGATCTTCACGAACCCCTCGGTCGCTTCGAGGATGCGGGCCTTCCCGCTCGCGCTGAACGGGAACTTCCCGACCGCGACGTCGTACCCGGCCTCCCGGGCCGCCGCCTCCGAGAGCCCGACCGAAGCGACCTCGGGATTCGAGTACGTGCAGCTCGGGGTGGTGAGGTAGTTCAACGGTCGGGTCTTGACGCCGGCCATGTGCTCGGCGGCGACGATCGCCTCCGCCGAGGCGACATGCGCGAGCTGGGGGGTCGCCACCACGTCCCCGATCGCGTACACCCCGGGGACGTTCGTCTGCATGTGCGGATTCACCGGAACGAATCCCCCCTCGTCGACGTTGACTCCCGCCCCGGCGAGCGCCAGGCCCTCCAGATAGGGGGCCCGTCCCACCGCGATCAGGAGCATCGCCGCGGACATCGTCGAGCGCTCCCCCTTCTTCTCCACGGTGATCTCGACTCCCGACTCGCCGACCGAGGCGCTCTCCATGCGGGTCTCGACGTGGCACTCGATCTCGCGCCTGCGAAACGCCTTCTCGAACTCGGCCGAGATCTCCTCGTCCTCGATCGGGAGCATCCGGGGCAGCAGCTCCACCACGGTCACGCTCGACCCGAACCGGCCGTAGATCGACGCGAACTCGACGCCGACCGCGCCCGCGCCGAGCACGATGAGGCTCTCCGGAACTTCGGTCAGATCGAGAATGTGATCGGAAGTGACGATCCGCTCTCCGTCGGGATCGATCCCGGGGAGGAGCCGCGGCACGGATCCGGTCGCGATCATCACGTTCTTCGCATCGAGAGTCGTCGTCGTGCCGTCCTCTCCCGTGACGGCCACCCGGGTCGGGCTCTCCAGACGACCGACGCCCTTCACCACCTCGATCTTGTTCTTCTTCATCAGGTAGTTCACTCCGGCGGCCGACTTGGCGACGATCTTCTTCTTCCGGGCCATGACCCGCGGGAAGTCCACCTGAACGTCGGGGACGACGACACCGTGGTCCCCGGCGTGGCGGATCTCCTCGACGAGATCGGCGGAGTGGAGGAGAGCCTTCGTGGGAATGCACCCGCGCAGGAGGCAGGTGCCTCCGAGACGCGCGTCCTTCTCCACCAGGGCGACGTCGAGCCCGAGCTGCGACGCGCGGATGGCACCCACGTATCCTCCCGGGCCGGAACCGATGACCACCAGATCCTTCGCTTGATCGCTCAACGCTTCACTCCTTCCCGGGATCGAACGCGCCGGCCGAGGCGGGGTCGCCGGCGAGGTCCTCGGGGCCGCCCTCACCCGGCTTCGTCGGCCAGAGGCCGAGCGCCATCGCGAAACGATTCAGGTAATTGAACGTTCCGGCCGTGCAGGCGATCTCGACGGCCTCTCCCGGATCCCAGTGGACCAGCAGGGCGTCGACGTCCTCTCTCGTGACGTCACGATGGTGGAGAGTGACCTTCTCCGCGAAGCGGACGGCGGCCTTTTCCCGATCCGAGAGCGGGCTCCGGCCGAGGTCTCCCAGCGTGTCCAATTCCTCCTCCGTGGCTCCGTTCCGTCTTGCCAAGACGGTGTGGGACGCCACTCAGTACTCGCAGCCGTTGATGGTGGAGACTCGGACCGCCAGGAGCTCCTTGAAGCGGGTGCTCACCGTCCCCGTGCCGAGAACCGCCTGGAAGTGGTGGGTGAACGTCGTCATGAGCTTCGGGCGGTGGGCGAGCACCCGGAAGAGGTTCGGGACGTTGCCCCGCTCCTCGTACAGCTTCTCGAAGATGCGCTGGGTGGGCGCATCGACATGGCCCCAGCGCGCTCGGGGCAAGTGGGACACGGCGGGCTCCTTCGGGGGTTCTCGGGTCAGGGAGACGGGTCCGGGGGAGTGTAGCCGAGGGGACGCGGGCAGGGAAGGGCGCGGGCGAACGGCCGATCGGAAAGACATACGAACGTTCGGTCCCCATCCCCGTGGCGTCCCGAGGCGGGAAAGAGGGCGCGAGACAAACGGGGGGCCATCCCTCTCGTCGACCCCTCCGCTTCTCGACTCGAGTTCAGGCCCCCCGGTCATCGGGGTTCTTTTGGGGGGAGGTCTCCGGGCGTCGTCCGGCGGGATGGGAAATCCGCCCGGAGTCTCCCGACCTCCCCTTCCGGGGTCGCCCGTGCGAGGGCGACTCCGGAAACCGCGACGCGATCAGCGGAAGGCGAACCGCATGCCGATCCGCAGGAAATCGCCGTCGGCATCGACCTTTCCCGTCACGGGAATGCCGTCGATGACGAAGTCCTTCTCGGGCTCCGACTGGTGGACTCCCGCCTCCAGGAGCAGTCCGACCGCGGAGTCCAGGTTCGTCTCCACTCCGAGCGCGAACGTCGAGCCGAGACCGTGGAAGTAGTCGCTCTCCTCGTAGACCACCACGCCGTCTGCTCCGGGAACCGCCTCGTGGTACTCGAGACGGAGAAGGTCCCAGGTGAGCTGTCCGGAGACGTACGGAGCGAATCGTCCGTCGGCCAGCGGCATGCGCAGCCGAACGAGGCCCCCGAGCGGGAACAGGTCGGTCGAAGTGCCGTCGAGCTCCGCGACGCCCTGGACGGGGGGCACGTAGGGCGTGTCGAACTGGATGTACTCCGTGCGTCCCTCGCTCCGGTGGAACCAGTCGGCCGTGAAGCCCACCTCCACGAAGGGCGACGGGGACGCGCCCCACTCGAGGCCGACAAAGAGACCGTTGAGGTGGTCGTCATCCGAGGAGATGGAGTCGAGGCCGTAACCGCCGATCTTCAACGCGCTGTAGCTCTGCATCGGCCCGATTCGGGGTGGGCGACCGCGGTGCGCGTCCGCCTCGGTCGCGAGCAGAAGGACGAGACCGGCGAGCAGTGCGAGGAGGGAGAGCCGGACTGGGAATCGTGCGAGCATGGCGACACCCCGGGATTAGCGGGTTCGGCCCGGGCTCGTTCCCGGGTCCCGCGGACCGGCCGTCTCACGGGGCCGGACCGCTTGCCCAGGGGGTTTTGCAAGGTGCGGGCCAGCCCCATCGACATTCCGAAGTATCCGATTCCCAATCAGTTATTCCGGTCGCCCCCGTCCGGGGAACGCGGCGGCGTGTCGATCGGACCGCGAAGCGTGTCGGGCCGCCTCCCGTACCGGGGCCGCGGGCGCGGGGAGATTCCTCTCCACCCTCGGTCCCTGTCGGGATACCCTCCACGACACGGTGCCGGGAGCCCGCGTCTTCGATCCCGGCGAAACGGCCTCGGAACCCGTCCCGGAGCCCGATGAGCGCGATCGACCCACCGAGAATCCTCTCCCGGCGCGAGTGGAAGCACGCTCCCGGCGATCTCCTCGCCGCCTTCCAGGCGCACGGCTGCTTCTTCCTGGCGGCGGGCATCAGCTTCTACTTCATGCTCTCGCTCGTGCCGATCCTGTTCTTCTTTCTCGCGGTCATCGGGTACTTCCTCCAGGGATCCGCGACCGTGCGGGACGATCTGCTCGCGGCCATCACGCAGTACGTCCCCTTCATCTCCAAGGAGCTGATTCGGAACATCGACCAGGTCGTTCGCAATCCGGGGCTGCTGGGGTGGATCGGGGGCGCCGGACTCTTCCTGTCGACGGATCTCGTGTTCGTCGCGATTCAGTCGAGCCTGGACAAGATCTTCGTTCCGGGACGGCGCAGCTTCCTGAAGTCGAAGATGCTCTCGGTGGGGTTGGCGGTCGTGGTGTTCATCGTGATCCTCGCGACGATCGCCGTGAACGCCGTGGATCAGAGCCTCGAGAACCTGGAGAGCCTCACGGGGCGGAGGGGCGGGCTGCCGGTGGGTCTGCACCTGTCGACGTGGGCGATCGGACCCCTTCTCGTCATCTGCTTCACGCTCGCGATTCGCATGCTTCCCCACGTGGCGGTGCCGTTCAGGTACGCCGTGTGGGGAGCGCTCGTGGGGGCGGGGCTGTGGATGCTCGTGAAGGGGTCGTACGCGTGGTACCTGGTGAACGTCTCCCGGGTAGGGCCGATCTTCGGATCGCTCGGGGCGCTCATCCTCACGATGATCTGGGTCTACGCCTCTTCGCTCGCGTTCCTGATCGGCGCGGAGTTCACGCGATGGCTCATCCTCACCGATCCGAAGCGCGTCCTCTCGAACAGGACGGGGGCCGAAGCCCCCGACGGTTCGGAGTTCGCCCCCGCGAGATCGGGGGCGGGAGATCCCCTGCGGGATCTCCCCAAGGCCTCTTAGCCTCGATCCTTCAGAAAATCTCGGCGAAAAGCGCTGACGCTCGCACGATAGCATGCCATCCGCGGCCGTGCTCGCCCTCGCCAATACTCACTCATCGTGAGATAAGCTCCGCTTGGCTCGGGCTGCGCGCGACCCCGGCTGGCGCGCTCTCGTGCGTTTTCCCTCGAGATTCTCTGACGGATCGAGGCTAGCCGGAGAGGTCCGGCCGGCTACCGGACCCCGATTCCCTCTCCCACGATCTCCGACTCGGCGAGGTGATACGGGAAATCGTGTCCCTTCGAGGAGCGGACCGCCTCCCGGAAGTGCACCAGGGCCGTATCGGAGTCCTCGGAGCGGCGTGCGGCGTACCCGAGGAAGTAGTGCATGTCGTTCTCGAAGTCGAGAATCGACGAGACCGCGCCCCGGTACTCCTTCTCCGAGATCTGCCCCGCGAGGAACTCCGCCGAGCGCAGGGCCGCCTTTCCCTGGGGCCCGACCCGGGAGCCGACGTCCTGCGGGATCCGGGTCCAGGTGCGATTCGCGAGGTCCTCCATTCCGAGCGAGGAGAGCGCGACCCCCTCCCAGAGGCGGGCGATCGCGTACTCGTCCTTGTCCTTGGATCCGACCTGGTCGAGAACCGCAACGGCCGCTCGGACGTCTCCCCGGGCGAAGTGGGATCGCGCCAGCCAGTTCCCCACGGTCCCCGCGCCCATTCCCGAGGCCTCGTAGGAGGCGTTGGAGTCGAGCTTTCCGAAGGCGGCCACCGCGTCGTCGAACTGACCCTCCTCGAACGCCACGATCCCCACCCAGAGGCCGAGGTTGCGCTTCGCTTCGGCGTCGCGGGACAGCTCCATCGTCGCCTTCTCCAGAACATGCCGCGCGCCGGCGTAGTCCTCCCGATCGAGCGCGTCCCGGACCGCCTCGATGCGGGACGCCAGACGGGGTGAGGTGCTCTTCGCGGCCGGGGCCTCCGGCTTCGGGGCCGGAGCCCTCTTCGTCTCCGGCTTCGCCGTCGCGGTCGCGCTCTTTTCGAGGCGGGCGAGGAGCGTCGTCTCCTCCGGGGTCGCCGGACGGATCGACCTCGCCTGTTGGAGTGCCCGCTTGGCCTCGTCGGTGCGGCCGGCGGACGCCAGGGTCCGGGCCATGGCCGAGAAAGCGTCCGCATGGTCGGGCTGGATCTGGATCGTCCTCTTCAGGTAGACCATCTTGTCTTCCGTCTCGGCACAGGCCAGTCCGGCCAGGTACTGAATGTTCGCATCGGCCGGGTGCTCCCGCGCGAGGTGTCCGTAGAGGGCGACCGCCTCCGCCTGCCGCCCCACCGCCAGCATCCAGTCGAGACGTTCGCGCTGGGCGTTTTGATCGTCGGGGAAGGTCTCCAGATAGATGTTGACCTCGTCGATCGCGGGTTCGGTCCGGCCGGCCGCGGCCAGCGCTCGCGCCAGATCGAGTCGGGCCGATCGGGCCGCCGGGCGCTCCTCCACGAACGCTGCCAAATCCTCGAGGGCCCCCTCTACGTTCCCGATCGCGAGCCTCGCCCGGCCCCGCACGAGACGGGCCGGCCACTCGTCGGGCGAGATCTCCAGGACCTTCTCCGCCGCTTCCCCGGCTTCCCGGGGACGATCGGCGGCGAGCAGGGCGCGCCCCAGATCGAGCACGTAGGGCACGCTCTTCGGATCGAGCTCGACGGCCCTTTTCAGGTGAACGACCGCGTCCTCTCCGTCGCCGAGCTTCAGAGAGGCTGCGCCCCGGCCGTGGAGGGCGGTGGTGTTGTCCGGATCGCTCGCCAGCGCCTGATCGAAGTCGCGGATCGCCTTTCGAGGCTTTCCATCGCGCAGCGCGGCCCACCCCGCCTCGATCAGATTCGCGCCCGCGGGGCCCGGCGTCTCCGCTCCGCCCGCCGCGGGAGATCGTGGAGCGGCGATTTCGGTCGTCGGAATATAGGAGTCCCGATCTCCCGAGAAGAACGGAATCCTTCCACCGGCCATGAGGTAGATCCCGATGATGACCGGCACGGCGACCGCGCCGGCGACCGGAACCGTCCACCTCTTGCTTCCGCCCGAAGCGCCCGTGGCGGCCAAGGCCTCCTCCTCGACCCCTTCCTCCTCGACCTGGTCGATGTCGAGGGCGAAGTCGCCTGCCCCCTCCTCGCCGGAATGCGCCGAGACGAGGACGTCCTCCGCGGAAGACACGCCGGCCTCCTCCGGCGGCGTGAGCAGTTGCGCCGTCTCCTGCTCCGCCGCGTCCGGTGCCGGCCAGCCCGCCTCCGTCCCCGGAAACGTCTTCGGTGCCTCCGGCGCTCCTGGGACCGGGGCCTCGTCGGGAGTCGCGGCGTCCGCCGAATCGGCCGCGGACCAGAACTCGCCGGCCGGGAACTCCTCGGTCGCCGGCGGTTCCGCGATCCCCTCCGCGGGGACGTCGGCCGGCCCTTCGGTCGCCGGAACGAAGGACGAAGTCTCCGGCCCGCCTTCCGCCGGCACATGCTCCATCGGAAACGCGGTCGCGAGGGAGGTGGACTCGTCGCGCGTATACGCCACGTCGCTCAGTTCGACCCAGTCCTGACCGCCCACCTCACAGATACGGGCGTCATCGAGGATCGCTCCGGCGGCGATGCCCTCCAGGATCTGGATCATGTTCATGGGGCCCAGAACCCGACCGTCCGGGCTCTCGACATAGTAGAGCTTGTCGTCCATCGCCTTCGGATCCATGCGAGCCTTTCCGAGACCAAGGGGAACGGGGGATCGGTGCCTCCCGCCGGGAGTCCGTTCGTCCGGGGCTCCGGGCAGCGAGGCACCTTTTCTACGCTATCGGTAGGATCGGTAAAGGGGGCGGTCGGCTTGACTACGGGGGGGCAGGGGCCCCCGGCCCGGGATCGGAAGCGACGAGATCGGCGGACCGGAAGCGATCGCTGCGATCCCGCAGAATCCGGTCCCCGAATCCGGCCCGGCGCACGAGGAACTTGAACACGGCCGCCGTGATCCCGCCTCCCCCCTCCTCCTCCGGGCCGGGATCCTCCTCCTGGCCCGCCTCCCCGCGGACCTTGCCGCTGATCCAGGCGTCGAGCTCACGCACCTCTTCGAGGGTGAGATGCTGGATGGCGGCCTCCGCCGCCAGAAAGTACGTCGATTCCCGGTCGAGGTCCCCGGCCGCCCGGATCGGGAGCACCTGCCGGGAGACCTCCTCGAGAGCTGCGTCCAGGTTCTCGAAGGCCTCCTCCCACGTCCGCCGGCCCGTGCTCCGGACAAGGTAGAGTCGCTCCCCGGGATCGAAGCGGATGCGAAAGCGCCGTCCCTGGGAGGTCACCAACTTGTCGAACCAGCTCCTCCGGTCGCGCCAGAGCTCGACCGTGATCCGAACCGTGATCGGCAGGCCGCTCTCGATGGACCCCCGGACGTCCGGGTCGAAGGCGTTCACGAGCTCGACCGCCGCGCAGAGGCGGTCGTCGCGAAGGTCGTGGCCGAGATGGAGAGAGGGCTCCGCGGCGACCGCGGTCGCGAACAGCAGGGAGAGAAGCGCCCCCGGCGTCCGCCTTCGGACCGGGCCGGGAGAGAGGATCGAATCCATGGGCGCACCGAAGGTGCGGAGGCGAGGGCGGGCTCGCGGGACGTGCGATTCTCCGCGCTCTCTGCCCTCCTCGGTTGACCCCGGGCGGGCACGGAGGTGCCCGCACGATCTCTTCAGTCCGTCTAGAACATGCGTCGGATTCGGGCGCTCACGAAGAAGCCCTCGTCATCCTCCCGATCGATCTTCTTCGCGAGATTGAGACGGAAGGACCCGTCCGAATCCTGAATGCCGATCCCCGCGTCCGTGTGAAGGCTCGCATCGCGATCGTCCGCCACCCATGCGTCCCCCACGTCGGTGAACACCGCGACCTGCAGATCGTCGTAGACCTCCACGCGGATCTCGGCGTTGGCCAGAAGCATGCGATCCCCGGAGATCGACTTGAACTGGGTCGCCCGCATCGTGCCCACTCCGCCGAGATAGAAACGCTCCTGTCGTGGGATCGCGTCGAATCCCTCGAGCTCCTCTCCGAGCTCGCTGCGGCGGGCATCGTCGATCCGGCCCGCGGTCAGTCGGAGATCGAAGAAGTGTCCGGGAGAGAGCTTCGCGTAGCGTCGCGCGTCGACCACGCCCCGGCGGAACTCGAAGTCCCCACCGAGCTCGCCGCCCGCCCACTCGTAGGCCCCGGTGGCGAGAAGTCCTCGCGTGGGATTCGTGAGAGAGTTCCGCGTGTCGAGGGCATAGTCGACGACGATCGACCGCAGGGTGCCCGCGTCGATCGGGGGATTCGCGCGCATTCGCTTGTTGCCGCCGAAGAGGCCCCAGTCGGTGGTCTTCGACAGGGATCGATGGTCCTCGTCCCTCCACGTCACGACGAGATCCTGAGAGCTCCCGAGGTAGGCCCGTCCGTGAATCGAGACGCCCTCGGCCTCGTGATAGTCGCGCCAGTCCTCCCGGAAGAAGAACGCGGCGAGCGTGTTCTCGGTGTCACCGAAGCGGTGCCGGTCGGGAGTGTCGGTGCGGCGGTAGACGGCGGCTCCGACGTCGAGGACCTCGGCGTCGATGAGCGGCTGCGTGGCCGCGATGTCGTAAAGCCAGCGCTCGCGACCGAAGGAGTAGCCTCCCGCGAGCGTGAGCTCGGGATGGAGCTCGGCCCGGTTCCGGTAGGAGAGCGTGCCGGTGAGGCTCACCTGGTCGACGCGGTCGTAGCGCCCGGACAGTCCGGCGTCCCCCTCGTGGAAGCCCCGGGGGCGGGGAAGGACGACCTCGTCGTGCCGGATGCGAACGTGCGAGGTCTCGCCGAGGCTCTCTCCCTCCGCGTCCTTCGCGGGACGGAGCACCGGGTTGTCGGGATCGGTCAACCACTCCCCGTCCACGACATAGAGATAGCTCCATCGGCCGGAGTCCAGGTCGATCGTCGTTCGCCAGACTCCGTTGCGGGTGCGCCGCATCGGAGTCGCCGTCTCGTCCCAGTCGTTGAACTCGCCGACCACGGAGACGCTGTGCGCGTCCTCGTCCCGGAAGCGGAAGAGGACGCCCTCGCCGGTCATCACCGGCGAGAGAGGCCCTCCTCGCAGTCGGCCGCGGTGAAAGATGGACTCGTCCGAGAGGTCGGGATCGCTCTCGACGAGGATGTCGATTCCGTCCCCCCGGGCGTCGAGGTCGAGCAGGCCCCCCGCCCGCGCGCTCCCCGGCCGGGCGCCCGGCAGGGGGGCCAGCGCGGCCGGGGAGAGGGAGGCGAGAAGAAGGGGGCCGAGGGCGGCGACGACGAGGGCGAGGACGGCGGATCGTAGGGAGATGCACATGGCCGGTCTCCGAGGCGAATCGGGTGGGGCGGAGGACGGTGAACCTCGCCTCTCGGACAGTGCAAGGGGCGGACCAGCCCATCCGGCCCCCAGACCCCGCGAGATACGCGGGCCAGACCCGGTTTCGTCCCCGAAGCGGAGGGAGTGGGTTGTCTTCCCGACTCCTCCCCCGGGTCGCGCCGACACGTTCACGGGGCTTCCCCGGTCGCGTTCCCGGCGGAGCTCGCCGTCTCGCCCTCCGGCTTTCCGATCCCGAGACGCCGCATCTTCCGGTGGAGGTTGGCCCGATCGAGGCCGAGGCGCCGGGCCGCCTCGCTCACCGTTCCCCCCGCCGCCTTCAACGCCCGGAGGATGGCCGCGCGCTCGGTGTTCTCCAGGAGGTCGCGCAGGGGGAGATTTTCGGTCGTCTCGGAGCCTTCCTGAGTGGGAGCCGCGCCCGGTCGCGAACCCGCCAGGACCGCCCCGACCTCGTCGCGGCCGATCGACTCCCCCTCGGTCATGATCGCGAGCCGCTCCACCACGTTGCGCAGCTCCCGCACGTTCCCCGGCCAGGGCCAGGCCTTCAGCGCGCCGTAGGCCCCCTCGTCCACCGGGGGAAGAGGCCGCCCCATCTCCTCGGCGAAGCGCCGGTGGAAGTGGTCGACGAGCTCGGGAATGTCCTCCGCCCGATCCCGAAGGGGAGGCACCGCGATCGGAACGACGTTGAGGCGGTAGTAGAGATCCTCCCGGAACTCCCCTTTCTCGATCGCCGCGGAGAGGTCCTTGTTCGTCGCGGCGATCACGCGCACGTCCACCCGGATCGGGCGTCCTCCGCCGACGCGCTCCACCTCGTTCTCCTCGAACACGCGCAGGAGCTTCGCCTGCGCCTCGAGCGCCATGTCCCCGACCTCGTCGAGCAGGAGCGAGCCGCCGTCCGCCGCCTCGATCTTGCCGATCTTCCGGGACTCCGCGCCGGTGAACGCGCCCTTCTCGTGACCGAAGAGCTCCGACTCGATCAGGTCCCGAGGAATCGCGGCGCAGTTCACGCGCCCGAACGGGCCGTCGGCCCGCGGACTCCCCTCGTGGAGCGCGCGCGCCACGAGCTCCTTTCCCGTGCCGTTCTCACCGGTGATGAGGACCCGTGCGTCCGAGCGGGCCGCCCGCTCGACCTCGTCGCGGAGTCTCTGCATCACCGCGCTCGAGCCGAGCAGCCCCTGGCCGGCCCCGACGCGGGCGACGAGCTCCCGGTTCCGGCGCTGCAATTCGCCGGACTGGAGAGCGTTGCGGATCGTGACCAGGAGTCGCGCGGGATCGAGCGGCTTCTCCAGGTAGTCGAACGCTCCGAGTCGGGTCGCGCGGACCGCGGTGTCGATCGTGGCCTGACCCGACATCACGAGAACCGGGACGTCTCTTCCCTCCGCCCTCAGCTTCTCCAGCGCCGCGAGCCCGTCCATTCCCGGCATCCAGACGTCGAGCAGCACGAGATCGGGCGACTCCTCCGCGAGGAGCGCGAGTCCCCTTTCGGCGCTCTCCGCGGTGAACGTGCCGTAGCCCTCGTCCGCGAGCAGCCCCGAGAGCTGGGTGCGGATGTTCTTCTCGTCGTCGATGATGAGGATGCGCCGCACGAAGACGACCTCCGGGAAGAGCGCCGTTCGCCGGAAGGGTGGGGGATGTCGCGGGAAACGTAAAGCGCTTCGATCGGGGAGGGAGCGGCGGGTGTCAGCGGGACGGCATCGCGAGCAGGCGGGGGTTCACGATCATCACGTCGCCGAAGGACTTCTCCGTGACCCGCCTCAGGTAGAGCGTCCGCTTCTCCGGAAACGCGGCCAGGGCCTGCCGGGCGAGATACTCGGTCTCCCTCTCGGCCAGCTCGCCCAGGTACGTCGGATCCGCGGGCGACTCGGAGCCGACGCCTCGCGTGTCCCATGTCAGGAGCTCCAGGTAGAGGGTGCTGCCGAGATCGGCGATCCCGTAGATCTGTCGCTGCCATCGCCCCGAGCGCCCACCGGTGGCGGTGTCGAGCCGCTGGTAGAGTCGCTGCATCGCGTCGACGTCGAGCGTGTGCTGCGGCCGGTGGCTCACCGGAAACGCCTCGAGCTCCAGCGCGTCCACGAACCCGTCCACCCCGTCGCGCCAGGTGTTTCCCCCCAGCGTCCGATAGAGCACGCGGAAGTCGAGGTTCTCCCCGAGGTACGTCGCGCCCTCGGACTCCCCTCCGATGACCGTGATCTCCATTCGTCCCTCCCATCCGGTGGGCACGAACCAGAGACGGTAGAAGGGATTGTAGAAGAGCTCGCCCGAAGGGTGGGGCAGCCGACACGTCGTGTCCCGGACCTCCAGGAGCACGCACGTCGAGTCGCCCTTCCACCCGGCCGGCACCGTCTCCCACCGGATCGTATGGGACTCCCACCCCCGGGGAAGGGCCCTCTTCACCTGGACGATCGCGGTCGTCACGACCTCGCGATCCAGGACGACGCTTCCCCGGGCCTGGGCCGAAGCCCCGTCCGAGACCAGCGCCGGCGGGATCAGCGCCAGCAGGAGGAGAGCGGCTCTGCGGTGCGCCGGACGGCCGGTGGTCATCGTCCCTCCTCTTCGAGCTTCAGGGGGATGTCCAGAACGAAGCGGGCTCCGGGCCCTTCCGTTTTCCACACTAGCGTACCTCGGTGGTCCGCCGCGATGCGCTGCACCATGGCGAGGCCGAGCCCCGAGCCGCCGGGCCGTGCGCTCACGCCCGGTCGGCAGAGCTCCGCCTCGATCTCGGGAGGGATGCCGGGGCCGTCGTCGACCACCTCGAGTCGGGCGCTCTCTCCCTCCCGGGCGAGCCGGACCCGGACGCGACCTCCTCCCGATCCCGCGCGCCCCTCCCCCGATCCGGACACCGCCTCCTGAGCGTTCTTGACGAGGTTCGTCACCGCTCGGCGGAGGAGATCGCGGTCGGCGACCAGCGGGAGCGACTCCGGCCCCTCGTACGTGATCTCGACTCCCTCGGACGCCTCTCCGAAGAGCTCCACCACTCCGCGCGCGACCGCCGCGAAGTCGGTGGGGGCGAGCTCGGGAACGGGCATCTTCGCGAACTCCGAGAACGAGTTCGCGATCCGCTCGAGGTTCTCGACCTCCTCGCCGATCGAGCGCAGACACTCGCGCGCTCCCGCGTCCTCCGGCACACGACCTTCGAGACGGTGGATCGCGACCTTCACCGGAGTGAGCGGGTTCTTGATCTCGTGCGCGATGCGGCGGGCGACGTCCCGCCAGGCCGCGACGCGCTCCGCGCGAACCAGCTCCTCCCGTGACCGCTCCAACTCCTCGCCCATGCGGTTGAACGCGAGCACGAGGTCGCGGATCTCGTCCTCGCCCGCGATCGAGGAAGCTCGCCGTGAGAGATCGCCGCGTGCGATCGCGTCGGCCGCCTCGGCCAGCTCCGTCACGGGACGCGCGATCCGGCGGGCCGTCCGGCGGGCGACGAAGAACGCCACTCCCGCCGTCAGGAGCACGATCGCCGGACCGCCGACGAGGAGCCCCACCGACTGCACCTGGCGGAGCACGTCGAGGTTCCTCCGCCGGCCGAAGTCGGTCCGGGCCGCGGCAAGCGTCTCGGCGAGCTCCTCGTCGACGAGCCGGCCGAGGACCCGGGCCGGCGCCCCGCTCGCGGAGCCGGGGGCGAAGAACCGGAGCACGCGGCCCTGCTGATGGGGAAGGCTCACGCCGTCGGCGAGAGCGGACCACTCCTCCTCTCCGGGGACTCCGGGCATCTCGCGGACCGTGTCCGAGACGGGGACGAGAATCGTCCCCGCCTCCTCGTCCTCGTACGCCACGAAGTCGAATCCCCGCGCGGCGAGCCGGCGGATCAGCTCGGACCGCTCCGTCGCGGTCGGGGCCGTCTCGGGAATCTCCGCGAGCAGCATCCGTGCCTCGGACTCCTGTCGATCGAGCAGCTCTCCCGCCAGGCGCCCCGCGTCGGAGAGGGAGCGCTCGATCCCCGGCCCGTGAAAGCGATCGAGCGCGTCCCGGAGCTGGTCGAGCGCAAAGGCGAAGAGAATGAGGGAAGGAATCAGGGCGACCGCGAGGAAGCTGAATCGCAGCCGGTCCTCGAGTCTCGGGAATCGGAAGATGGCGGGATCCTCCCCCGGGCACGGTGGTGTCCCGGAGCGTCCGGGCAGGGCCACTCTAGAAACCCCGCTCCGTTCCTGTCAACGCGTCCCGACCTTTCCCGCCCCTTCACGATCCGGTATGCTGCGCCCCATGCGAGAACCCGTCGTACTCGTCACCGGCGCCAACGGGGAGATCGGCCACGGTCTCATCGAAACCCTCGCCGTCGAGGGCGGAGCGCGCATCGTCGCCCTGGATCTCGTCGCGCTCGACTCGAGCCTCGCCTCCAAGTGCCACGAGGTCGTCCAGGGCTCCATCCTCGACCGGGAGCTCCTTCACCGCCTGGTCTCGCGCTACGAGTTCCGCACGATCCACCACCTCGCGGCGATGCTGTCCACCCGGGCGGAGTTCACTCCGGGAGCCGCCCACGAGGTCAACGTCCAGGGGACGCTGAACCTCCTCGAGCTCGCCGCCGTGCAGTCCGAGTGGTCGGACCGACGCGTGAAGTTTCTGTTTCCGAGCTCGATCGCGGTCTACGGTATGCCCTCCCTGGAAGTGAAGACGTCCATGCGCCGGATCCAGGAAAAGACCTGGAACCTTCCGACGACGATGTACGGGTGCAACAAGGCGTACTGCGAGCACCTCGGTCGGTACTACGCGAGGCACTACAAGCAGCTCAGCACGCAATCGAGTTCCTCGTGCGGCGTCGATTTCCGGTCCATCCGCTTTCCGGGACTCATCAGCGCCGTCACGGTCCCTTCCGGCGGGACCTCCGACTTCCTTCCGGAGATGATCCACGCGGCGGCCGCCGGGAAGCCGTACGCCTGCTTCGTGCGGCCCGACACGCGAATCCCGTTCATGGCGATGCCCGACGCGATCCGCGCGCTTCTCCTCCTCGAGCGGGCCGACGAGTCGTTTCTCACCCGCCGCAGCTACAACGTGACGAGCTTCAATCCGTCGGCCGAGGAGTTCCGGGAGCGGGTGATGGCGCGCTGGCCGGATGCCGACATCACGTTCTCGGTGGACACGAAACGGCAGGCGATCGTCGACTCCTGGCCCGCCGACGTGAACGACGACGGCGCGCGGGCCGACTGGGGATTCCGGCCCGAGTACGACCTGGACCGCGCCCTCAACGACTACCTCCTCCCCGGGATCTCCGGCCGCTCCGAGCCGAGGAGCGTGACATGAGGGGGGAGAAGGCGGCGGAAGCGGCGGAGGCCACCGTGACGGCGGAGGGGGGAGAGGCGGCCGAGGCGGCACGTTTCTTCCAAGCTCTCGGGGATGAGACCCGCCTCGCCCTTCTCGACGAGCTGCGGGAGGGCGAGCGCTCGGTGGGAGACCTCGTCGAGGCCCTCGGCTGTCCTCAACCGAAGGTGTCGAGGCATCTGAAGGTGCTGAAGGACGCGGGGCTCGTGCGGGATCGGAAGGTCGGGCGCCACGTGCGGTACGCGCGGGAGGTTCCGGCGGGCTGGAGCGAGGGGGTCCGAGGCTGGTTGGGACGCCTCGCGATCGGTGCGGGCCGCTCGGAGGAGCCGGCCGGCTCCTCCGAGCGGCCCGCCGTCCCGGAGCATCGACCCGCGCGCCCGGCTCCCGGCAAGACGCCGGGGACGCCGAAGACGGCCGCCTCCGTCCGCCGCGGTCACGACCTGGAGACGCACCTCCTCTGAGACCTGTCTTCGTGTGCGGATCGAGGCGCGTCGCCCTCCGGAGTCGATTGCGTGCCTGCGACGAGACACCCCGTCCACTCCCGGGCAGACCCCACTCCGCCGGGCGCGGACTCGGGTGGGGACTTCCTTCCACGGTACCTTGACCTCGGCGAACCGAACCGCCTCCCGGTCCGTCCGGACACCGCCCTTCCTCCAGGCGGCGCGCCGCCGCGCCGAATCGGCGCCGCAGTACCGGCGGGCTGCGCGTGCGCTTTTCTAGTGCGTCAGGTGCGCGGCCCGGCGGATGCGTCGCTTGAGGCGGTGGATCTGCCGGCGCTTCCTCTTGATGAGGGCGCGGTCCTTCGCGGCGATCGCCTCCTTCGTCTCGGCCTTCAGAGCGCGGATCTTCCGCTTGATCTTCCCCTTCGCGATCCCCTCCACCACGAGGTGGGGCTTCTCGATCCCGAGCGCCTCGGCCACGATCTCGACGAGCCGATCCTTGGACAGACCGGTGACCCCCGTGGTCCCGGCCTTATCTTTGGCCATCTCTCGGAGCTCGGTGACCTTGACCTTCTGCAGTTCGTGCCAGTCCATGGTTTCTCCTGTCGGCGGTCCTTTCGGGCGGTCCGTCAGCCTGCATATCTCACCGGCCTCTGCTGCGGCAGCGGCTTGCCGCGCCTGGCTTCGTCGCCGGCGCGCTTCCCCCCTGCGACGGGGCTACGGCCCCGCCTCGGGTGAAAGCGCCCCATCTCCTCGCCAAACACGACGATCCACAGCCTCGCGACGAGCCTGGTGAGAAATGCAGGCTTGCGTGCCGGGCATTCTACCCCGTCCGGGTGGCCGCCGTCGCCCCTGTCGCCGCCCCCGGAGCGAGCCCCCTCCTCATTCCCGGAATCCGGCCCCTACCGCGATCGCCCCGTTTTTCCCTGGATTCCGGGATGGCTTCGTCTACCCTGGAGCGTCTCGAACCCCGCCCCGGCGACGGGACGGGGATTCCGTCGTGCCGGCTCTGTCGTGTAGGCCCTGCGTCCCCCTTCGCCACCCCCGGAGGCCCCGTGACCAAAGCGCGCATCCTCATCGTCGACGACGATCCGACGATTCGGGAGTCCCTGAGCCGGGTCCTCGAGTACGAGGACTACGCGGTGTCGACCGCGGACTCCGGCCCGGCCGCCTTGGAGCTCCTCGCGGAGCGCCGCTTCGATCTCGCGCTGTTCGACATCAAGATGCCGGGCATGGACGGCCTCGAGCTGTTGGACCGGACGAAACGGGCCCACCCCGGCGTCGTGTGCGTGATGGTCTCGGGGCACGGGACCGTGCAGACGGCGGTCGAGGCCACGAAGCTCGGTGCCTTCGACTTCCTGGAAAAGCCTCCGGACCGCGACCGCCTGCTCCTCACGATCCGCAACGGCCTGGCCCAGGCCGTGCTCAGGACCGAGAGCGAGACCGCGCTCCGACGTCTCGGCAAGAGCCTCGAGATCGTCGGAGATTCGCCCGCGATCGAGAGCGTCCTCCGGGCGCTCGACAAGGTCGCGCCCACCGACGCCACGGTCCTGATCATGGGGGAGAACGGAACCGGCAAGGAGCTCGTCGCCCACGCGATCCACCGGGAAAGCAAGCGGGCCGAGGGTCGGTTCCTCCAGATCAACTGCGCCGCGATCCCGGAGGAGCTCATCGAGTCGGAGCTGTTCGGGCACGAGAAGGGCGCCTTCACCGGCGCGACCTCCCGCCGCGAGGGCAAGTTCGAGCTCGCCGACGGCGGCACGCTTCTCCTCGACGAGATCGGGGACATGAGCCTCGCCGTGCAGGCGAAGGTGCTGCGCGTCCTGGAGGAGGGGAGCTTCGAGCGGATCGGCGGCTCCAAGACGCTCTCGGTGGACGTGCGTACGCTCGCCGCGACGAATCAGGATCTCGAGGAGGCGGTGGCCCGCGGGTCCTTCCGCGCCGATCTCTTCTTCCGCCTCAACGTCGTGCCGATCCAGGTTCCTCCCCTGAGAGACCGGAGGGAGGATGTGCCGATCCTCGTGCGCCACTTCCTCCGGCTCTACTGCGAGCGCGAGGACGCTCCCCCGGTCGAGATCGGCGACGACGTGATGGCGCTCTTGCACCGCCACGACTGGCCCGGAAATGTCCGTGAGCTCCGAAACACCCTGGAGCGGATGGTGATTCTCTCCGACGGGGTGAGACTCACGCCCGAGGACGTGCCCTTCGCCACCGGCGTCCCCGGAGCCGCCCCGGCGAAGGAGACGGCCGGCCTGCTCGAGGCGTCCACGTTCGAGGAGTTCAAGGAGCAATCCGAGAGGGCCTACCTCCGACACCAGCTCGCGCGCCACGGAGGAAAGGTCAGCCGGACCGCGGAGGCGCTCCGGATGCAGCGGAGCAATCTCTACAAGAAGATCGAGAAGTACGGCCTGCGCCGGGAGGATCGGGGCGGACCGGGCTAGGGGGGAGGTGCCCGGCCCGGAACCGGGGCGGCGGCGCCCGTCGCAAAGGTTCCCGGCCCGGACGCGCCCGGCGCCGAGACGGATTCCCGCGAACCCCGGACGGCGAGGGGTGTCTACAGAGGGACAGGGGCGAGGGGCCCCGGGAAGGAGACTGAAGATTTGAATCGCAACGAGGCCCAGGACGTCCAGGCCGTCCGCGAGCTCAAGGTCGCCCACGACAAGGTTCTGGCCGAGGTCGGCAAGGTCATCGTCGGACAGAACGAGGTCATCGAGACCCTGGTGATCTCCATTCTCGCGAACGGACACTGTCTTCTGGTCGGTGTGCCCGGTCTGGCCAAGACCCTCCTCGTGAGCACCCTGGCCCGGGTTCTCGACCTGGAGTTCAGCCGCATCCAGTTCACGCCCGACCTCATGCCCTCGGACATCACCGGAACGGACGTGCTCGAGACCTCGGGAGAGACGGGCCAGAGGAGCTTCCGGTTCATCAAGGGCCCGGTCTTCGCGAACGTGGTTCTCGCCGACGAGATCAACCGCACTCCGCCGAAGACTCAGGCCGCGCTCCTGCAGGCGATGCAGGAGAGGGAGGTGACCGCCGGCGGGAACACGTACGCGCTGACGCCGCCTTTTTACGTGCTCGCCACGCAGAACCCCATCGAGCAGGAGGGGACGTACCCCCTCCCCGAGGCGCAGCTCGACCGGTTCATGTTCAACGTGTTCGTGGACTATCCGAGCTTCGGCGAGGAGACGCGAATCGTCGAGGAGACCACCTCGGCCTATCACGCCGATCTGGAGCGGGTCCTGGCCGGCGAGGAGATCATCCGTCTCCAGGAGCTCGTGCGCCGCGTCCCCGTGTCGGAGGATCTGGTGAGCTACGCGGTGCGTCTCGTACGGGCCTCGCGACCGAAGTCGGACGACGCGCCCTCCTTCATCAAGGACTGGGTCTCCTGGGGAGCGGGTCCCCGCGCCAGCCAGTTCCTGATCCTCGGGGCGAAGACCCGGGCCATCCTCGACGGCCGCTACACGCCGGTGGTGGACGACGTGCGGGCCGTCGCGCGGCCCGCGCTCCGGCACCGGATCGTCACGAACTTCAACGCGGAGGCCGAGGGCGTCGACCCGGTCGACATCGTCGACCGCCTCGTCGAGCACGTGCAGCCCGCGGAGACCGTGTCCTCTTGAACCCCGACCGCGCGGCGCGAGCGTCGAAGCAGAAGCCCGGGCGGCGGCCCGAGGGGACCCCTCTTCTCAATGCGGCCACCATCGCGCGCATCGGGGGGATGGACGTGCGCGCTCGAACCGTCGTGGAGGGATTCGTCTCCGGTCTGCACAAGAGTCCCTACAAGGGATTCAGCGTGGAGTTCGCCGAGCACCGCCAGTACATGCCGGGCGATCCGCTCAAGGCGGTCGACTGGAAGGTCTACGGCAAGTCGGACCGCTTCTACGTGAAGGAGTTCGAGGAGGAGACGAACCTGAGGGCCTACCTCGTGCTCGACGGGTCCGCCTCCATGGGGTTCACGACCGGCGAGGTTTCGAAGTTCGACTACGCGCGCTATCTCGCCGCGGCGCTCTCCTATCTCATGCTCCGGCAACAGGACTCGGTGGGCGTGCTTCTCTTCGACGAGGAGATCCGCCGCTTCATTCCTCCCCGTTCCGCGGGCAAGCACCTCCACGTGATCCTCTCCGAGCTGGAGCGGGCGCGCCCGGCCGCGGCCACGCAGCTCGCGAAGACCCTCCACCGTCTCGCGGATCGGGTGAGACGGCGCGGCCTCGTCATTCTGATGAGCGATCTCTTCGACGATCCCGACGCCGTGCTCTTCGCTCTGAAGCACTTCCGGCACAAGAAGAACGAGGTCATCGTGTTCCACGTCCTCGACGCGGCGGAGCGGACGTTCGATTTCCGGCGGGAGGCCGTCTTCCGCGATCTCGAGACGGACGAGGAAATGCTCGTCCGGCCCTGGGAGCTCCGCCCGGAGTACGTTCGGAGCGTGAAGAGATGGACCGGGAGGTACCGGCGCGCCTGTCGGGAGATCGGGGTGGACTACGTTCCGATGAACACCGAGACGCCGTTCGATACGGCGCTCCTCGCCTATCTCCACAAGCGGAGCCGGCTCGGGTGAGACCCGCTCCTCTCTTCCGATCGGTCGAGCCGGACGAGACGTACCGGCGGCGCCGGCGAGTGCGAGGACGATGACGTTTCTCAACCCCCTGTTTCTGCTGGGCCTCCTCGGAATGGCGGTGCCGCTCGTCATCCATCTCCTGAGCCGGCGGACCGCACGGCGGCAGGACTTCTCGTCGCTCGAGTTCCTCCGGAACCTGGAGCGGAAGAGCATGCGCCGTGTGCGGGTGCGGCAGTGGCTCCTGCTGCTCACGAGGATGGGGATCATCGCGGCGGTGGCGCTCGCGATGGCGCGCCCGACGCTGACCGGAGTGTCCGCCGGAGGGGGGCGGGGCTCCACCTCCGCGGCGATCGTCCTCGACGGGAGCTTCTCCATGCGCGGTCGGTGTGATGACGGCGCGCTCTTCGACGAGGCGAAGGAGACGGCGCTCCAGATCCTCGCCACGCTGGAGCGGGGAGACGAAGTGCTGCTTCTCGTCCCGGGCGCGGACGGCGGCTCGCGACCGGAGGGGATCCGCGATCTCGCGCTCGCCCGGGAGCGGATCGCGATCGCCCGTCCGGGTCTCGCCGCGGTCAGCCTTCCCGCCGCCATCCGGAGGGCGGCGCGAGCGCTCGAGAGCGCGCGGCACCTGCACCGGGAGATCCACGTCGTCTCGGACTTCCAGCGCGGCGCGTGGGAGTCGGAGTCGGAGGGACCGGAGCTTCTCGACGGAACGGGGCTCTTCCTCTACCCGGTGCGGGGCGATGCGCCTCCCCCGAACGCCTGGGTGGAATCGGTCGACTTCTCCGGTCAGATCCTGGAGAAGGGCTCTCCGATCGAGTTCCGATCGGTCGTGGCGGCGGGGCCGGGGTTCGGTCCCCGGGAGGTCGAGGTCGAGATGGAGATCGACGGCGTCGTCGTCGACCGGCGGCGGATCGATCTCGCCCCCGCCTCCCGCCTGGCTCTCACCTTTCGGGAGACCTTCGCCGAGGACGGGCTCCACCTCGGCTCGATCGTAGTGCGCTCCGGGAGCGGACTCGCCGACGACGATCGGCGCTCCTTCACGCTGCGCACCGCTCGCTCGGTCCCGGTGACGCTCGTCGCGGGGGACGACGCGGCCCGCCGCTACCTCGAGGCGGCGTTGGCTCCGCGCGGCGCCGCCGTCGGAGGATTCGCGGTGCGTCACGGAGAACCGGGGAGCCTGACGAATCTCTCCCCGGACCGGGAGGCGGTGGTCGTCGTCGCGGACGTGGATCGTCTCTCCGAAGAGGAGCTCGGCGGACTCAAGTCGTTCCTGTCCGACGGGGGCGGCGTCCTGGTCGTTCCCGGTCCCCGGACCGACGCCGCCGCCTGGGGGCGGTCCTTCCTACCTCGCTTCCTGCCCGGAACGCTGGCCGAGGGAGGCACCGATCCGAACGCCCTGCGCATCAGCGAGCTCGATCCGACCCACCCGCTGTTCGATCTGTTCCGCGGGGGCGAGGGCGGGTTGACCGAGGTCCGGTTCACCCGGCACCTGCGCTTCGTCCCGCGCCCGGGAACGTCGGTGCTCGCCTCGTTCTCGAACGGCGACGCCGCCCTCGTGGAGTCCTCTCTCCTTCCGGGGCGCGTGTTGTTTCTGACCTCGGCCCTCGACGCGGCGTGGAGCGACCTTCCGCTCACGGGCGCGTTCCTCCCGCTCGTTCACGAGGCGGTCCGCTACCTCTCGGAGCGCGCCGCCAAGACGACGCGGGAGGTCACGGTGGGCGAGGGAACCGTCGTGCGCCTCTCCCGCGTGCCCGAGGGAGGGGCTCTGACGCTTCTATCGCCCGAGGGGGCGGAGCGGGCCGCCGGGGTCGTGCCCGATCCCGGGGGCTACGCCGTCGAGCTCCCCGTGGCCGACCGGCCGGGGTTCTGGGTCTTCGTCTCCGGGGGAGGGGACACCCTGGCCGCCGTGGCGGCGAACGTGCCGGGCCGGGAGTCGGACCCGACGCGCATCCCGGCGGCCGAGCTCGAGCGCCGGCGCGGTCCGGGACGAGGCGCGGTTCTCTCCGAGGGCACCGGTCTCACGCGGCACGTCCGGGAGGCGAGGGTCGGACGGGAGATCGGGCGATGGTTCCTCTGGGTCGCCGCTGTTCTGCTCGCGGTCGAGATGGGTCTGGCCTCCCGATTTCGTCGAACGCCCGAGGAGGCGACGGCATGAACCTCGTGGACGAGATCCGGGATCGCGTCGTCGACGATCCCGCCGTCGGGGGGCTCCTCGAAGATCTCCTCCGGCACCGGAGGGGCCGCCTGGCCGGACTCGCATGCTCCGCCAAGGCGATGGTCCTCGCTCACCTCCACCGGGAGACCGGACGACCTCTGCTGGCGATCCTCTCCGACCGGGAGGAGGCCGAGGCGCTGCTCGGCGACCTGGAGATCTGTCTGGGAGAGGAACGGGTTCTCTTCTTCACCGAGACCGAGGTTCTCCCCTACGACCGGCGCTCCCCACATGTCGGCCTCCTCGGAGAGCGCATCACCGCGCTGTCCCGGCTGCAGTCGGGCGATCCGGGCGTCGTCGTCACGACCGCCCGCGCCGTGGCGGGACGGATCCCGCCGCCCGCGGCCTTCGCCGCCGCCCGGCTGTCGCTGGCCCGGGGAGACGAGCTCGACCGGGACGATCTTGCGGATCGTCTGATCGCGATGGGCTTCCGTCGAGAGCGCCTCGTGGAGGAGATCGGCAGCTTTGCGGTCCGGGGAGGGCTCGTCGACTTCTATCCCTTCGGCCGGCGCAATCCGCTCCGCGTCGAGCTCCACGGGGACCAGATCGAGTCGATCCGCGTCTTCGACCCGGTGACGCAGCGAACGGTCGACAGGCTCGAGCGCGTCGACGTCCTTCCCCAGCGGGAGCTCCTCCTCACGCCCGAGGCCGTCGCCGGGGCGCGCCGGCGAGGTCCCCTCCCGATCCGGCCGAGCGGGGCGCCCTCCCTCGAGGGGATCGAGTTCTGGCTGCCCCGCTTTCACCCGGCCCCGGCGAGCGTCCTCGACTACTTCGACCGCGCGGGGATCGTGGTCCTCGACGAGCCGGCGCGCCTCGAAGAGCGTCTCGACGGGAGCTTCGCCGCCGCCCGGACCGCGCACGAGGAGGCCGTCCTCCGGGATTCCGCGATCCCGCGACCGGAGGAGCTCTACCTCGACGCCTCCGCCGTGGGAGACACGCTCGCGGGGCGGACGGTGCTCCGGATCGCGTTGTTCGAGGGGGAGTCGGCCTGGACGGCCCTCGGCGGCGACGCCTCTCCCGAGATGCCGGCTCCCCGGAGGATCCGCGTGATCTCCCAGGAGACCTTTCGGGGGAGCTTCATCGTGCTCAAGGAGAGGCTCCAGTCACTGGTCGACGCGGGGAACACCGTCTACCTCCTCTGTGACAACCAGGGACAGCGGAACCGCCTCGAGGAGATGCTGGAGGATCTGGCGGACTCTCTCCGGCTCGGGGTGGCGCCGCTGAGAAACGGCTTCTCGATGCCCGAGCAGGATCTCGTGGTCCTGACCGATCACGAGCTCTTCGCGCGCTCGGCGCGTCGCTACCGCGCCTTCCGGTACGGCGGAGGCGCCCCGATCCACGACTACACCGCGCTGCGCCGGGGGGACTACGTCGTGCACGTCAGCCACGGCGTCGGCCGCTACGACGGGATCCACCTCCTGTCGACGGCGGGAATCGAGTCGGAGTGCCTGCGCATCCGCTATCGCGACGACGACTCGATTTACGTTCCGATCGATCAGATCAATCTCGTTCAGAAATACATCGGGGGAGAGTCGGGCGAGCCTCCGGTGGTGGCCAAGCTCGGCACCGCGCAGTGGGAGAAGGCCAAGACCCGCGCCAAGAAGGCGATCGAGAAGATGGCCTCCGCGCTTCTCGAGGTTCACGCCGCCCGGGCCACGCGGACCGGGCACGCCTTCCCCCCCGACGACGAGTGGCAGCGGGAGATGGAGGTCTCCTTCATCTACGAGGAGACCCCCGATCAGCGGCGCGCGACGGACCACGTCAAAGAGGACATGCTGAGTGCGCGCCCGATGGATCGTCTGATCTGCGGGGACGTGGGCTACGGCAAGACGGAGGTGGCGATTCGCGCCGCCTTCAAGGCCGTCAACGGCGGCAAGCAGGCCGCCGTGCTCGTTCCGACCACGATTCTCGCGCTCCAGCACCTCAACACGTTCCGGGAGCGGCTGCGGGCCTATCCGGTCACGATCGACATGCTCTCCCGGTTTCGATCCACCAGGGAGCAGAAGCGGATCGTCGCCCGGGCGCGGGCGGGACAGGTCGACATCGTCATCGGGACCCATCGTCTTCTCTCGAAGGACGTCGAGTTCAAGGATCTGGGGCTGGTCATCGTCGACGAAGAGCAGCGCTTCGGCGTGAAGCACAAGGAGAGGTTCAAGGAGATCCGGGAGCTCGTGGACGTCCTCACGCTCACGGCCACGCCCATACCCCGGACGTTGAACATGGCGCTGACCGGGCTCAAGGAGATCTCCGTCATCGACACGCCGCCGCCGAACAAGCTGCCGATCGTGACGGAGGTCGTGGAGAGCAACGAGGACGTCATCCGCAAGGCGATCCTCCGAGAGGTCCAGAGGGGAGGCCAGGTCTTCTTCGTGCACAACCGGGTCCAGTCCATCGACGGAGTGGCGTCGAGGCTCCGCGAGATCCTGCCCGAGCTCCGTTTCGACGTCGCCCACGGTCAGATGCCCGAGCGGGAGCTGGAGCGCGTGATGATGGATTTCCTCGAGCGGCGGAGCGACGTGCTCGTCTCGACGATGATCATCGAGTCGGGACTCGACCTCCCCAACGTCAACACGATCCTCATCAACCGGGCGGACACGTTCGGGCTCGCCCAGCTCTATCAGCTCCGCGGCCGGGTCGGTCGCTCGAACCACCGCGCGTTCGCGTATCTCCTCACGCCCGAGGGGGCGGCGCTTCGCGACGATGCCCGCAAACGGCTTCGGGCGATCGAGGAGTTCTCCGAGCTCGGGGCGGGATTCCGGCTGGCGATGCGCGACATGGAGATCCGGGGCGCCGGCAACTTCCTGGGGCCGGAGCAGT